>NZ_LR134440.1:0-334103 GCF_900637855.1 Neisseria animaloris
TCGATTTGGCCTTCGTTGCTGTATTGGTAACGGGTAACGCGGCCCATTGCGTCGGTGTGGCTGAGCAGACGGCCCAAGCTGTCGCGCTCCATGATATTGGTACTGCCGTCGGCGAACACCCGTTTGGTCAACTCGTTGTTATAGTCGTAATGGTATTGTTCGGTGCGCCCCAAGACATCGGTTACCTCGGTGTAGCCGTCGTGATAGGTGAAACGCCATTCTTCGCCCAGCGAAGTCCAGTTGCGCAATACTTTGCCGGTGGGAGTGTAATGGCTGTATTCGTAATAAGCGGTCAAACCCGCCGCATCGGTGTGCGACACCATCAGGTTGTTTTGATAGGTGAAGCTGCGTTTGACTACACCGTCGCGGCCGATAACACGCAGCAAATCGCCGCCGGCGCTGTATTCGTAGCGCACCAATGCTGCGCCGATCTGTGCGGCTGCGCCGACAGCGGGCAGGGTATCGAGCAGCGATACCGACAACAGGCGCAGTTTGGGCGCGGCGGCATCGGCGACATTGCCGAAGTGCAGGTAGAACACCCGTCCGTTGCCGTCGATAATGTATTGCGGCAATCCGGTCAGCGGGTGGTAGATAAAGCGCTGATGGTTACCGTTGGCATCTTCCACCGCCACCAACGGCAAGAGGCTGCAACTGTTGCCGTTCGGATCGTCTTCCGAGACCGCCAGCGGCGCGAAACGCAGCGACACCGAACCGTTTAACGAAGCAATCACATAATGGCCGTCTGAATTCTTGCTGAACCAGATTTGTTCGCTCTCGAACAACACCGGTTCTTCATCGTCTTCGTCCACTTCCGGCAGCGGAAACAGCCGCCCCTGATCATCGATATAGGCCAAGCCCGCCGCATCGCGGATGATGCGTTGGCTGCCGGGTATGCTCCAGCCCTCGCCGAGCCAGCCGGTGCCGTCTTGGTCGGAATAATAGCTGCGGTTCCACACCAAAGGCATCAAGCCTTCGAAGGCGAAATCGGTTTCGTTCTCCAGAAACTTCAACCCGTGAATCGGATTGACCGGGCGACCGACCGCCGCTGCCATCTTACAAGAAATACACGGTTTGGGGGGCCTCGGCTTCTTATACTTATTGTTCATATGGAACATATCGCCGGCACGGACGATATAGCGTTGGCGGATTTTAACCGAAGAAGAATGCATCATCGGCCAGGCCGGTTGGGTGGCGGTGCGGGAAATCACCCCTTTGCGGCCGGGCAGGGCGATTTCGTCGCCGTAGGTTTTATTGGTTTTACTGGCATTGAAGACGAAAGCCTGCTTGCGGTTGATTCTGACGTCTTCGGTAACGTTTTGGGCACCGCCGAGGTCGGCGAACAGAGGGAGGGGAATCGGCGGCACTTGCGGCGGAGCGGGCGGGGGCGGCCAACAGAAATCGGGCACCATAAACACCACGCGGAACTTGCTGCTTTTACGGGCGATTTTGTTGAGGGCCATGATGATTTCCTTGGGTAAGTGAAGAAAAAATAATGGGTTTTTAAATCAGTTTTTTATGCGGTATTTTGCAGCTTCCGTTGCCGCAAGTATAGCCGATAAACCGGATGATGGTGCAAGGCCGCCGATTATTTTCATCATTGCGGCACGGCTAAGGCTTTAAATTGTTTTGTTTATTTTGCTATCGGAAAGAATGCTGTTTAAAGGCCGTCTTAAAAGTTTTCAGACGGCCTTTATTCAAAAACCGGACTGAATTTAAATCAGACCGGTTTTTTGCATAATTGTTCCTTTAATTTCGGTTGTATTGGGCTATGCTGCCCAAAAATCGCGCGGCGCATTCAGCACGGGCTTCACGATGCCGGTGCGCACGGCAAAGTCGCCGAAGCCTTCGTTGTTCAGACGGCCTTTCACCCATTCGCCCAGCCAACCGTCGATGATGTCTAAAATCTCCGCTTCGGTGATGTTTTCTTTAAACAGGCGCGGAATGCGCGTGCCTTCGCGGTTGCCGCCGGTGTAAAGGTTGTAGCGACCGACCGCTTTGCCCACCAAACCGATTTCGGCCAACATGGCACGGCCGCAACCGTTGGGGCAGCCGGTGATGCGCAGCACGATATGCTCTTGCTGCAAGCCGTGTTTGGCAAACAGCGCGTCCAGCTTGTCGGTGAACTGCGGCAGGAAGCGTTCGGCTTCGGCCATTGCCAACGGGCAGGTCGGCAGCGATACGCAGGCCATACTGTGTTCGCGCTGCGGGGTAACGGCATCGCTGATTAAGCCGTGTTCGCGGGCAATGGTTTCGATTTTGGCTTTATCGCGCGGGGCGATGTTGGCCACGATCAGGTTTTGGTTGGCTGTAAGGCGGAAGTCGCCTTTATGGACTTTGGCGATTTCGCGCATACCGGTTTTCAACGGTCTGCCGGGGTAATCGAGCAGACGGCCGTTTTCGATAAACAGGGTAAGGTGCCATTTTTTGTCTTCGCCCTGCACCCAACCGATGCGGTCGCCGCGCGAAGTAAATTGATACGGGCGCACGGGTTCAAACTTCGCACCCATTCGGTTTTCCACTTCTTCGATAAACACGTCCGCGCCCACGCGCTCCAGCGTGTAGCGGGTTTTGGCGTTTTTGCGGTCGCTGCGGTTGCCCCAGTCGCGTTGCACGGAAACCACGGCTGCGGCGGCATCCAGCGTTTTTTCCAGCGGCACGAAGCCGAATTCTTTGGCGGTGTTGGGATAGGTTTTGGTGTTGCCGTGTTCCATCGACAAACCGCCGCCCACCAATACGTTGAAGCCGACGAGCTTGCCGTTTTCGCCGATGGCCACAAAGTTCAAATCGTTGGCATGCAAATCGACATCGTTATGCGGCGGAATCACCACGGTGGTTTTGAACTTGCGCGGCAGGTAGTTTTTGCCGAGCACGGGTTCGGTAGCGTCGCCGCTTTTCACGCTTTCGGGAAGCGGCGCGGGCGCGGTGGTTTCGGTGGATTCGACTTTTTCGCCGTCCAGCCAGATTTCGGCATAGGCGCGGGTTTTCGGCAGCAGATGCTCGCTGATTTTTTTCGCCCATTCGTAGGCTTCTTTGTGCAGCCCGCTTTCAACGGGATTGCTGGTGCACAACACATTGCGGTTCACGTCGCCGGCGGTGGCGATGGAATCCAAACCGAGCTTGTGCAGCCATTGGTGCATGGGTTTGATGTTTTCTTTAAGCACGCCGTGGAATTGGAAAGTTTGGCGGTTGGTAAGGCGGATGGAGCCGTATAAAGTATGTTCGGTGGCAAATTCGTCAATACCCAGCCATTGCGCGGGCTGGATGATGCCGCCGGGCAAACGGCAGCGCAGCATCACATTTTTCAGCGGCTCCAGTTTCTGCTCGACACGTTCGGCGCGGATGTCGCGGTCATCCTGCTCATACATGCCGTGAAAACGGATTAACTGGAAATTGTCTCCCTTAAACCCTCCGGTGAGGCCGTCTGAAAGATCGCTCGTAATCGTTCCTTCGAGATAGCGGCTTTGGTCTTTGAGGCGTTCGTTGTCGGCTGGTGGAGCAGAGGGAAGCTTGGCTCTGGGATCGGTGGTAGTCATGAATGTTCCTCGGCTTTATTGTTGTGATGCCGATACTGTATAGAGGCCGTCTGAAAAAAGGAAAGAATGGTTGGTTTTAATATAAGAAAGATTGGTTATATTAAATTTCCATTTATGCTTATTGAGTATTAAATTGAAGGTTAAATTCTTTTGTCATATAATTATTCATTATAAAACATATACTTAATTGAATAATAATTCTGAGGTTTATAATGAAAACGAGAATCTTATTAACGGTATTTTTTCTTGCTTCAGCGGTGCCGGTTTACGCTGAGTCGGGTATTTATCTGCAACCGGAAGTGGCTTTCAGCAAAATAAAAATCGAAAGCGATAAAAATCTTGAGTATTCAAAAGATAGTTTCAGCCCGCGCATCACGGCCGGATATGATTTCGGCAACAATTTTCGTATAGGGGTGGATTACACGCATTATCGGCCTTTGAATTTTTCCGATAGCGGAACGTTTAACTATAGAATCAAAAAATTAAAAACCACCATCAAATTGAAATATCAGGATGAAGGTAAAGTGGACTTTAAAAGCTTCGGCATTTCTACCATTTATGATTTTCCGGCTAGTGAAAGAGTCAAACCGTATCTGGGTGTGCGTGTAGGGTTTAACCGTATTGAAGTAGATGTAAAAAAAACTTTCCCGCAAGTAGGCAGAACAAAGTTTTTTCATAAAGGGAAAAACGGTGTAGGTGCGGGTGTATTGGCAGGAGTGGGATTTAAAATTAATGAAAAAATAACTTTAGACGCAGGATACCGCTACAATTATTGGGGTAAATTCCAAGATGTAAAATTACATAGAAATGAATTTGCTACCGGCTTACGCATAAAATTCTAGGGGATTATCTCAAGATAATCGAAGACGTTTACGCCAAACAAAACAAGCCGCCCTGTTTTTTGCCGCATTGATTATTTTTTAACGGCAGAAAACAGGGCGGCTTGTTTTCTGTATAACATCGATTAGCAGCTTTTGAAGCGGTTGGTTTAATAGCGTTATTTTCTGTTTTTCTTAATTTTCTGTTTGGTTTTCTATTTAATTTAGGTTGAGTTTTATTGCCCCTTAGCCATTGTTTTATGTTTTCAGTTTTAAATATGGATGTATTTTCTCTGTTTGAAGTAGAAACTAAAATCTTAATTTGAACAATTTTTTTAAGCCCTGATTTAAGATTTTCAAAAATGGCTTTTAACATATTGTGATTTTTGCGATCCATTTTCATGTTCTTCCAAAAATTTATTTCCTACTATTCGATAAGCTGCCTATACCGATTGTAAACTCCTATTTCAGACGGCCTCATAGCCTTTTTCATCTTCAATCATGATTGATGTAGCGATAGAAATTTCTGTTTGCCGTCGAACTTGAAATTAAGCTGCCGCCATCCGATAGCTTTTGAATTTTATCGATGAGCTCTAAGTGCTTTATTTGTCGGGTATTTAGGACATTTGGGGGTATTTTTTTAGCTATACTGAAATATACCCCATATTTTTGTTGATTTAATAAAACGGGACGTTAGATGGAAATAGATAATGAAGGTCCTTTAAAACAGCCCTTTATCAGCTTGAAAGACTTGCTGAGCTTGGGTTTTTGTGTATTTGGGTAGACGGGTGTAGACGTAAAAAAACAGCCCGTAAAGGCTGTTATTTTTTGAGTTTGGTGCGGAAGGAGAGACTCGAACTCTCACACCTTGCGGCGCTGGAACCTAAATCCAGTGCGTCTACCAATTTCGCCACTTCCGCTGCGATTAATCAGGTCATTATACTGGAAACAATACAAGATGCAAGATTATTGTTGCTTGAAAATCGGTATAATGGACTTAATTTATATATTGGATAAGGTCGTTTGAATAGTTTTTCAGACAGCTTCAATATTAAAATTAGGAATATTTCAGAAAGAAGAAATTATGCCTGTTTTATTGATTCAGGATTATTTGCAAACACAAGGCCTGCGTTTGCCGAGAGATGAAGTGCGTGTCGCTTATTTAGCTACTCAGGCAGTGATTAATATGGGTAATGCGTCAATAGATCATTCGGTCTTGTGGTATATCAATGATGAAGTGGTTTTATCGGAATATATAGAGCAAAATTCTGAAAATGAAACTTTATTAAAAAAGATTTTTATGGCTTTAGATTCGGTATTCAACCGTAATCAAAATGTTCAAAGTGTTGCAATTTATGCTTTGATGCCGTCTGAAAACAATAAGCCTTATTTGTTGCGTTTGGTGCAGCAAGGAAAAGGGATTGAGCAGAAGGTTCCGGTAAATGAAGAAAATTGCAGCTTCTATCTGCCCGCGCGGACAGCTCAAACGGGTTGGTTGAATATTGTAGATGACGTGGCGTACTGGCTGGAGCAAAAGGAGCTGCAAGGTTCGCATCATATACGTAGTCAGAGTCAAATTTCACTGCCAATATGTACAGAAAGTGGTGCAGTTTTAGGTGTGTTATATGCGGAATATACTGATAAAACAGCAGTAAATGAAGCGGCGCAAATAGATTGGGTGGCGTTGTCGTTGGCTTTAATCGAGCCTATGAAAGCCTTGTTGAAATACGAATCACAGGAAGAAAAAAATGACTAAACCGGTTAAATTTATTGCCGCCTGTCGTCTGCCGACCGAATGGGGTGTATTTACATTACATGGTTTTGAAGAAGTATCTGGAGGGCAAGAACATGTCGCTTTGGTAATGGGGGATATTACGGATGGTGTACCAGTTTTAGCACGAGTGCATTCCGAATGCCTTACCGGTGATGCATTGTTTTCTCAAAAATGTGATTGCGGTCCGCAACTTCAAGCTGCCATGCAAGTTATTCAAAAAGCAGGGCGGGGTGTGATTGTTTATTTGAGACAAGAAGGGCGGGGGATTGGATTGATTAACAAAATCCGTGCATATCAATTACAGGATCAAGGATTGGATACCGTAGAAGCAAATGTGGCTCTAGGGTTGCCCGTAGATGCGCGGGATTTTACATTGGCCAAGCATATTTTTGAGCATTTGGGTGTGAAAGAAATTAATCTTTTAACTAATAATCCTGAAAAAGTTCAAGTGATTGCAGATGCCGGTATTAAAATTGTGAGTCGTGTACCGTTACAGGTCGGTGAAAATGCCGAAAATGAGCGGTACTTGAATACAAAAGCGGAAAAACTGGGACATTGGTTTTAGTGGGAAAACTGTTTGAAATTAATTATATTTAAATTTCAGATGTTTACTAAATATTGGAGAAGAGGATAATAAAAAAAACTTGCGTGGAATTCGGAAATTTGATTTAATCACGGTTTGCCGATTTACGGGTGATTAGCTCAGTTGGTAGAGCGTCTGCCTTACAAGCAGAATGTCGGCGGTTCGACTCCGTCATCACCCACCAAGTTTCTTGTGCGGAGTGGTAGTTCAGTTGGTTAGAATACCGGCCTGTCACGCCGGGGGTCGCGGGTTCGAGCCCCGTCCACTCCGCCAATTCAAATAAAAAAGCACCGATAATTTCGGTGCTTTTTTGTATTTTTTAAAGCGTAAATGTTTGATTTTTATATGTTTAAAATTATTTAATTAATTTTGTTGCAAAATTGATATATAAAAACTGAAAAAATAACGATATTTGTTAATTAAGATTGTTTCATTGAGATTTTAGTTTAAAATTCGTATAATTTTGTTACAAAGTGTAATGCAGGAACGGTTAAGCCACTTGCCAACTTAAATCCACAATAAAGGGGATGTTATGTCTAAAAAAATGTCTACTAAACATATCGCATTAACTGTAATCTGCGCTGCCATGCTTGCAGCTTGCGGGGGAGGAGGCGGTGGTGATCCGCTGAATACACAGTTGGTTGAAAACGCTCGAGCCGCACGTAATGTGATGAATCAGATTGAACAACTGGATGCTCCAGGGGAAATTACTGCTGAAGACAAACAAGCTGTTGAAGCTGCTTTAGCCGGTTTCAGAAAATTAAGTCCCGCAGAAAGATCTTTGGTAAGTAAAGAGCTATTAGAAAAATTAAATGCCGTTGTCCAAGCTTTGGAAGCTGCAGGAAATGTTGGTGTGCCTCCTTCAGCTGATGGAAACTTAGGTGAAGCGATTACCGATAATAAAAGCCTTGAACCGTTAAATCTGCCTACTCCGTTGCATACTTCGTTTATTTCTTCTGCCGGAGCGCAGCAACATAATCCGCACATGCAATTGCGCACAGTGAATGGAAAACCTGCTTTAGTAGATACTCAAATCGGTTTGATCCGTAGTTTGGCTTCTAATAAAAATAGTGCGGTTGTAATTGATGGAGTGGTATTGAATAACACTACTACAGGTGATAATGCAACCGAAGTCAGCTTTGCTACACCTCATTCTGCTATTGGTAAAGTTTTTTCCAGCGGTACTTCCAAGGAGGATATCAGCGCCCAGACAGGTGATGAACCTAATACCGTTTTCTCTCCGGTTAAAACTTCTTTAGATAAAGTAATTGCAACGAATTACATCAAGCTGAAAGCCGCTAAAGAAGCATTGGAAAAAGCAGAAAAGGCTTTGGCTAAAGCTCAAAAGGCTAATGATCAAGAGGCTTTGGCTGATGCTCAAAAAGTAAAAGATGAAGCATTAAAAGAAAAAGTAAAAATTGAAAATGCTTACAATAAAGATCGTGCTGAGCGTGAAAAATTGGCTAAAGAATTTTCTAGTGCTGTCGATAGCCTTGCCTATATTAAAAAAGATAAAGACAACTTAGTATTTAACAAAGCATTTGATGGTGTTTATATCATTCAATTTATTGACGGTACACGCGTTGTATTGCATGATTCCGCCGCGGCCGGTTGGACCTATCAAACTTTTGCCCATTACACGGATACACGCAATGGTGTTACTCATGCTTATCAAAGCCTGGGTGATGAAACGCCGATTGCTTCAATACCTAAAGCCGGCACGGCTACTTATCGCGGGTTGACTACGGCTTATCTTCGCGAATCAGGTAAGGTAGATCGCCAGCTTACTGCAGATGTAACTGCGGTTGCCGACTTTGCCAAGAAAGCTTTACGTTTTGAAACCAGCAATTCGCAATTCCATGCTTTGGACAAAGGTGTGCGTGTTTCCAGCAAAGCTGACGAATATGATATGAAAGGTTCGGCAGTTTGGACAGGCAACAGCAACAACTTCAAAGGCGAAGTAAATACTGCTAATAAAGCGATGACCGGTACATTGAATGGTAAATTCTATGGTGCCAATGTTGCTGAAATCGGCGGTACTTATGGCTTGTCGGGCAAGGATAAACAATTGATCGGCGGTTACGGTGCGAAACGCCCATAAATTTTTGTTTCCGAATGAAACCGCTTGAGCAATTCAGGCGGTTTTACTTTGTTGGGTTTATGCGGTTGTTGAAACAATAACAAAACGCCGCTTATGGTTTGCTTTTAATATCATAGGCCATCTGAAAATATTTTAAACAACTTCACAATATTTAAAAAAATATTTAAAACATTATGTTAAAGAACCGAATCGATTGTTTGCCGGGTTTTGCATGGTGTGATGGGAAGGATTGGAGTATTATCTCGCTACGAAATAATTGATAGTACAAATCATTATTATTCATTTTGGGAATATTCAGAAAAGGCCGTCTGAAATTTTCAGGCGGCCTGATTAAATGATACTTATGAAAAAAACATTATTTTTTTGTTCTTTAGCTTTTTTTTCATCAGCCGTATTTGCCGATACAGTTCCGTTTCCCAGACCGGAGCCCCAAGTTGAGCCGGAGTTGAAACTTCATACGGCGGAGCCCAGTGTGCTTGACGCAACAGACAAACCTAAACCTGTAACGGAAACGAAACAGGAGCAGGTGTTGGAAGTGAATGCACAGATGTTGCTGGAAAATCCTGAATTACTTTCACGAGCGATGTATTCGGCAGTAATGATGCAAAATATGGCCGGTATTAAAGTGTTGCTGCCTATTTACGAGAAATGGCCCCAGCATGACAAGGGATTGGCTAAATTCGGGCGGGCATTGGTGGCACAGTCTGAAGGTAGGGCTAAAGAGGCGGTGAAGCTTTACCGTGAATTGATTGCAGAGCAGCCGGAAGCAACAGTTATCCGTATGCAGTTGGCACAGGCTTTATTTGAGGATCAGCAGAACGAGGCGGCAGCCGATCAATTTGACCGTTTGCAGAGTGAAAATCTGCCGGATGTCGTGCGTGAACGGGTTGTACAGTACCGCGAAGTTTTGCGTAAACGTGATGCCTGGCAGGTATATGCAGGAATCAATGTTGCTCGCGAGCAGAATATTAACCAAGCACCCAAACAGCGTCGGTTGGGGGATTATCTTAACGAGCGGCAATGCGCTGAAGCCAAAAAAAGAGACCCAAGTGATGATTGTTTCCGTGGTTGGACATTTGATGCGCCGATAGATGCCACAGGCATCAGCTATCAAGCCGGGATTGAAAAAAAATGGTCGGTCAATGACGGTTTTTATACTAAGGCGGGTGTGGATATTTATGGTAAAAATTACCCGTCGTATTCCCGCTATAACGATACTACCATCCGCATAACAGGAGGTGTCGGACATGCGGATCAGCGTAATGATATAGGTGTTTCACCGTTTCATGAACGTCGGATTTTCAGTAATGAATCATATAGCTATGCTAACGGTGTGCGGTTGCATTGGAACCGCTGGCAAACTAGGCGGTTACAGACGTTAACTGCGGTTGAGCTGGGCCGTCTGAAAAATATCCGGCGCCAACGCTCTGATATAAGCAGTCAATTGGTCAGCAGTTCATTGGTATTTTACCCGCATGCCCGCAGGTATTGGTTGTTGGGAACGGATTTCTATAAAGAGCGTAATGGTGTAGACCGTTCCGATAATTTCAACCGCTACGGCGTGCGGGTGGCATGGGGGCAGGAATGGACCGGCGGTTTGTCTACCCGTATGCAGATTGGCGGAGCAAGACGTTTATATGATACGCCTACTTTCCTATCCAACGGCGAGCGTCGTGAAGATAAAGAGTGGAATGCTTCTGTATCGTTATGGCACCGCGCCGTACATTTTGGCGGTATTACTCCGCGTCTGACTTTTTCTCATAACCGTACTTCCAGTAACGATGTTTTTCATGAACATAGTAAGAACCGTGCGTTTATTGAGTTAAGCAAAACTTTTTAGATTGATTCTTTAAGTTAAAAAAGGCCGTCTGCATATTTCAGACGGCCTTTTGCATAGGCTTTGCTTGCAGATGCGGTATAATTAAACAATTACAGCCGAAATGCCAGGATATTTTATCTTTGTATTTTATATATCTGGAACTTAATATCAATTATCAATGCCGTCTGAAACGGCTGATACGGGAGAGAAAATGGATACACCGCAAAGCCCGCTGCCGCACCATCGCGCTTCTTTGCGCCAAAACAGTATTTATCTGTTGCCGAATTCTTTTACTATTGCGGCGCTGTTTTCTGCGTTTTTTGCGATTACCCAAGCCATGCACGGGCGTTATGAAACGGCGGCAATTGCCGTGTTCGTTTCCATGCTGCTTGATGGGATGGACGGGCGTGTGGCGCGTTGGACAAACAGCCAAAGTGCATTTGGCGAACAGCTCGACAGTTTGGCCGATATGGTGAGTTTCGGCGTTGCCCCTGCGTTGATTGCCTATAAATGGCAGCTTTGGCAGTTTGGTAAGATAGGTTATTCGGTGGCGTTTATTTATTGTGCCTGTGCAGCTTTACGTTTGGCATTATTCAATACTTTGATAGGAAAAGTTGATAAACGCTGGTTCATCGGTATTCCAAGCCCCACTGCCGCGGCATTGATTGTGGGCATGATTTGGGTAAGCCACAGTCATGAAGCTCTGCCTGCATTGGAATGGGTTTGCCTGATTGTAACGCTGTTTGCCGGGCTTTCGATGGTGGTGCAGATTCCGTTTTGGAGTTTCAAAGAAATCAACGTGCGCCGCCGCGTACCGTTTTTCGCTATGGTGGTTTTCATGTTGCTATTGCTGATTGTGGCTTGGGAACCTTCGTTGGTACTGTTTTTGTTTTTCTTGGGATACAGTTTGTCGGGTTATGTGATGTTTGCATGGCGTTGGTTGAAACGGCGGAAACAGGCTGTTTGAAATGGCAACGGCTTTGCGAATCCCGCTTCTTTGGCTTTGGGTTACCGTAATCCGGCTCGGTGTGAAGTGGTAACGGTTTGTGCTGTACAGATCGTGTGTGGAAGCCTTTGTGCGGCAGTTGTTTGATTTAATGGATGAAGGCCGTCTGAAAATGAAATATTTGTTTTCAGACGGCCCCGTCTGCTTCTCGTTGTTTTAGTAGGCTAATCGATAATATGGAGAAATGATATGAACACCCGTAAAGAAACTGACTTACTCGGAGAACGTTTGATTTCCAATGATGTTTATTGGGGAATTCATGCCTTGCGCGCCGTTGAGAATTTTAAGATTTCTTCACAGAAGATTTCAGATATTCCCGAGTTTGTGCGCGGCATGGTAATGGTAAAAAAAGCAACCGCCCGGGCTAACGGCGAATTAGGAGTGATTCCTGCCGATGTTGCGACAGCGATTGAAACGGCATGTGATGAGGTGTTGGTAAAAGACCGTTGTTTGGATCAGTTTCCGTTGGACGTTTTTCAAGGCGGAGCAGGTACTTCATTAAATATGAATACCAACGAAGTGATCGCCAACCTTGCTTTGGAAATATTAGGTTATGAAAAAGGCCGCTACGATATTATCAACCCGATGGATCATGTTAATGCCAGCCAGTCTACTAACGATGCCTATCCGACGGGTTTCCGTATTGCAGTTTACAACAGCATTATTGCCATGTTGGAGCATGTAGGCCGTCTGAAAAAATCATTTGAAAATAAAGCCGAAGAATTCAGCGGCATATTGAAAATGGGGCGTACCCAGTTGCAAGATGCCGTGCCGATGACAGTCGGTCAGGAATTCGGCGCATTTGCCACATTGCTTGAAGAAGAAATCCGGCACCTTTCACACGCTGCAGCTTCACTGCTGGAAGTAAATTTGGGTGCTACTGCAATCGGTACCGGTGTGAATGCGCCCGAAGGGTATTCACAACTGGCGGTGAAAAAACTTTCCGAAGTGAGCGGGTTGGCTTGTACATTGTCTCCCAACCTGATTGAAGCCACTTCAGACTGCGGCGATTATGTAACCGTGCACGGTGCGTTGAAACGCACTGCGGTAAAACTCTCCAAGATTTGCAATGACTTGCGCCTGCTGTCATCAGGCCCCCGCGCCGGTTTGAACGAAATCAACTTGCCGGAAATGCAGGCCGGTTCGTCTATTATGCCGGCCAAAGTCAACCCCGTGATTCCCGAAGTGGTTAATCAAGTGTGTTTCAAAGTGATCGGTAACGATACCGCCGTTACCTTCGCAGCCGAAGCGGGACAATTGCAATTGAACGTGATGGAGCCGGTAATCGGGCAATGTATGTTTGAAAGCATTTCCATTATCGGCAATGCCTGCGTGAATCTCGCCGAAAAATGCGTGGACGGCATTACCGTTAACCGCGGAGTGTGCGAACAATATGTGTTGAATTCCATCGGGTTGGTAACGTATCTCAACCCCTTTATCGGCCACCACAACGGCGATAAAGTAGGTAAGATCTGCGCACAAACCGGTAAAGGCGTGCGTGAAGTGGTGTTGGAATTGGGTTTGTTGGGCGAAGCAGAATTGGACGACATTCTGTCGCCCGAAAACCTTATGAATCCGCAATACAAAGCTAAACGGTTTAATTAGGCCGTCTGAAACATACCGGCCGGATATGGCAAGTGTATGAACGGTTAAAACACATACTTCTTAATTGGTAGCTGCATTACACAGAGGCCGTCTGAAATTTTCAGACGGCCTCTGTGTATCGGCAGTGTGCTCTGTAAAGCATTACCGCCATTACAGTATCAAGCACTATCTCAAACTACTTTTACAATGACAAAAACATTTATTGCTTGAACCTGCTATCGAAAGCTACTATGCTCGAACAGAGCCTTTTCGGGCTTGCCGAATGATAAATTAATAAAAGGAGAAACAATTATGTCAAAAAATCTGAATGTATTCGATAAGGAATACGGCCTGCTGATTGACGGCGAATGGACCAAAGGCAGCAAGGGCGAGCTGATGACATCGTATAACCCTTCCAACGGTGAAGAGTTGGCGAAATTTGTCGATGCCAGCAACGAAGATGTGGATGCGGCGGTAAAAGCCGCTCAGGAAGCGTTTAAAACATGGAAAAAAACCACCGCAGCCGAACGCGCCGTGATTTTGAACCAAATCGCCGACGTGATCGACGGAAACGCCGAGTTGTTTGCTTTGCAGGAAACTCTGGATAACGGTAAACCCATACGCGAAACCCGTGCCGCCGATATTCCGCTGGCTTCCGACCATTTCCGCTATTTCGCCGGCGTTATCCGCGGCGAAGAAGGCACTTGCAACCAGTTGGACGAAGAAGATTTGTCTATCGTATTGCGCGAACCCATCGGCGTGGTAGGCCAAATTATTCCGTGGAACTTCCCGTTCCTGATGGCGGCTTGGAAAATCGCTCCCGCCTTGGCTGCGGGCTGTACCATCGTTATCCACCCGTCAAGCAGCACTTCGTTGAGCCTGCTGTCGTTCGCGCAAAAAGTGAACCACTTGCTGCCTAAAGGTGTGTTGAACATCATTACCGGCCGCGGCTCGAAATCGGGCGAATATATGCTGCATCATAAAGGCTTTAGCAAGCTGGCTTTTACCGGTTCTACCGAAGTCGGCCGTCATGTGGGTATTGCCGCCGCCGAAATGTTGATTCCCGCTACGTTGGAATTGGGCGGTAAGTCTGCGAATATTTTCTTCGACGACATGCCGTTCGACAAAGCTTTGGAAGGGGCGCAAAAAGGTATTTTGTTCAACCAAGGCCAAGTGTGCTGTGCCGGCTCGCGTATTTTCGTGCAGGAAGGTATTTACGATAAATTCGTGAATGCGCTGGCCGAAGAGTTTAAGAAAGTGAAAGTCGGCCTGCCGTGGGAAGATGACACTCAAATGGGCGCGCAAGTGAATGCCGGCCAACTGGAAACCATTTTGAAATACGTGAAAATCGGCGAGCAAGAGGGCGCGCGCATCATTACCGGCGGTAAGAAAATCGAAAGCGGCGATTTGGGCAAAGGCGAATTTGTCGAGCCCACCCTGATTGCGGCACAAAGCAACGACGACCGTGTTTCGCAAGAAGAAATCTTCGGCCCGGTAGCAACTGTAATCAAGTTCAAAACCGAAGAAGACGTGATCAAAATGGCTAACGATTCCGAATACGGTTTGGGCGGTGCGGTTTGGAGTAAAGACATCAACCGCTGCCTGCGTGTTTCCCGTGCTTTGGAAACCGGTCGCGTTTGGGTGAACTGCTACAACCGCTTGCCAGCCGGTGCACCGTTCGGCGGTTACAAAACTTCCGGTATCGGCCGCGAAACCCACAAGATGATGTTGGCTGCTTACACCCAAGTGAAAAACATTTACATCAGCACCCGCGAAGAGCGTGAAGGCATGTATTGATTGTTGATGTGATCTTGGTTTGAAACAGGCCGTCTGAAATGTTTTTCAGACGGCCTTTGTTTATTCAAACAGGCAAAGGAGTGCCGGAAAGGTTACTCGGGAATGCGTAATTTCTGGCCCGGGTAAATTTTATTCGGATCGCTCAACATCGGCTTGTTGGCTTCAAAGATTTTCATGTATTTGTTGGCATCACCGTAGTATTTTTTTGCAATGGCGGATAAGGTGTCGCCTTTAACTACGTCGTGATACTGTGCGGCCACCGCAGCGGGGAAAGTCAGATTATTTTCAACACTGGATACGCCGGTTATGTTGCCGGCAGCCAAAACCGCTTTTTCGGCAGCTTCTTGAGAAGGTGCGGAGCCGCTCAAGGTTACTTTGCCGCTTGCTCCGTCGAAGCTGACGTTTAATCCGGTTAAGCCGAGGTTTTGTTTTTCAATATACGCTTGGATGGCGGTTGACGCTTTCTGGTTCAGATCCTCCACGTTGGCGGCAGCTGCCGCAGCGACTTCTTTTTCATCTTTACCGAACAGCTTTTCGCCTGCATTTTTAATGAAGCTGAATAAACCCATGGTGATACTCCTTTATGAACAATCGTTAAAAATCCGATAATTTCGTTGGAACGCTGCAAATGCGGCTCTACCGGAAAATGAGTGGGAGGCGACAGTTTTGCCGAAGCGCCAACTTTCATATCATTGTATGTACCGTCGGTTTTGACAAGCACGCGGAACAAGCCTTACTTGGTTTTACAAAACAGGGCATGAGGCCGGCGATATTGTTACAATGTGAACATAATATATTCGAACTATTTGATTATGAACGGTGATATTACGCTGCTTACTTTGTTTCTTATCGGTTTTTTCGGCGGCGGCCATTGCGTGGGCATGTGCGGCGGACTGAGCAGCGCATTTGCTTTACAATTGCCGCCGCATATCAACCGGTTTTGGTTGATTGTGTTGCTCAATACCGGTCGCGTCAGTAGCTATACCGTTATCGGGTTGTTGCTCGGATTGCTCGGGCAAATCGGCATTTCGTTCGATCAAACCCGTTGGCTGCAAAACATTTTATTTGTTGCCGCCAATCTGTTGCTGCTGTTTTTGGGGCTTTATCTGGCCGGGCTTTCGGGACTGGCGGGCAAAGTGGAAAGTATCGGAAAGCCGGTGTGGAGGCGGCTGAATCCGTTGTTGAACAAACTACTGCCGATACGGTCGGTGTCTGCGTGTTTCGGCGTGGGTCTGCTCTGGGGTTGGTTGCCGTGCGGTCTGGTGTATAGTGCTTCGTTATATGCACTTGGCAGCGGTAGTGCCAAACAGGGCGGATTATATATGTTGGCGTTTGCGCTCGGTACGTTGCCTAATCTGCTGGTAATGGGCTTTTTTGCCGTGCAGTTCAAGCAGTTTTTGCAGCGGCGCAGTGTGAGGTTTGCCGCAGGGTTGGCGGTTGCGGCTTGGGCTGTTTGGCAGTTGGCAGGTTTTTTTCAGACGGCCTTTTAAAGTATTCGAATATCTTTCGGCAAGCAGGCATTTTCAGGGATACGCTTGCTTTGCGGCAGGCGGTGTCGTGTGATTAATGTTGTTGAACAGGGAGAAATGATATGACCAAACTTTATCTCGGCCCGGTGCTGTCTTTCCGTGGAGGAGCGGAAAAAGGCGAATGGAAAGTAACTGCAATGATTGCGGCAGACGGTAACAAAAGCTTTCCGGTATTGAAAATGGATGGTAAAGCCACTCCTGCACCCAAGATATTGTTCGAGCATCGCGGCAAGGTTTTCCTGCGCTATGATTTATCGTGCAAGCAGCAGAAAGAAGAGCGGAAAGTCGAATACTGTATCGAAGGTATCGACGAAGTGTGGCATTTCACCGTGCCCGCGCGAGGCGAAGCGCCGCGTATGGTTTATGTATCGTGCAACGGTTTTTCCGACGCTAACGGCATCCGCAAACTGATTAAAGGCGAGAACGCGGTTTGGGAAGATTTGCTGTGCAATCATGATAAAGCCGTGCGCCCGAAGGATTATCGGTTGGATAAAGAACAGCTCTGGCATGAAATGCACACTCATGAAAAAGGCTTGCAGCGTTTCCATTTGATGGTTATGGGTGGCGATCAGATTTATTTCGACCCGATTTGGGATGATATTAAGCTGTTGAAAAAATGGATCGGCCTGCCTCGTAAGGAACAGTTGAAATATATTGTCAGTGCGGCGTTGGAGCGGAAAATCGAAGATTACTATATTGATTTCTATCTCAGCCGCTGGTTGCCGAACAACCATGCACCGTGGGGCTCGGTACACAAAACATTGGATTCGGCGCACGGCATGGCACGGATTCCGACCATAATGATGTGGGACGATCACGATATTTTCGACGGTTGGGGTTCGCACAGCCCGGAAATGCAGCGCAGTCCGTTGTTCCAATGCCTGTTTTACCATGCACGGCGGGCATTCTGGATTTTCCAGATGCAGCAGGCGGCCGACCAACTGCCTGAACTGAAGCTGCGTACCGATGTTAATATGCGGATTGACGACCCGATTTTTGAACCGATTCGATGGTCTGAAGTGCTTAAATCCGACAAATTGGCCTTGCCGCTATTCGATAATCAGCCTGGTTTTTCGTTTGCCCATACGGTAGGGCCGATCAGCCTGCTGGTGGCGGATTTGCGTACCGAGCGTTCGCACGAACAGGTTATGGGGCCGGAAACATGGCGCTCAATGCAGCAATGGCTCTCGTCAGGTATTTCCGAATGTCCAACCGACCGCCATCTGCTGTTTGTTTCCTCTGTGCCGGTAATGCACCCCAAACTTTCGCTGGCGGAAATCCTGATGGACAATTTGGGTTACGATCATGTGCTGGACAGCAGTGCCGATGATTTGAAAGACCACTGGACCAACGACGATCATGAAGGTGAGCGCAAACGCCTGATTGAAACCTTGTTTAAGACGGCACAGGAAAAACGAATGCGTGTAACCGTGCTTTCCGGCGACGTGCATGTGGCCGCATGGGGCGTGGTTTACCGTACCGATGTGGATAATTGTGATTGCAGTACGCAGATTCAGCAGCTTACTTCCAGTGCTGTCGTGCATCCTTCTTTAGTATCGGTTATGGAGCGGCTGTTTTGCCAGATGTTGAACTCGTTGGCGAAGAAGAAACAAAAGCTGGATGTGCATTTGGAAGCGGAGATGATGTTGTTTCCTGCGTCCAACCGCTACATCATGCCGGCACGGAACTGGCTTGCTCTGGAATTGGATGCTAACCCTGATGGCCGTAAACTGTGGGCAAGTTGGCGTTGTGAAACCAAAGGTGAATTTACCAACCACTTGTTGGCGATAGAGTCGGTTAAACGTTAATTGCGTTTGACAGATTGTGAGAGGGCCGTCTGAAAACTTTATTTTTAAGTTTTCAGACGGCCTTTTATTTGGGGAGAAGTATCATAAATCCGCGCGGTCGCCGGTTTGTATGGAAGTTCAACCTGTACGGTTGCGCGTCAGAATTTTTTTTCAATTTCTATAAAAAGTTTTTCGTGCTTGCGTTCCGCCCATTTATGGGTACTGCGGATATAACGCTGTTCCCATGTCAGCTTGGGCATAAATTTGCCGATGGCAATTTTGGGATGGGCAAGGGAAAAACTGTAATAGCTCTCTTTATTATGCTGTTGCTGCCATTCAAAATCGGTATTCAGAGCTTGATGGCGGTAACGTCTGTCGGTGTAGGCTGCACGCAACTGGGTGTTCAGCCCGCCCAGCTTAGGCCAGCCGGCCAGCCAGCCGGCACTGATGCTGTTGCGGGTATTGCCGGCATTATTGGGGCGGTTGCCGATGGTTTTGGTTTTAGGTTGGAAAATGCTGCTGTTTAAACCGCCGAATAAGGTGTGCTGGGGTGTCAGGCGGTAAGCAAGGGAACTGAAGAAATTGTAATGCTTGCCGTCATTGCGTTCCGCCCTCTCTTCTTCACGGTAGTTTTGTTGGTAGATTTCAGCGGAGAGATAACCTTGCAGACGGGGGGTAATCTGACGGGAGAAGGCCGTCTGAATCCCTGTGGCACTGGCAAGCATATCCATATTAAATGTTTGTTCTTTTTCGGTTTTCTTTGCCCATTCGTTGGTACCGGCCAGTTGCCATTGATAGAAAGGCAGGATATTGAAACTATTGCGGGCATTTTGATATTGCCAGCCGAGATAAGCACGGCCGAATGCGTTATCGTATTGGGATTTTTTATCGAAATAGTAACTTGAGCCGCTGAAATTGCTTCGGAATACCAGATTGTGATGCCCTTTTAACGGGGTATTTTTTTCAGCGGAAACTTGGTAATTGAGGCCGGTTGCGCTTTCAGACTGTTGTTTTATACAGCCCAGCGGTAGGCAATAAGGAGGTGCTGCATCGTTGATATTGTTGTCGCGGGTAATACTGATTCCTCCGTCAAAACGCCATTGGTTAAAAGCTTTATTTTGATCGCGGTAAAAATCAATATTTTGAAGAACTTCAGGAGGTAAACCAGGGACGGAAGCCGCTTGCGTAAATAGGCGATCGGCTTCTTTCCATTGCTTGTCTTCCTGCAAGATGGCAGCTGTATCAAGCGTAATGCGGTTGTCTTGGGGGTGTTGTTTATGTAGGTTCGAATAAAGCTCGACAGCCTGCGAATAGTCGCCGCGATAGCGTGCCAGCATGCCCTCGGCACGGGCAAGCAATGTCGGGTCTGCCTGAGGGAGTTTCCGGTAGGCAGCAGTTAATGATTCAAGCAGATGAGGATTGCCGCTATTTAGAGCTTGTATCATTAAATTATGAAGCAAGGCAGGATGTTGCATTAAATCTTCGTTGGTCAGCATCGCTGTTTTTTTGGCATCGATTTGCGTTTCAGCAACAGGAGCAGGGCGATTGATCTGATCCAGCCATGGTTGCTGTTGAGCTTGAAGGGCAGGTTGTTCTTGTTTGATGCCGTCTGAAGCTGGTATTTCCAGGGTGCTGGCTTCAGCAAAGGGAGAAAAACATGCCGAAAGGATAGCTGTCGGAAGCACTGAAGTTGTTAACGTTTTTAGATAATTCATTGTCTATTTGTAAAAAGAAAATAAAAAAAGTTTGTAATAATTTTCATTTTCAGAGTATATTTCATCTCTGAATAAAAACAAATCTTATTTCAGTTTTTTTAAGAAAATTAATTTACTATTAAAAATATGATAATCGGAGGTGCTTTATGGATAAGTGGTCTTTAAGACGGTCTTATATCAGTTTTGTTTTGCCTGTTGTTTTGCCTGTTGTTTTGGCAGCTTGTGCGGGGGGCGGGAATGTAAGTATTCCGAGTACGGTTGTACCTGTGCCTACATTGTCTGCGTTAAATCCGCAAGATCCTAATGTAATCGGGCCTACACCAAACTTGGAGATTGAAACGTTTAATGCCAATAGCGAAACGTCGGGAAAAGTAGTCAGTTGGCAGATAAAAGAGAAAAATATTTTCGGTGAACTTGTCGCTAGAGATAAGTTCGCATACCAAACTCCCGACGGCAAAGTGTATGTATTTAATACTTATACAAACCCTATTTTGCCGGATAGTTTCCATCCCGATAAAAATCTGAGAACCAAGCATGACATGCAGGCGACAGATGACGGTGGCAAACTCTTTGCATGCTGCGAGAATGGGCAACGTCAATATACAGGTACAACGGGAAATGCCGTACGTTATGGGGCATGGATAGACAAAAATGGAAAAGCCGATTTGTTTGTCGGCGGTATTTTGGCGGATGCAACAAAAATGCAAGGTGCCACAGAGGAGAATAAATTCAGTCCAACAGGAAAAGCTACTTATGAAGTATGGGCTTTACGGGTAAAAAATGGTGGAGTGGTTTCTTCATCTTATCGTCCAAATACCTTCCCGAATAAAGACGGTGTACAGTCTTTGCTTACCGTGAACTTCAATACAGGAAAATTAGGTGGCACCATCGTTGGAAATAGCGATTTCGGTGCTGATATTCGCTTTGACGATGTATCCGTACAGGGCAACCGTTTCAGCGGAAGCGCAAGCTCCGGTGGAGTTGCAGGTAAGGTTGAAGGTGCGTTTTATGGTAGAGGCGGATACCGGACACCTCACGGAGACCAAATCGGTGGCAAGGTTGTTTTTGATAAAGACCGTAATTTGAATAGTGTATTCGGTGGTGCGACGAGCAACTCTATGCGCAACCCCAATGATACCTCTAGAGATTTGAATCCTATAAATTGAGGTTGATAAAAAAATGAACAAACACACAATAAAGTTTAAACCTACCGTTATGTTTATGGTTTTGTGTAGTGCTTTTTCCGTTAATGCTTTTAGTGCAGAGGAAGGCGGAGCGGAACAAGATGTGCAGTTAAAAACCATAGAAGTAAAAGGTAGCCGTACTGTTAAAAAGCTGGGAAGTGAAAAAGTCCGCCGCCAAAAATTGGATGAGAATTTGGTTCAGGATATCCATGATATGGTGCGCTATGATCCGGGTATTTCAGTTGTAGAAGGCGGCCGCGCCGGCTCCAACGGCTTTGCCATCCGGGGTGTGGATAAAGATCGTGTCGCAATCAGTGTTGACGGATTGGCACAGGCGGAAAGTCGTTCGTCCGAAGCTTTTCAAGAGCTGTTCGGTGCCTATGGTAATTTCAATACTAACCGTAATGCGGCAGAGTTGGAAAATATTTCGGAGGTAGCCATCCTTAAAGGGGCGGATTCCCTGACCGCAGGCAGCGGTGCTTTGGGTGGTGCCGTGCTTTACAAAACCAAATCTCCGAGAGATTATCTTCAGGGTGACAAAAATTATCATATCGGCCTGAAAGGCGGCTATATCGGTAAATCCGACCAATGGATGGGCAGTACGACTTTAGCCGGTAGAGCCGGTAATGTAGATAGTTTGTTTGTGTTTACACGTCGTCATGGTCATGAAACCAGAAACTATGGCGGCGGTGCCGATGTGAAATTGGACCACACCGACGATAACGGCTTTTCACATAAAGGGGTGGCACGGGCAACTCCCGACCCTCAGAATGTGTCAAGCAAGAGTACACTGGTTAAGTTGGGGTATTATTTCAGTCCCACAAACTATTTGAGCGGTGTATATGAAGATTACCGCCAAGACAAACATACTACGGAATTATCTAACCTTTTCAGCTATATCGGCGGACAAACACGTTTGCGTAACGATGTCAGCTACCGCAAGCGTACCGGTTTGGAGTATGAAAACCAACTTGAAAAAGGCCCTTGGGACAGCTTGAAGTTGAATGCGGACAAACAAAAAATTCAAATGACTACGCTGACTTGGGATATTCCTGACGATTATGCCCAAAAGGGCCGTAATGCAGAGGCGGATTTCAAGCGTAGGGGGCTGTTTCAAGATTTGAACCAGTTCAAAATATCTGCCGATAAACATCTGGATTTCGGTTCTGTTACTTGGGATACCACGTACGGTGCCGGTTTGAATAAAGGTAAGTACAGCAGTACTAATTTGGAATATTCCGCCCTCATTTATTACCCAGAGGTTTTAGGTTCGTCGAAAAATACCAAAGAATTTTTAGTAGGTACGAAAAGCAAAAACAGCCATGTTTACTGGGATAACAGCATCCGCTTCGGAGACCGCGTAAAACTCGGTTTGGGCGTGCGCTACGACCAAGTACGAATGAATACCGTTGAAAGCGATACTCTGCAGCCGAGAATCAAACGTGAGCTGCAATGGAAAGGGTTGTGGAACCAACAGGCCAAATTCCAAGCTCCCAGCTATTCTGCCGGAGTAGATTGGAATGTGATTCCTTCGTTGACGCTGCAAAGTAAATACAGTACTGCTTTTCGTGCGCCTACAACCGACGAAATGTGGTTTTTCTTCCCGCATCGGGATTTCTACGTACAACCTAACCCTAATCTGAAAGATGAACGTTCGAGAAACGTCGAGTTGGGGGTAGACTGGCACGGCAAATGGGGTAATCTGAAATTGTCGGGCTTCCGTACCCGTTACAAAAACTTCATTGATTTTGTTTACATCGGCGGCAAACAACATGAAACCTTGAATGCCGACGGGAATATTGTGAAGGAAAACTGGATTTCCCCCACTTATCAAAACAGAAACCGTAACAATGCCGTTGTAAAAGGTTTGGAGCTGCAAGGCCAATGGAAGTTGGATAGCATCGGATTACCCCAAGGCACATATACCAACCTGGCGGCCAGCTATATTAAAGGTTCTGCCGACGGAGGCGTTCCTTTGAATGCACTCCAGCCGTTTAATGCAGTGTGGGGTATCGGCTACAAACAGCCAGACAACCGCTGGAGTGCAGGTACGAATATCAGCTACTTTGCCAGAAAGAAAGCAAAAGATACATCCAGAGCCTATGACAATCCTCATGAACCGTGGCCGTTTGTAAGACACAGCCGTAATGTGTTCCTGGTTGACTTAATCGGTCATTATCAATTCGGCAAACATGTATCTTTGCGCGGCGGCGTATTTAATCTGTTCGATAAAAAATATTACACTTGGGATTCTTTACGCAGTATTAGAGAATTCGGAGCAGTGAATCGCGTACATAACAAAACACATGGCGGTATCGACCGTTTCAGTGCGCCCGGCCGTAATTTCAACGTAGTATTGGAAGCCAAGTTCTGATAGTGTGTCGGGGCGGCTCTTTAATCTATTGCTTTTAGAGCCGCCTTAAAACACAATATCGGTTTTTTTATCTCAAGGAAAACGAAATGACTAACGAAACCCCAACTTTCGCCCAACGTCTGAAAGAAGAAAACCGCACCACACATGACAGCGTTGACAACCTCGTAATGTCGGTTCAGCCGTTTTCTAACAATGAAAACTATATCAAATTTTTAAAATTGCAATCTGTATTCCATAAAATTGTTGACGACATTTATAAAGATGCATCGTTAAACCAAGCGATTCCCCAGTTGGCGGATATGGCGCGTTATGATGCGGTGGTACAGGATTTGAAAGATTTGGGCAGCGAGCCTTATCAATTCTCAGATGCATTGCCCAAGCCCGAAGGCAATAAAGCCATCGGTTGGTTGTATTGTGCCGAAGGTTCAAACTTGGGTGCGGCGTTTTTGTTTAAAGATGCTCAAAAACTGAGCTTCAATGCTGAACACGGTGCGCGCCATTTGGCTCCGCATCCTGACGGCCGCGGCCAGCACTGGCGTGAATTCGTAGCTTATCTTAACAAGTTGGGATTGGACAAAGCTGCTCAAGACGAAGCGATTGAAGGGGCCAAAGAAGCTTTTGCTTACTATAAAGTTATTTTGCGCGAGATTTTCGGCTTGCCTGAAGGTGCCGAAGCTCCTGCTGCCGTGTAATCGGGTAATCTGTTAAAAGGCCGTCTGAAATTTTTTCAGACGGCCTTTATTATGTTTACAGTATGGAGAAATCAGTTGCTTAAGACATCCACACCTTCGGGAGGGGTAAATTTGAATGCACTGCGCGGCAGGTTGGGTTGCATATTCAGGTTGTTGAAACGGATGGTAGTTTCGTTGCCGAAGCTGTCTTTCAGTTGCATAGCGGCCAGTGCGTCGCCTTTAAAACCGATGCGGATATATTGGTATCCCGCATTGTTTTTCTTGGGTTTGGCGAGTACGTAGTCGATACCGTTTGAAGTGCCGTCTTCCTGAAGGGCATAGCTGCTGTCGAGGGCGGATTTATTCGACAAGATGGCGGCGGGGCTGTCGCCGATGGTTTGATCCTGCGGAGATTTGGTTATTTGTGCCAAATCTACGTCGTATAACCAGATGGTTTTGCCGTCGCCGACTATGGTTTGTTTATAAGGGCTGGTGTATTCCCATCTGAACAAACCCGGACGCAGAATTTTGAAAGACCCGTTGGTGGTTTGGGTTTTCTTTTTACTTTTTACGGTTTGGCTGAAGCTACCGCTGATGCCGTCTGCGTCGGCATTGAATTTTTTTAAAGCATCAATCGCGCCGGCGTGTGCACTGCCGATGCTTAGGGCAAGCAGAGTGGCGAATGTGGCAAATGGTTGTTTTTTCTTCATTGTATTAATGTTCCTTTCCGGAAAATAAATGATCTGTATCCGACGGATTTGCGTAGGGCGTATATTAAGCCTTTCTGGACGGATGACAAGGTTTAGGGTGGTTACGGGCGGATTATTGTTCCTGTGTAAAGGCCGTCTGAAAGCTTAAATGCTTATGAATAAGAGAGAAATCACAATGTGTTTAACCTGAATTTAAATCCTGTTTACCGTTATAATGCGCCACATGAATACAACACAATCCGTTTACCCTGCACTTTTATCTGCGCTGATTTCTTGTGATCCCGATGAAAAATGCCGTTTAACCGACATAATATGGGAAGGCTTTTCAGACGGCCTTTTGGACAATAGGCCGTCTGAAAAACCGGAAGATTTCCGTTTTGCAGGCCGTCCGCCCAAGCCGAAGCTGGTGGTCGCCTCTGCCGTGCATCCGCGCAAGATGGCCTCGACGGAAGGTTACGCTGCCATGCTTCATGCGATTTGCCATATTGAGTTTAATGCAATCAATCTGGCATTGGATGCGGCTTACCGTTTCCGCAACCTGCCTGCGCAATTTACTGCCGACTGGATTCGGGTGGCAAAGGAAGAGGCGTATCATTTCAACCTGATGCGCACGCGGCTGCGGGCATACGGGTTTGATTACGGCGATTTTGAAGCCCATAACCACTTGTGGGATATGGCCTATAAAACCGCGTTTGATCCTTTGCTGCGGATGGCGTTGGTGCCGCGCGTGCTGGAAGCGCGCGGATTGGATGTTACGCCTGCAATCCGTGCCAAAGTGGCGCAACGCGGCGATCAGGATACTTGCGCCGTACTTGATATTATTTACCGCGACGAAGTAGGACATGTGCAGATTGGCAACCATTGGTATCAGTATCTGTGTGCCGAGCGCGGCTTGGAACCGTTAAGCCTGTTCCGTAAGTTGATTGCCCGTTACGATTTGTTTATTTTTCGGGGCTATGTGAATATTGAAGCCCGTGAACGTGCAGGATTCAGCCGTTTCGAGCTGGACATGTTGGAAGATTTTGAACAGAGTTTTCATAAACGGAAGCCATAGCCGGCTTTTCAGACGACCTCGGTATGGCAGGCCGTCTGAAAACAATCGGCACGCAACCGGTATTTATCCGCTATTACAATAAATAAAATATGAACAAACAAATCCGCCAAGAGATTTTCGAACGCCTCCGTGATGCCAATCCGCATCCGACAACCGAATTGAATTTCAACAGCCCGTTCGAGCTGCTGATTGCCGTGCTGCTTTCCGCACAGGCCACCGACGTGGGCGTGAACAAGGCTACGGCAAAACTGTTTCCCGTGGCCGATAATCCGCAGGCCATGTTGGATTTGGGCTTGGAAGGCGTGATGGAATACACCAAAACCATCGGTTTGTATAAGACCAAATCCAAACATATTATGGAAACCTGCCGTATCTTGCTTGAGCGGCACAACGGTGAAGTGCCGGCGAGCCGCGAGGCATTGGAAGCTTTGCCCGGCGTGGGTCGGAAAACTGCCAATGTGGTGTTGAATACGGCTTTCCGCCAGCCGGTAATGGCCGTCGATACACATATTTTCAGGGTGTCTAACCGCACGAAAATCGCCCCCGGTAAGAATGTACGCGAGGTGGAGGACAAATTGATGAAGTTCGTGCCGAAAGAATTTCTGATGGATGCGCACCACTGGCTGATTCTGCACGGCCGCTATACCTGTAAGGCGCAGAAACCGTTGTGCAGCAAATGTATTATCAGCGATTTATGCGAATATCCGGCCAAACCGGTGCCGCCGGCGTAATGCCGTTTGCACCTTGTTATGCCGTTTGAGATTTTCAGGTGGCCTTTTTTATGTATCCGATAGGCCGTCTGAAAGAGTGTAAAGAAGATGTAAAAAGCTTGTTTAAACATATATTCACGTTTGTTTTTACCGTGCAGGAATATATGTTTTCGTTTACAATTTGCGCCATCGAAAACCAACGGATAACCTTTAAAGGAAACACTGTGAACAAAACGCCAAAATATATCGCCTTACTGACGGCTTCCGTATTGGCATTAAGCGGTTGCGACAAGGTGGAAAGTTTTTTCGGTAAGAGCAGTAAAGAAAGCGATTTGGTGCAAAAAGTAGAAACCAAAACCGATTTCGGCAAAGTGGAAATGCTGCTGCCCGACTTCACCAAACTGGTGGAGCAGGAAGGCCAAACAGTCGTCAACATCCAAGCCGTAAAAGGTGCCGGCTCGTCCCGAAGCGACAGCGGTATGGATTTGAACCAGTTTCCCGACAACGACCCGTTTTATGAGTTTTTCAAACGGCTTGTGCCCAATATTCCCGATATGCCCGAGCAGGATGACGACGACGATTTGAATTTCGGTTCGGGTTTCATTATCAGTCCCGACGGGTATATTCTAACCAACACCCATGTGGTGGCTGGCATGAGCAACATCAAAGTTTTGCTGAACGACAAGCGCGAATATACCGCAAAATTAGTCGGTTCGGATTCGCAATCCGACGTGGCGCTGTTGAAAATCGACGCACAGAACCTGCCCGTTATCAAAGTAGGCAACGCCAAAGAGCTGAAACCGGGTGAATGGGTGGCTGCTATCGGTGCGCCGTTCGGCTTTGACAACAGCGTTACCGCAGGCATCGTGTCGGCCAAGGGACGCAGTTTGCCGAATGAAAACTATACGCCGTTTATCCAAACCGACGTTGCCATCAATCCCGGTAATTCCGGTGGGCCGCTGTTTAATCTGAGAGGCCAAGTGGTCGGTATCAACTCGCAAATTTACAGCCGTAGCGGCGGCTTTATGGGCATCTCGTTTGCCATTCCGATTGATGTGGCCATGAACGTGGCCGATCAGTTGAAAAACAACGGTAAAGTGCAGCGCGGCCAGCTCGGTGTGATTATTCAGGAAGTTTCTTATGATTTGGCCAAATCGTTCGGCTTGAACAAAGCCAGCGGCGCGCTGATTTCCAAAGTGCTGCCCGGAAGCCCCGCCGCCAAAGCAGGTTTGCGGGTGGGCGATATCGTGCGCAGTGTGAATGGCGAAGAAATACGCAGTTCCAGCGACTTGCCCGTGATGGTGGGTGCAATCGCTCCAGGTAAAGAAGTTACTCTTGGCATTTGGCGCAAAGGCAAAGAGAGCAGCGTTAAAGTGCAGTTGGGCGCAACCGGCAGCGACGTAGATACCGGCGAAGCCGAAATCGAAGATCCGTTGTACGCGCCCAATGCCCAAGTTTTCAATGTCGACAACGTCGGCTTGAGTTTGCAGGTACGCGATACCGGCACCATCAAGCGCTTGGTGGTGGCTAAAGTCGAAGGGGCAGCTGCTCGTGCCGGTTTGAAGCGCGGCGATGAAATTCTGGCCGTCGGTCAAATTAATGTGGAAGACGAAAGTACATTCGTCAGTGCACTCGAAGGTGCCGGTAAAAATGTGCCGTTGTTGGTGCAGCGCGGAGGCAACACTTTGTTTTTGGCTTTGAATTTGCAATAACCGTGCAAAAAACGGTTTAGAGCCTTTCCACCATATCGATTTCAGAGCATACTTTTCAGACGGCCTCAAAAGGCCGTCTGAAATCTTTTGGAAAGGAGCATAGTTATGTCTGCCAATCCCAGCATTCTTTCCCATGTATCGCTCGGCACCAACCGTTTTAAAGAAGCGGTGGCGTTTTACGACAAAGTGTTGGCTACGCTCGGCATCGGGCGGGTTTTGGATTTAAGCGAACACCGAGCCGTGGCTTACGGTCGCGCCTATCCCGAATTTTGGATTCAGGCTCCGCACGACAAACAACACGCACAAACTGCCAACGGCGTACACATTGCCTTTTACGCCGAAACCCGCGAAGAAGTCGATGCCTTCTATCAAGCGGCTTTGGCCGCAGGCGCGAAAGACGACGGTGCACCCGGCCCGCGCCCGCACTACGGCAAAGAATATTACGGCTGCTTTGTGCGCGATTTGGACGGCCACAAAATCGAAGCAATGGCTTGGCTGACCGCGTAAAACGGCTAATGCTTGGTTAAGGCCGTCTGAAAACCCGCTTTTCAGACGGCCTCTCTATATAAACGCAACGCTATCGGCAACATGCCTACTGCCCGCCGATACAGTCTTGTATAATCTTCCCTTTTCCGCACCACATTCCCTATTTGTTGAGAAAACTTATGACCAAACCCATTATCCCGCGCGGCCCCGTGATGGCCGATGTCCACGCCTTTCATCTTACCGACGAAGAAAAACAACGCCTGCTCGACCCTGCCGTCGGTGGCGTGATTTTGTTCCGCCGTAATTTTGAAAACGTTGCCCAGCTTAAAGAGTTGGTAAGCGAAATCAAAGCATTGCGCTCTCCCGAACTGATTATCGCGGTCGATCACGAAGGCGGACGCGTACAGCGGTTTATCGACGGCTTCACCCGTCTGCCCGCCATGAATGTGCTCGGCGAAATTTGGGATACGCAAAGTCCCGAAGCGGCCAAAGCGCAGGCCGAGCAGGTGGGCTGGGTGTTGGCAACCGAATTGAGCGCGTGCGGTGTGGATTTGTCGTTTACGCCCGTGCTGGATTTGAACTGGGGACAATGCGCCGTGATCGGCAACCGCAGCTTCCACCGTAACGCCGAAATCGTTACCGAACTCGCTCTCGCCTTGCAGAAAGGCTTAAATAAAGGCGGTATGAAATCGTGCGGCAAACACTTTCCCGGCCACGGTTTCGTCGAAGGCGACAGCCACCACGTTTTGCCGCAAGACGACCGCAGTTTGAGCGAATTGGAAGCCGCCGACATCGTGCCTTTCCGCCGCATGAGCGCGGCAGGCATGGCGGCCGTGATGCCCGCGCATGTGGTTTACCCGCAAGTCGACAGCCAACCCGCTGGCTTTTCGGCCAAATGGCTGAAAGATATTCTGCGTGAAGACATCGGCTTCAACGGTGTGATTTTTTCAGACGACCTTACCATGGAAGGCGCGTGCGGAGCAGGGGGTATCAAAGAGCGGGCGAAATTATCGTTTGATGCCGGCTGCGACATCGTGCTGGTGTGCAACCGCCCCGATTTGGTCGACGAATTGCGCGAAGATTTCGTGATTCAGTCCAACCCCGCATTGGCCGCCCGCTGGCAATACATGGCAAACACCCTGCCCGCCGCCCAAGCCGCCGCCGTGATGGAAACGCCCGAATTTAAAGCCGCACAAGCTGCTACTGCCAAACTGGCCACGCCGAAAGATGTTGCCGGCGGCGTGAAAGTGGGCGAAGCGTTTTGAGTGCCAAAAACCGAGTAAACTGAAAAAGGCCGTCTGAAAAAAAGGTTTTCAGACGGCCTTGTCTGTATTCAGGCAGCGTAAAGTTTTTTAGAATTTTATAAACGTGCTGCACAGTATTTTTATGCCCGTGCGGTATCCATGCCCGGTATCCGCTGAGGTTCTTGCTTGAAAGTCCGTCTGCACGGTTGAAAGCCTTGACGAATAAGCGCAAAATGTCCGCGATTTTCCACCGGATTTTGTGCGGCGGGTTTGCCGATACCGATAACATAAAAGACAAAGAGATAAAGAAGACATTATGAAAGACAATTTACACCCCGAAACGCTGGCGATACGCGGTGCGAAAAGCCAAACTGAATATAACGAGCACAATCAGGCGCTGTTTTTGACCAGCAGTTTTATGTTTGACGATGCCGCGCAAGGTGCGGCCTTGTTTGCAAAAGAAATCGAAGGTTACACTTATTCGCGCACGGCCAATCCTACCGTGGCGGCGTTTGAAAAACGGGTGGCCTGTTTGGAAGCGGGCGAGAGCGGTGTGGCAACCTCTACGGGCATGTCGGCGATTCAGGCGGCCATGCTGACGTTTTTGAAAACGGGCGACCATCTGATTGCCAGCCGCAGCCTGTTCGGCACTACGGCGGGGTTTATCAACGGCATCGTGTCGAAATTCGGTATCGAAATCACGCTGGTGTCGCAAACCGATGTGTCCGAATGGCGGGCGGCGGTGAAAGAAAACACCAAGATGCTGTTTTTGGAAACGCCTTCCAATCCTTTGAACGAAATCGCCGATATTGAAGCATTGGCTGCCGTGGCGCATGATGCGGGCGCGCTTTTGGTGGTGGACAACAGTTTTTGTACGCCGGCTATTCAGCAGCCTTTGAAATTCGGTGCGGATTTGTCGGTGCAGTCGGCAACCAAAGGTATCGACGGTCAGGGCAGGGTGTTGGGCGGTGTGATTTGCGGCAAAACCGCTTTGATTAAAGAAATCGCGATGTACAGCAATTCGGCAGGTTTGGCTTTGTCGCCGTTTAGTGCGTGGGTGCTGCTCAGCGGTGTGGAAACGCTGTTTGTGCGCATGGAAAAGCAGGCGGCCAATGCTTTGCAGATTGCCCGATGGCTGCGTGGTCAGGCCAACGTGAAAGCCGTTTATTATGCCGGTTTGGATGATCATCCGCAGGCAGAGTTGATGCAAAAGCAGCAGGTTTCCGGCGGCATCGTGGTGGCTTTCGAAGTGGAAGGCGGCCAAGAAGCGGCGTGGAAGGTGATTGATTCGGTAAACATTTTCTCGAAAACCGCCAATCTCGGCGATGTGCGCTCCACCATTACGCACCCGTGGACGACCACCCACGGCAGAATGGCGCCGGAAGCGAAACAGCAGGCAGGCATTGAAGCGGGTTTGCTGCGCTTGTCGGTAGGTTTGGAAAACGTGCAGGATTTAATCGCTGATTTGCAGCAGGCACTGGGATAAGTTTCAGACGGCCTCTTGCATTATGGGGAGGCCGTCTGAATACGGAGACAAAGAAAGGAAGCAGCATGGATGAAGCGGTATTTGCTGAATGGGCGTTGAAAATCTGTCTGACGGGGCTGGTGATTTTACTGGGCTTTATTGTTTGGCATTTGGGTAAAGAGTCGAAAGCCGGAAAGTTCGGCATGTTTATTTTGTTTCTGGTGCTGGGGCTGGGCGTATTCGGCTTTATTTTTAAAAACGTGCTGATCGAGTTTTTTGTGTTGTCGAAATAGACATATTTGTAAAGGCCGTTTGAAAACCCGTTTTCAGACGGCCTTATGCAGTTAGTCGGATTTAAGGATTTAAGATGGGTTCAGTATACTGGCAGGCGGGCCGTTTTACGGTTGATTTGACACAACCCAAAATCATGGGCATCGTCAACCTTACGCCTGATTCGTTTTCGGACGGCGGTACGTATTCGCAAACCGTTCAGACGGCCTTGAAGCATGCCGGTCAGCTTTTAAAAGACGGCGCGGATATCCTCGATATCGGCGGCGAATCAACGCGACCGGGGTCGGATTACGTATCGCCCGAAGAAGAATGGGCAAGGGTGTCGCCTGTGCTGCAAGAGCTGGCGGCATGGGATGTGCCTGTGAGTTTGGATACGCGCCGCACCGAGGTAATGCGGCGGGCATTGGAGCAGGGTGGGGTGGACATCATCAACGATGTTTCCGCTTTAAGCGACGATGGCGCGGTAGATTTGCTGGCGCGGCAATCCGATACCGGCATCTGCCTGATGCATATGCAGGGAATGCCGGCCACCATGCAGCAAAATCCGCAATATCAAGACGTGGTTAAAGAAGTTGCCGATTACCTGAACGGGCGTGCGGCAGTGTGCGAAGCGGCAGGTATTGCCCGTGAACGCATCGTGCTCGACCCGGGTTTCGGTTTCGGCAAAAAACTGCCGCACAATATCGCGTTGATGCGGCATCTTGAAGAATTGATGCGGCAAACTGCCCTGCCTCTACTCATCGGCGTATCGCGCAAACGCATGATAGGCGAGCTTACCGGTGAAGAAAATGCTGCCGGGCGCATACACGGCAGCGTAGCGGCGGCTCTGGCGGCGGTTGCCCGGGGGGCGCAGATTGTACGTGTCCACGATGTCAAAGCCACCGCCGATGCCTTGAAAGTATGGAGTGAGTTGGGCGTTCGAACATGAAATATACAAAAGGCCGTCTGAAAACAATTTTCAGACGGCCTTTTGTATAAATAAAATTTCAACCGAAAAACCTTGTAAACCGCTGGATACCGCAGCGGGGCTGCTTTACAATACAGGTTCGAGTTTAAAGGGAAAGTTTTGTATGGCAAAGAAATATTTCGGTACCGATGGTGTGCGCGGCGAAGTCGGTCAGTTTCCGATTACCCCTGATTTTGTGTTAAGGCTCGGTTATGCGGCAGGCCAAGTGTTGGTGCAGCATGACAGCGAACAAAAACCGACCGTTATTATAGGCAAAGACACCCGTATTTCAGGCTATATGCTCGAAGCCGCATTGGTGGCGGGGTTTACCGCTGCCGGTGTCAACGTCATTCAAACCGGCCCGCTGCCGACACCCGGTATCGCCTATCTTACCCGCGCTCTGCGTCTTTCGGCCGGTGTGATGATTTCCGCCTCTCATAATGTTTATTCCGACAACGGTATCAAATTCTTTGCCGAAGGCGGCTTGAAATTAAGCGATGAAATCGAGCTGGAAATCGAAGCCAAGCTGGATGAGGAAATCCAAACCCTGCCTTCGGAAAAGCTCGGCCGCGCCCGCCGTATCAGCGGTGCCGACGACCGCTATATCGAATTCTGCAAATCCACTTTCCCTGCCAACCTTGATTTGCGCGGCTTGAAACTGGTGGTCGATACCGCCAACGGTGCCGGTTATCATGTCGCACCCAAAGTGTTTCACGAGCTCGGTGCCCAAGTGGTTTCCATCGGTGACGAACCCAACGGTTACAACATCAACGAAAAATGCGGAGCCACCCATCCGAAAGCGTTACAGGCTGCCGTGCTGCAAAACGAAGCGGATTATGGTATTGCGCTGGACGGCGACGGCGACCGCTTGATTATGGTCGATAAAAACGGAAAAGTGTATGACGGCGACAGCCTGATTTACGTGATTGCCAAAGCACGGGCTGCGGAAGGAATGGAAATCGGCGGTGTGGTCGGTACGGTAATGACCAATATGGCTATGGAGCTGGCCTTGAAGGAGCAGGGCGTGGCGTTTTGCCGTGCCAAAGTGGGCGACCGCTACGTGCTGGAACAACTGCACCAACACGGCTGGTTGATCGGCGGCGAAGCCAGCGGCCATATTTTGTGCATGGATAAACACAATACCGGCGACGGCATTATTTCTGCCCTGCAAGTGTTGGCGGGCCTGCGTATTTTGAAGCGCGACTTGGCCGCGGTGTGTGCCGATTGGCAGGCTTTCCCGCAAACCATGATCAATGTGCGCATCCAGAAAGGGCAGGATTGGCAGAGCGCGTCAAAAGATGTGTTGGCCGAAGTAGAAAAAGAGCTGGAAGGCAAAGGCCGCGTCGTGCTGCGGGCTTCCGGTACGGAACCTGTGGTGCGTGTGATGGTGGAGGCACGTCAAACCGATTGGGCTAAAAAAGGTGCCGAGCGCATTGCTGCCGCGATTCAGGCGGGAGCGGCGCCGGCTAAACAATAATTTCAGACGGCCTGATTCGCAGTGGGGATAACCCGACGTTTTACTCACTCAAAAATTAACTTTAAGTAAATAGGAACGGGCAAGCGTGATGTTTGCACTCTTAGAAGCATTTTTTACCCAATACGGCTATGCCGCCGTTTTCTTCGTGCTGGTTGCCTGCGGGTTCGGTGTACCGATTCCGGAAGACATCACGTTGGTTGCCGGCGGAGTGATCTCCGGCTTGGGATACGCCAATGTGCATATAATGTTTCTAGTCGGCATGTTGGGTGTGCTGGTCGGAGACGGTTTGATGTTTACCGCAGGGCGGGTATTCGGTCATAAGATTCTCAAAGTACGCTTTGTTGCCCGCGTGATGACACCGAAGCGTTATGCCCAAGTGCAGGAAAAATTCGATAAATACGGCAACAGAGTATTGTTTGCCGCCCGTTTTCTGCCCGGTTTGCGCACGCCGATTTATATTACTGCGGGCATCAGCCGCAAAGTATCTTATCTGCGCTTTTTAATGATGGACGGGTTGGCCGCGCTGATTTCCGTTCCGGTGTGGGTGTATCTCGGTAATTACGGTGCCGAAAATACCGATTGGTTGTTGGAAAAAGTGCACCAGTTTCAAGCGGTATTGTTCGTGTTGTTGGGCATCGGTACGGTAGTGCTGCTGTATTTCTGGTGGAAAAAACGCCAGCGTTTGCGTTTCTACCGCGAACATTTGTACGACTTGAGGGCAAAGCGGAAGGAGCGCAAAGCCGCCCGTAAAGCAGGGCGGGCAGCGGAATAAAATCAAAGGCTTTCAGGTCGTCTGAAAGCCTTTTTATATTTGTTGGACAATATAGCCGGTTTGTGCCGTTTGCTGAATTTCAGGCGGCCTGACCGGATTGAAACGGAAGAAAGAACGATGACTGAAAAAATCTACGGTGACGGTGCATTCCGCCGCGAATCACTCAAAGGTTCGACCATTGAAAACACTTATTCCGGCGCATTATCGTTTATGCGCCGCCGCTACACGCGCGATTTGAGCGAGGCTGATGTAGTGGTTTCAGGCGTACCGCTGGATTTGGCCACTACATTCCGCCCGGGTGCTCGTTTAGGGCCGGCGGCTATCCGTGCCGCCAGCGTGCAGTTGGCCGAATTGAACCTGTTTCCTTGGGGATTCGACCCGTTTGACGATTTGGCCGTAATCGATTACGGCGACTGCTGGTTTGATGCGCATCAGCCGTGGACAATCCGCGAAACCATCGTTCGACACGCGCGCGACATCATCAACAACAGCAACGCCAAAATGCTCACCTTCGGCGGCGACCATTTCATCACTTATCCGCTGTTGCAGGCACATGCCGAAAAATACGGCAAACCTTTAAGCTTGCTGCATTTCGATGCCCATTGCGACACTTGGCCGGACGATGCGCCCGAATCTTTGAACCACGGCACCATGTTCTACAAAGCCATCAAAGAAGGTTTGATCGAACCGAAAACTTCGGCCCAAGTCGGTATCCGCACTTGGAACAGTGATTTCATGGGCATGAACATGCTGTTCGCACCGTGGATTAATGAAAACGGCGTAGAGGCGACGGTAAAACGCATTTACGAGATTATCGGCAACAACCCCGTTTACATCACGTTCGATATCGACTGCCTTGACCCCGCGTTTGCCCCGGGCACCGGTACACCCGTTCCCGGCGGCTTGAATTCGCATACTGCTTTGAGCATTGTCCGTGCGCTGGGCGATTTGAATATTGTGGGTATGGACGTGGTGGAAGTGTCTCCGGCTTATGACAATGCCGAAATTACCGCTATTGCCGCAGCCCATGTGGCCGCCGACATGCTGTGCCTGATGCGTAATAAGAAAGTAGCCGGCAAGTGGTAATTGCCGATGCTGCGGTCAATACAGGATATGACCGCTTGTCATCGGATTGTCATCAGCATTCAGGTTTTATTTACAATATATTACCCGTGGGTAAAACCAGAGTGAAGGATGGCATCATGAACATCAAACAGAAAATCGGGCTGTTGTGTTTGTTTGTAATGTTAGGTTTGAGTGCTTGCGGCGATGAGAATAAGCAAACTACTGTGCCGGCTAATTTCTTAGTTGACGAGCAAGCGCTTCAAAATGCCGAAGATTCATTGAAGGCATTGCCGCAGTTTCATAGGCGGCCATTGAATGTTTTTCAAGATGTGCGTTTTTACGGCGGTGATTCGGCGCGTATTGAAATCAGTATTCAAAACCCTGTCAACCCCGATTATATAGATCACTATATTTATAAAAGCGGCAGATGGAGCGGGCCGCAACCAGTTCGGATTTTTGGCAGCGGTAGAATTCAGGATAATGTAACGGCTTTGGAACAGATCAAATTTACCAAAATAGCTGAGATGGTCGGAATCTGGAAGCAAAAGGCGCGTGAGGTCGGTTCGTATAAAACGGAACCGGATTTGTTTACTTTTGTTTTGTATGTGCCCGACCAGAGCCGGTATTGGCATTCGCCGGTTATAGAAGCACCGCGTGCGTCATATGACCTCAGTTTTCATCAAGACGGAACCGTGAAGGCGTTCGAGCAACGTTGACTTCCGAATCGGATCATGAGGCCGTCTGAAAAGTTTTCAGACGGCCTTTTCAGTAGGAGATCGATATGAATTCCAACAAACGTATTTTTGTGCTTTATACCGGCGGCACCATCGGCATGTGTCGCAGCGAAGAAGGTTTGCGCCCCGATACCGCTTTGGTCGGCAAGGCCTTGCAGCCGTTTTCAGACGGCCTCGACTTTAATTGGCATGTGTGCGAGCCGTTAATCGATTCTTCTGCCGTTTCATTGGAAAACTGGCAAAACTGGTTGTCGGTGCTGGCTGAAAAAATTCCCGAATACGACGGGGTAATCGTGTTGCACGGCACGGATACGTTGGCTTATACCGCCAATATTCTGGCGCTTGCTTTGCAGGGGTTGGATAAGCCGGTGGTGCTCACCGGTTCGCAATGGCCGTTCGACGAACCGGACAGCGATGCACCGCTGAATCTGGCAACCGCCGTTGCCGCCTTGAACCTTGCCGGTTTGCGAGAAGTGGTTATTGCTTTCAACGGTAAAATTTATCCTGCCGTGGGTAGTTGCAAGGTCAGTACCGAAGATGCGGCAGGTTTTGACAATCCTCATTTCGGTGCTTCGGGTTGTTGGTCGGCGGAGCAAGGATGGACGGCGCTGAACATCAGGCCGTCTGAAAAGACGGGTGGCGGATTGCAGGTGCTGCCTTTGGATGCTCGAGCCAAAGTGGTTTGCTATACGCTGGTGCCGGGCTTTTCCGCCCAAGCGGTTTCAGACGGCCTGAAAACGACGGATGCCGATGCAGCGGTTCTCCAAAGTTATGGCCACGGCAATGCGCCGGCGGATGAAAAGTTTATTCAAGCTGTGCGGCGCTTTACTGCAAACGGCGGTTTGTTGTTAAACATCAGCCAAGTGAAAAAAGGATGTGCCGCCGCTGTGTATGCGCAAGGCAGTGCTTTGAGGCAAGCCGGTGTAGTGAACGGCGGAAAGGCAAATCTTGAAACGGCTGCGGCGTTGTTGACATTGGCCGTAAGCGGAAAGTGGAATACGGTAAAGTTATATGAAAAATTGGTAAACCTGGGCTTGGCTTAGGAATCCATTACTTTTTTTATAGTCATATTTTAACTGTAAGCCGCTCATAAAGCGGTTATGGTTTTGATTAATTCAGTATGTTGCTGATACAGGGAGTGATCAAAACGTTTACTTGAAACATCAAGCCGCTTTTCTGTATGTTCAGTGCAGTTTAAGCGGTGTTTTTTACTGATTTTGTCTGTATGTTTGTAAATTAGAAAAATTAAGAAAGTACAAAAATGACCTTAGATAATCAAAATAGTAAACCTGAAGAACCCAATGGATTGAGGGAGGGGCCGGTTAGTGCTTCACAGATCGAGCAGGAAGTGCCGCAAAACGAACAATTTGTTTACGATGCCGAGTTTGACATTCAACCAGATTCTTTTCAAGAGTTGGTGCCTTCCGAAGATTTAGTAGCGGAAGATGATGTTGCTGAATCAGAAAATATATCGCTTGAAAATTTGGATTTGAGCAAGGAAGAAATTGCGGCGGCCAAGGCTGCAAAAAAGGCTGAAAAGGCTGCTAAGAAAGAGGCGAAGCGCAAAGAAAAAGCTTTGGTTATTGAGGCGGAGCAAAGCGGGCCGCAGATAGGTACGGCTAAAGGCGTGGAAACAATGTTCCGTAATGCTTTCCGTACGGAAATGGAATTGTTGGCATTAGCGGCGACCAAAGCCAATATTATGATTTCGCTGAACGGTTTTATCGTGTCGGCCTTGATGATTTCGGGTGCATTCATTTTCGCCTCTTCTCCCGAATTTTTGATTCCTGCCGGTATTTTTATGGTAACGGCAGCCGCATCAATTGTTTTTGCTTTGCTCTCCGCTTCTCCGGAACGCATCAGTAAAATGAAAGTGGCATGGAAATGGTTTCGAGACGTACTTTCCCGTAAAGCCAAAATCAGTGATTTCAGAGCAAGGGTGGTGCAGCCGCGCGTACATTATTTTGGTGATACGCCTAATATTTTGATTTACGAGGATCGCGTAAAGATTTCTAAAGAACGCTATTGGCGGATGATGCAGGACATCATGGCAGACCGTGAGCAGGTTTACGAAAAGATGAGCGACGAGCTGTATTGGTTGGGGCTGATTGCCAATAAGCAATTCAAATATCTGAACTTATCTTATGCTGCATTCCGTTGGGGTTTGTTGGCCTCTTTGGTTGCTTTTATTGCAGTGAAAACTCTGCCTGCTGTGATGCCGTCGATGCAGGCAACTAAGGAGGCAGCCAAATTACGCAGCGTAGGCATCAATACCTTTAAAGGAGTGTTTGAACCCTCTGCCGTTCAACAACTGCCGGACGGCCGCCTGCTGGTTATGGAAGACGAATCATCGCGTGCCGCCAGTATTTTGAGCTTTGCACCGGACGGATCGTTAGTTGAAGACGATGCTGCCGACACGCGTATCATCCGCGGGTTCAAGCGCAAATTGAGCGACTTGGAGGGCCTGACGCGCGATAACGAAGGCTATATTTATGCTGCTACTTCACATTCGCGTACCCGTGAGGGTATGCGCCGCCCTGACCGTGAACATTTACTGCGGTTTAAGATTCAAGGCAATGATGTGCGCGAATTGAGTTCTTTCGATACGCTGGTGGATACGTTGGAAAACTCGGAGCAATTGAAAGCCTTGATTAAAGGTAAAATCGGTACGTATTTGGATTTCAAATCAACCAATATCGAAGGTTTGGCATTCGATCCGCGTACCAATCGCTTGTTGCTCGGTTTCCGCGATCCGGAGTTTAACGAACATTCGATGATTCTCTACATCGATAACCCTAAACAGATGTTCACGGAAAGAGCGCAGCCCAATTTTGTCGATGTAGCTTTCATCGACATCAAAGGGGGCGGCATCCGTTCTCTCAACTATGATCCGGTTCTCAAAGCGTTTATTCTGACCAATGAGGTTAAAGACGAAGATGGCACAAAGTTTTCGCAATTTTGGACATGGAGCGGCAATCCGAAAGACGAGCCCATGCCGGTTGACCTACCTAATCTGCGGCACATGACTAACGTAGAAGCCGTTGATTCGGTTAAAATAAATGGTCAATCTCGTCTGATATTGATGAGTGATGAAGGGGATGCGAAAAAGAATCTTACTGCCAAATATATGATTGTCGATTACAACGATTTTTGATATATAAAGCATACCAGAGGCCGTCTGAAATCGGGAAGGTGGCAGTTAGGCCTCTATTCATAGCCGGATAACGGAAGGCCATAACGGGATTATTGCATTGTTTTGCCGCGATTTGCGGCAACGTGCCAGATAGTGGTTTTCAGTTGGCCGGCTGTTTTATTTTAGAAAGGAAGAGTATGTTTATGTCCCGTAAAAAGTTATCCTTGGGGTTATCTGCGACAGCGTTGGTATTCTGCGGTGTTTGTGTCAGCCCTGTTTCCGCTGCCCCGGCAGGCAGTGTAAAGGGGTCTGAATTTCATCATCTGAAAAGCATTTTCGAACCTTCCGCTGTACAACAACTGGCAGACGGCCGTTTGCTGGTAATAGAAGATGAGCCCGACAGAGCTTTCAGCCTGTTGAAAATAGCATCTAACGGTACATTAACAGAAGATGATGCCGCCGACACTGCTTTGATGAAAAGCATTAAAGGCAGATTGAGCGATTTGGAAGCACTGGCTGTTGATGCAGGCGGCTATATTTATGCTTCTACTTCTTACAGCAAAACGAAAAAAGGCGAACGCCAACCTGAGCGTGAGCGGTTGGTACGTTTCAAACTTGAGGGTAATTCTGTCAAAGATATGCGTGATGCCCCCAATATCAAAGAAGCTTTGAAAAACGCACAAAATGTGCATAAAACTGTTCAAGGAAAAATCGGCCGCAATGTTGATTTTGAAAACCTCGATATTGAGGCTATGGTTTATGATGATGCCGGTAAACGCCTGCTGCTGGGGCTGCGCGAGCCGCTTGCCAACGGTATCTCTATGATTATTCCTATTAATAATCCTGCGGCGATGTTTGAGAAAAAAGCCGCTCCCGTGTTCGGCGAAACGGTTTTTCTGGATATCAAAGGCAGCGGCATCCGTTCGCTGGACTATGATCCCGAAACCAAGGTTTACAGTATCACCAATGAAGTCCGCAATCCCGACGGCGGCAAAGATTACTCGCAGTTATGGTTTTGGAACGGCGATGCCAAATCACCGGCACGCCCTGTTAACCTGCCTGAAATCAAGAGCTTGAAAAATGCCGAAGCGGTCGGCTTTGCCAAATTCAACGGCAAGCAGCATTTGGTGGTAATGGGAGATGAAGGCAGTAAGAAAAAACAACGGCCTGCACGTTATTTCATCATTGATGCAGCTAAATTGAAATAATAATGCCCCCATAACCCGGTTCAAACAAAAGGCCGTCTGAAAACAAACGTTGCGTATTGCCGCAAAGGTTATGTTTTCAGACGGCCTTTGATGTTTGGAATGGTTTTTATGAGGAACGTGCTTCCAGTAACCATTTTTGGGCGGAGGCGGCATCATCAAAATATTTCGGATGCTGTTGTGTAATCAGGCTGGAGAGGCGAGTGCCGAGTTTGATCCACATATCGTCTACCACGATTGCAATACGGCCGAAATCATCTTCATGATTGCGCATGAATTTCAACTGTTCCACCGCCATGTCGATAGTGAAGTCTTTCAGCATAGATAAATCCAAAAGCATGTCGGGACGGTGGATTTTCTGGGTACATTCCAAGGCGGCACGCTCGAATTCGTAGAAATCTTCCAGCGTAAACTCGTTGTATAAAGCTACATTCAAACCATAAGTTTGTTCCCGGATCGAAATCATCATGCGCTCCTGTTTATCTGAATAATTTGAATTTTCGCAGCCATAAGGGACTCATCCCGCTTAGGATGCCGCTTATCACAATAATACCCATTCCCAGCACTTCCTGCCAGCTGATTTTATCTCCTAAAAACCAAACACCGGCCAGTGATGAAAATACCACGGTGAGATAAGAAAGCGAGGCCACGGTAAACTTGTCGCCGACCTTGTAAGCACGGGTCAAGCATAACTGGGCAACCAAAGCCGATGCACCGATGCCGAGCAGATAGGGAAGGGTATTTAAGTTGATGGGATGCCAGCCGGTAATGGTAGCCCATCCTGCCGATAAAACCGTGCCGACCAGCGACAGATAAAACACCACGCGCCAACCCGGTTCTCCGAGCAAAGAAAGCTCACGCACTTTTAAATAAGCCCATGCCGCGAGTGCGCCTCCGCACAAACCGACTACTGCCGCCCATTCCTGCCCGCTTTGAAACGAAGGATTCAACAGTACGACCACACCGATAAAGCCCAACGCCAGCACCAGTTGCGTGTAAAGCGAAACCCGTTCTTTCAGCACGATAAACGAGAGCACCGCCAGAAAAATCGACGAGGTATAGCCGAGCGTTACTCCGGTTGCCAGCGGCAGGTGCGTGATGGCATAGAAAATGCAAAACATTCCCAGCGTGCCCGATACGCTGCGGCTTAAATGCGCTTTCCAGTGCGGCGAAGCGAACGATTTGCCCTGCATTTTCGCCATAAAGCCTAAAAACAAGGTGGCGAAACTCATGCGCCAAAATACCAGCTCGCCCGAACCCAGCCCGAATTGCTGAGAAGCGGATTTAACCCACAAGTTCATCAGTGTAAAGCTCAAGGCGGCAACAATCATCCAACCGGAGCCGAGCATATCTTTTTCAGTTTGGTTTTGCATATTGAAAAAAGGAAAGAGGCATATCGAAAATCGGATTTTGAAAGAGGTAGGGAGGCCGTCTGAAAAAGTTTTCAGACGGCCTCAGACGTTATTGTTCGAACCATTTGTCGCCGAACATAAACAATGCCAAGCCGATCAGCATCACCCCCATGCCGGCGAATTTCCACCAGTATATGCTGCGTACGGGCATCTGAATCAGACCGTAGCCGTCGATAACCATACCCGCAGCAAGCTGGCCGATAATCAGTAAAAACACGACATTGCTGATGCCCATTTTAGGGGCGAGGAAAACGATGGTAAATACAAATACCGCACCAAGCGCGCCGCCGAGCCACCTCCACCACGGCTGTTGGCCTGCATGGGCGAACACATTACTCCAGTCGGATTGGAACAGTGTTACGATCAGCAAACAGACGGTGCCGACGATAAAAGAAACCAATGAAGCCACCAAGGGTTGGTCGCCGATGCCGAAACTGAGGCGGCTGTTGATGGCGGTTTGTACCGACATGCCTGCACCTGCAACCAGAGCCAGCAGTAAATAGAAAATATTCATGGTATTCCTTTCCGTTTCTCTATGCCTGTTTCACGATGTGGGCATTTGGTAAGGCCGTTATCCGCAGTGGATTTCCGTGCCGTGTGCCGCCGGTATGCTCGGTTTTACGAATGTCGGGTTGCATGGCAAATAAGGCCGTCTGAAAGGTTTCAGACGGCCTTCGGATATTCCTTTACACACTCTGCCCGGGACATTTCAGGCCCAACCATTTCATTGAGCCGTCTTTGTCGGTTTCTTTTACCGTGAGCACGAAATCGCCGATATGGATACGGTCGCCTTCCACCGGAACATTGCCCATAAAACGGGCTTTAAACAGGCCGTGCAGCGTTAGTTTGCGCTCTTCTTCCGAAAGCTGCAAGCCGTAAGCATCGGCCAGATCGCCGGCTGTGCTGGAAGGGTTGACCACAAACTCACCGAAGAAGTTATGGCTCACACGCACGGTATTGCCGGTTTCGGCAAAGCGTTTGGCCAGCGTATCTACTTGCTCGGGCGGTACGATATACCATGCAGTATCGCCGGCTTGAAGACGGGTATCCAAGCTCAATTCTTCGCGTTTATGGTTGCGGATAAGGGCGAAGCAGCGGGTAGAGAGCAGGCTCAAATCTTGAGTCACTTCGTCGGGATGCATACCTTCGGCATCCGATTCCGCCATTACTTCATAGGCCAGAAGCGGCACCGATTCGTTTTCGGAAAGCCAGATTTCACGGCTGTCTTTCGGTTCCGGTTTCGGCGGTACGGCTACTTTCAGCAGGCGGGCGGCTACGGGAATAGTGGTTCCTTGAATCAGCAGCGACAAAATGACTACGGCAAACGCCACATCAAACAGCAAACGGGCGTTTGGCACCCCCATTACCAAAGGCATCATCGCTAACGTAATCGGCACCGCTCCGCGCAAGCCCACCCAACTGATGTAGGCCAGCTCGCGTTTGTTGTAGTGAAACTTCCATACGCTGCTCAATACGGCCAGCGGGCGGGCGACCAACATCAGAAAAGCGGCGATAACCAAAGCGTCTATGCCGTGTTCCAGCAATTGCGTAGGCGTTACCAGCAAACCCAGTACCACAAACATACTGGCTTGTGCCAGCCATGCCAAACCGTCCATTACGCGCAGCACATGTTCGGTGGCATGGCTGTGTTGGTTGCCGATGAGGATGCCGGTAAGGTAAACCGCTAAAAAACCGCTGCCGCCGATCAGGTTGGTAAAGGCAAACACCAGCAGGCCGCCTGAAACAATCATCAGTGCATACAGGCCTTCGGCAAGATTCAGACGGCATACCATGCGTGCCAGAATTTTGCCGCCGATAAAGCCGATACCCAAACCGAACCCCAATTGTTGCACCAGCATCCACAAAAATGAAAATATACCGGCATCTTCGGGATTGATGGTCAGGGCTATCAGCGCCGTTACCAGAAAAATGGCCATCGGGTCGTTGGCTCCGGATTCGATTTCTAATGTTGCCTGCACCCGCTCGTTTAAGCGCACACCACTATGCCGCAGCAAACTGAACACCGCACCCGCATCGGTGGAGCCGACAATTGCAGCCATCAATATTCCGAAACGCCAGTCCAAACCCATATAAAGCGTAGCAAATACGCCGAGTAAGGCTACGGTGGCGACTACCCCCCAACTGGCTAATACCGAGGCGGGTTTGAGAGCGATACGGAAGCTGTCGAGTTTGGTACGCAAACCGCCGTCGAGCAGAATCACGGCCAGTGCAAGCTGGCCGATTAGTGTGGCGGTAAAGAAATTATCGAAAGCAATCCCGCCTATGCCTTCTTCTCCCGCAAGCATGCCCACGCCGAGAAACATCAGCAGCAGCGGCAGGCCGAGCCGTGCCGACAAAGTGGTTGAGATTACGCTGAGAAACAGCAGTAATCCGCCCAATAAAAACAGGCTGTTAATACCATCCATAATTTGCGTTGCGTATAGCGGGTAAAATTATTATATTTTAGCATAAAATAAACGACAGCTTGTTATGCCGAACGGATTTTGTATATTTTAAGACGGCCTTTGTAAAGAGATACTTTAACGTGGAGGCCGTCTGAAAAGACAAGAATGAAAAAAACATTAATTAGGCTATAATGCGGGCGTGTTTAAATAAACAGCCGCTTTTTTAGCGGCTTAACCATAGGAAAAAATATGGCTTTTGCCTCTCTTTTTACCCTTCTCGATGATATTGCCTCCGTGCTGGATGATGTGGCCGTGATGACCAAGGTGGCGGCCAAGAAAACCGCAGGCGTGGTAGGCGATGATTTGGCTTTGAATGCCAATCAGGTAACCGGCGTGAGTGCCGAGCGCGAATTGCCGATTGTGTGGGCTGTGGCAAAAGGTTCTTTTATCAATAAAGTAATTTTGGTGCCGGCGGCACTGCTGCTTTCGATTTTCCTGCCGGTGCTGATTAAGCCGTTGCTGATGATAGGCGGTGCGTTTCTGTGTTTTGAAGGAGTGGAAAAGCTGCTGCATAAATTTTTAAACAAGCAGGTGGCCGAGGAACAGCATGCCGCCGTTGATGAAATCGTCGATGAAAAAACCAAAATCAAAGGAGCCATCCGCACTGATTTTATCCTTTCCGCAGAAATCATCATCATTGCATTGGGTGTGGTCGGCACATACAGCGTTTTAACCAAATCATTGGTTATGGCTCTTATCGGCATCGGTATGACCGTGCTGGTGTACGGCTTGGTGGCCGGCATCGTTAAAATGGACGATTTCGGAATGTGGTTGATGGGCAAGCCGAACGGTGCTGTGCGTGCGTTGGGTAAAGGCATTATTCTTTTTATGCCGTGGTTTATGCGCAGCCTGAGCGTGCTCGGCATGTTGGCCATGTTTTTGGTGGGCGGCGGCATCATTGCCCATAATCTCGATTTTGTGCATCACTTTCTTCACGCCCGCCATTGGGATGCCGGTTTGAGCGGCCATGTTGCCACACTGGTTGTCGGTTTGCTTACCGGTGCTGCGGTGTGCGCAGTGGTGCTGCCGGTAATGAAGATGTTTAGTAAAAAAGGTGCCCGCTAAACTTATATAATATAAATGTGGCCGTCTGAAAAAGTATAATAATGTGTACGTTCCTTTTCAGACGGCCACTTTTCATTTTGTTGTCTGTTTCAGAATAAACAATCACTTTTCAAACGCTTATGTCTTCTCTACGCAAACTCGAACAATATTGGCGGAAACCTTTGTTTTATTGGCCGGCGTTATTGCTTATTGCTGCCGCAACGCCACTTACATTCGCACCATACTATCGTTTCTGGTTGATGCCGTTACTGTTTGGCGCACTCATCCGCCTAACCGAATTGCGCCCGCAACATACCGTAAAAAGTGCTTACTTGTTCGGATTGATTGCCTATACCGCACAATTTTATTGGATTCACACCGCCTTGCACGATATTTCGGGCCTGCCCAATCTGTACGCCGTGCCACTCACTTTTCTACTGCCTGCTTTTTTGGCACTGTATCCCGCTGCTGTTTTTTGGCTGTTGAAAAAATTCAGTCTGCCGCGTTGGGTAAGGATCGGTTTGGTTTTACCGGTATTATGGACGCTAGCCGAATTTGCACGCGAACGGTTACTGACGGGCTTCGGCTGGGGTGCGCTCGGCTACTCGCAAATTGCTGACAACAGCCCGTTGGCGGGATTTGCCCCGCTCGGCGGTATCCACTTGGTTACATTAGCCACCGCATTCACAGGCGCATGGTTGGTTTTGTCGGTTGATAATCAAGGCCGTCTGAAACAACGGATGATTTCTGCATGTGCCATTATCGTCTTGGCGGCAGTAGGTTATGTTGCCAAAAATTTTGAATTTACCCGTCCCGACGGCAGCACCGCCACCGTGGCTTTGGCGCAGGGGAATATCCCTCAAACGTTAAAATGGCAGCCGGACCAAGTGATTCCGACTATCGAGCGTTATTACGGGCAAGTGGCCGGCTCACACGCCGATATCGTTATTCTGCCTGAAACGGCCATTCCCATGATGCGGCAGGATTTACCGGAGGGCGTAATCGAACAATTTGCCGAACAAGCCGCCCGAAACGGCAGTGCATTGGCAGTCGGTATCAGCCAATACACTTCAGACGGCCAAGATTATGAAAACGCCGTAATTAATTTGGCAGACTATCGGCGTGCAACCCCCGATAAGGTTTCTTACTATGCCAAAAACCATCTTGTGCCTTTCGGAGAATACAAACCGTTGCCGTGGTTGACCGAGCCCCTATACAGCATGATGAATATACCGCTGGCTGATTTCAAACGCGGCGGTAACGCACAAACACCGTTTGTGATGAAGAATCAAAAAGTTGCTTTTAATATTTGTTATGAAGACGGCTTCGGCGACGAATTGATTGCATCGGCAAAGCAAGCCACTTTGCTCGCTAATGCCAGCAATATGGCATGGTACGGCAAATCAAATGCCATGTTCCAACACTTGCAGCAATCACAAGCACGTTCCTTGGAGCTTGGTCGTTATATGGTTCGTGCAACCAATACCGGAGCTACGGCAATCGTAAACCCGAAAGGAAAAATCGTTGCACAAACCATACCGGATACCGAAACGGTGCTGGAGGGAAAAATTGAAGGCTATGTGGGAGAAACACCATATATGAAACTCGGAAGTTCGTGGCCTTTAATGATTTTATTGGGTTTGTGCGCAATAATATTTTATTGGGCAGGCAAGCGTAAAATTATCCCAAATAATGATTAATTTTTATGCTTTAAAGTATTGAATGTTTTTTAAGACGGTCGGTTGCAAGCAGGTGTATTTCCGAGTAATATACTCAAATAATATAAAGCTATCGAAAATAAAAAAATACAAAAATTTACCTATTAAGTGTTGAATCCGTACGCAAAATTCCTGTCTAATGTCAACACGATTCGATAAGCAGTGTTATACTCATCCGTTCAACGGTATATCAAACCGGTTGCCGTTTCAGACGGCCGCCTTCTACACAATTAAGGAAAAACAATAGATGACAATGAATAACGCCTTTGCATTACCCGTCCCCAGTGGTCATGGTAGCTTGGAGCAGTACATTCATACCGTAAACAATATCCCCATGCTGTCAGCAGAAGAAGAAACGCAGCTGGCAGAACGTCAAATGAAAGGCGACTTGGAAGCCGCCAAAAAACTGATTCTTTCACATTTGCGCGTGGTCGTATCCATTGCACGCGGCTACGATGGTTACGGCCTGAATCAAGCCGACTTGATTCAGGAAGGCAATATCGGCTTGATGAAAGCCGTGAAACGTTTCGAACCTACGCGCGGAGCACGCTTGTTTTCGTTTGCCGTGCATTGGATTAAAGCCGAAATACACGAATTTATTTTGCGCAACTGGCGTTTGGTGCGTGTTGCAACCACTAAACCGCAACGCAAACTTTTTTTCAATCTGCGCAGTATGCGTAAAAACCTGAATGCTTTATCTCCGAAAGAAGCTCAGGAAATTGCCGATGATTTGGGCGTGAAGCTGTCTGAAGTATTGGAAATGGAACAGCGTATGACCGGTCGCGATATTGGTATCATGGCGGATAATAGTGATGACGAAGACAGTTTTGCACCGATCGACTGGCTGGCAGACGATGACAGCGAGCCTACCCGCCAAATTGCCCAAAAAGCCCATTACGCTTTGCAAACAGAAGGATTGCAGAACGCATTAGCGAAATTGGATGATCGCAGCCGCCGCATTGTGGAAACCCGTTGGTTGCAGGATGATGACGGCTTAACCCTTCATGAACTGGCTGCCGAGTATGGTGTTTCGGCGGAGCGAATCCGTCAAATCGAAGCTAAGGCAATGCAGAAATTACGCGGTTTTTTAGCGGATGAAGCGGAAGCCGTTTAATTTAATGTATTATAAAAAAGGCCGTCTGAAATCTTTCAGACGGCCTTTTTTGAGTTTCGGAAATTATTTGAATGGCGTTACTTCCATGCCGAACATTGCCCGGGCGGTATTCAGCATTTGGCAGCTAAAACCCCATTCATTATCATACCAAGCGAATACTTTTACCATATTGCCGCAGGTTACTTTGGTAAGCGTGCTATCGAAATTGCTGGCTTCGGTGGTATGGTTGAAGTCCATTGAAACTAGGGGAAGGTTGTTGTAGCCGAGTATGCCTTTCATCTCACCTTCGGAGGCTGTTTTCAATATGCCATTGATTTCTTCTACGCTAGTATCACGGCTCGCCTCAAAACTCAAGTCTACCAATGATACGTTCACAGTCGGCACACGGATAGCCAAACCGTCCAGACGGCCTTTTAATTCCGGAAGTACCAAGCCGACCGCTTTTGCCGCACCGGTTTTGGTAGGAATCATGTTTTCCACACCGCTACGGGCACGGCGCAAGTCTTTGTGGCGCACGTCGGTAACGGTTTGGTCGTTGGTTAAGGCATGGATAGTGGTCATCAAACCCTTATTGATACCGATGGCCTCATTCAGGGCTTTGGCGACCGGAGCCAGACAGTTGGTGGTGCAGGACGCATTGGAAACTACAGTCATGTCTTCGGTCAGAATATTATGGTTTACGCCGTAAACGATTGTGGCATCCACGTCTTCATCGGCAGGTGCGGAAATCAGCACTTTTTTTGCGCCTGATTCCAAGTGTATTTTTGCAGCGGCTTTGCTGGTAAAGGCACCGGTGCATTCCATAACCAGATCTACGCCCAGTAATTCCCAAGGCAGCTCGGCAGGATTGCGAGTAGAAAAAAAAGGAATTTTTTTACCGTTAATGACTAAATGGTTTTCATCGTAAGAAACGTCGGCATCAAAACGGCCGTGTACGGTATCGAATTTAGTCAGATGGGCATTGGTTTCGAGGCTCCCGCTAGCATTTACGGCAACAATTTCCAGTTGTTTGTCCAATTTGTAATCATAGATTGCGCGTAATACTTGGCGTCCGATACGGCCATAGCCGTTGATGGCAACCTTAATGCCCATGTTATATTCCTTTTGCTTGTGCTGAGAGTTTAGAAAATAGGCTGTAGCAGCCTGTAAGTCGGCTGAATTATAACGTAGCGTAGTGGCATGTAGTCAAGTTGGAGTTACAGACGGTAATATTTTAATGAATGCTGTCTGAAAGAAATTTGATCTAATACAATGGTTAATATATGAAATTAAATTATAACTTTAGATAATATTATTGAATTTTAAATAAATATATATACAATAATTATTGTCGTTAAATTTTTTTAGGTAAAAAAAACCATCTATACTAAGGGGAAAAGTATAGATGGCCAAACACATTACGGGGAAAACGTCTTACTCACTTAACTCACTCCTTTCGGAGTAAGTGTTACTCAGACCTGTGTATTATATATTAGTTCACAACTTTAAGTGTTAATTTTTTTAAATGCTTTCTTAAAATTAATATTATTTTGATTTTTAAATAAAAATAGTCAATTTTCGATATTATAAATAATTCAATCTTTACAAAAGTATAAACTTCCAATCACCTGGAGGCAGGTTTTCGCAGTGCCAATCACCGAATTTTCTGCGGTGAAGCTGTTTTACACGGTTTCCTGCGGCGGAAATCATACGTTTAACTTGGTGGTATTTGCCTTCGGTAATCGTCATTAATAATGTGGTGGGGTTTTCTAGAACGGCTTCGGTTGCTGCTACGATTTCATTTTCATCATGTAAGAGCACGCCGGTTTTAAGGGTTTTGCATAAGGTGTCATCGGCCGGATGTTTCAGTATCACTTGATAAAGTTTGGAAACCTTGTGTTTGGGTGAAGTCATCCGGTGGTTGAATTGGCCGTCGTTAGTGATCAATAACACGCCGGTGGTGTCGGCATCCAACCTTCCTACAGCCTGCATATCCAGTTGCCGCATATGGTCGGGGAAGAGGCTGAACACACTCGGATGATGTTGGGGTTTATGGGAAGTTTCGTAACCGGCAGGTTTGTTGAGCAGAATGTAGAAATAGGGCACAGGTACAACAATAAACGGCTCCCCATCTATTTCTAAAGATGCTACCTCATTAGGTGTTATGTTGTCTTTAGGATGGTTACGGATCGTGCCGTTGATGACGATACAGTCATTTTCTATCAGCCATTGGCATTGTTTGCGGCTGCCGATGCCTTGTGATTGTATATATTTGAGCAGTTGCATAATCGAGCGGATGAGAATTTTTCAAACGGCCTGATTGTACTGTAAGGCCGTCTGAAAAACTAATCAGTTTTCAATAAGTGGATTAAACAAAAAAAATCGCCCCTTTAATAAGGGGCGCAAAAGGAACACAAACCACTACCAAAACAGTTATGAATATACGGCAAAATTTTCTATATTATGATTTGCCGGATATAAGGCTTTCATCAAATCTGCTGGTGAAAGCGTAAAATCTCGGTTTTCATCTACTGTTAACCGGCCTTGTTGAGGGGTTAACTCTAATAAACAAGCATCGGCTGCTTGGATTAATTTGTTTGTTGTATGTCGCATACGCCGTTGTAGAGCCTCAATAACACGACTGTACAGACTGTCTTTTTGCTTAATGGTACGGATAGTAGTAATCCAACTCAAGCGTGCCTGTGCATCTGTGTCTTCGATCAGTAAAATACTGGTTTCCTGGCTGTCTTTTTGCGGTGTCTGCGGCAACCAAACATAATACTTCCCATTCAATGTCACATAAACGGCATCATGAATTTCCGTTACATCGCTGCATTGTGTTGCCAGCAATGAGTGAACAGTTTGTTGATGCAGTCTCAAAATATTCAGAGAGACTTGCTTGAAAATGTTTTCAGGCATTTTCCCCTCCTTTCATTTTGGGTGTCATCGAGTGCTTGGGTTGTATTATACGCAATAAAGCATATTTTGCAAATGATAATTGTTATTATTTGAAATAAAAATCATAACTTTTTGTTTATTAAAAAAAGAAATTTTAAAATATTAGAGAAGATCAATAAAAATCATTGTTTAAATATATGGTAGGCATGCAATCGGCCGATATTTTTATTAGGAAAATAAAAATATCGGCGCAGCTTATCGTTGTTTTTACTTTCGCAGCTGCTTTTAGTATGATGCGGCTGGACTTTTTTATAAGTGTTATGCCATGAATACCCGCCAGATCATTCTTGATACCGAGACCACCGGCCTTTACCCCAATAGCGGCGACCGTTTGATCGAGTTCGCCGGGCTGGAAATGATTAACCGCCAGATGACTGACAACAATCTGCATCTGTATGTCCATCCTGAGCGCGACATTCCCGAAGAAGCGGTTGCCGTGCACGGGATTACTCTTGAGCGTTTGGAAGAAGAAAATGCACCGAATTTTGCAGCGGTCGGCCTGCAAATTGCAGATTTTTTGCGCGGGGCGGAGTTGATTATCCATAACGCCAAGTTTGACGTAGGCTTTTTGGATATGGAGTTCCGCCGCATGGGGTTGCCCACTATTAATGAGTTGGGCTGTACCGTTATCGATACGCTGGCGATGGCGCGGGAAATGTTTCCGGGGCAGAAAGCAAGTTTGGATGCGTTGTGTAACCGTTTTGACGTAGACCGTAGCAAACGTGTGTTGCATGGGGCGTTAATCGACTGCGAATTGCTGGGCGGAGTTTACTTGGCAATGACGCGGGGCCAGTTCGACTTGATGGACAATACTGTCGAAGAGGAAGAAGAAGTACATATCATTACGGAAATAAAACGCCCCGCCTATTTGAAAGTAATCAAAGCCGATGAATTCGAAGCGGCAGATCATGAGGCTTATCTGGACGGCTTGGATAAAGCTGTCGGCGGCCAATGTTTATGGCGTATTGCAAAAGGAAGCGGGGCGAAAGCGTGAGCCGTAATATCGCTTTGATTCCGGCCGCCGGTGTCGGAGAACGTTTCGGTGCAGGCAAACCTAAACAATATGTAGAGATCAACGGCAAAACCGTTTTGCAACATGCATTAGATATTTTTTCCGGCCATCCGAAAATTGATTGTATCGCTGTTGTGTTGGCTCCGGATGATGGTTTTTTTCAGACGGCCTCTGATAAAACGGTTTTACTGCATTGCGGCGGCGGCAGCCGTGCCGAAACAGTAAGGAACGGTGTGGATGCATTGGTAGCGCAAGGATTGGCGGCAGATACAGACAATATTCTTGTGCACGATGCCGCACGCTGCTGCTTACCGGCCGAAGCCTTGAGCCGTTTGCTTGATGAAGCCGCAGATCAGGCGTGCGGCGGCATTCTTGCCGTGCCGGTTGCGGATACGCTTAAGCGTGCGCAAGGAAAGCAAATCGGAGAAACCGTACCGCGTAGCGGCTTGTGGCAGGCACAAACGCCGCAGCTTTTTCAGACGGCCTTATTGCAGCGTGCTTTGTCGGTTGAAGATTTGAGTGCGGTTACCGATGAAGCCTCGGCGGTTGAGGCATTGGGCATCAAGCCTTTGTTGGTTCGGGGCGACAGCCGTAATTTAAAACTGACTTTGCCGCAAGATGAATATATTGTGCGGTTGTTGCTGGCAGATAAAAACAAATAGGTTGGATACCGAAATATGCTGTATTAGAGTTGGGAAAGGCCGTCTGAAAGATACAGTAGCAGTTTTCAGACGGCCTTTTCAGTTTAAACGGGTAAACTTGTAAAATTTGATTTTAAGGTCTTAATGGCCTTGTTTGATTTCGCCATCTTGCTTTTTTTTGTTTCCAGTTAGATTCTTTGTTGGCGGCAAGGCTTCCATTAAAAGAAGAGGCCGTCTGAAAACACCTGCTTTGAGTTTTCAGACGGCCTTTTTATCGTTTTACAGATTATCTTTCTGCGCCAAAATCTTGCGGCTGCCGCCGACATCTGCTGGCGAAACCACACCGGCATCTTCCAACGCCTGCATCAGGTTGGCAGCGCGGTTGTAGCCGATTCTGAGCTGGCGTTGCAGGGAAGAAATCGAGGTTTTGCGGGTCTCCAATACAAATGCCACGGCTTGATCAAACAGTTCGTCGCTGTTGGCATTGGGGTTGACGATATTGGTGGTTTCCAATGCCGCCTCGCCGCTGAGCAGGCCTTCGATATAGTTGGCCGGGGCTTGGCGTTTGACGTGGGCGACAATTTGGTGGACTTCGTCGTCGGATACGAATGCGCCTTGCAGACGGGTCGGCTCGGCGTTGCCGGGTTGCAGGAACAGCGAATCGCCGTATTTCAGCAGTTCGTCGGCACCCATCTGGTCGAGAATGGTGCGGCTGTCGATTTTACTTTGCACGGTAAACGCCATGCGGGTGGGAATGTTGGCTTTAATCAGGCCGGTAACCACGTCCACGCTCGGGCGTTGGGTGGCGACAATCATGTGGATGCCTGCGGCGCGGGCTTTTTGGGCGAGGCGGGCGATTTGCTGCTCGACGGCTTTGCGTTCGGTCATCATCAGGTCGGCCAATTCGTCGATTACCACCACAATCATCGGCAGTTTGTCCAAAGGTTCGGGATCGTCGGGATTGAGACTGAACGGATTGAGCAGCGGTTTGCCTGCTTCTTTGGCATCGGCCACTTTTTTGTTGAAGCTTTCGATATTGCGCACACCGGCGTGCGAAAGCAGGCGGTAGCGTTTTTCCATCTCTGCCACGCACCAGTTGAGCGCTTGGCCGGCTTCGCGCATATCGGTAACTACGGGGCAGAGCAGGTGGGGGATGCCGTCGTAAATGCTCAATTCCAGCATTTTCGGGTCGATCATAATAAAGCGCACTTCTTCGGGCGTGGCTTTAAACAGAATCGACAGAATCATGGCGTTCACACCTACCGATTTACCCGAACCGGTCATACCGCCGACCAATAAATGCGGCATTTTCGCCAAATCGCCGACCACGGGAATGCCGGCGATGTCTTTACCCAGCGCGACGGTGAGCTTGGACTTGGCATCGGTAAACACGGGCGACGAGAGGATTTCGCTCAACATTACGTCTTGGCGGCGTTCGTTGGGCAGCTCGATGCCCATGGTGTTTTTACCGGCAATGGTTTCGACAATCCGCACCGCCTGTAACGACATCGAGCGTGCCAAGTCTTTGGAAAGGTTGACAATCTGGCTGCCTTTCACGCCTTGTGCCGGTTCGATTTCAAAGCGGGTAATTACCGGCCCCGACGTGGCGGAAACCACCTGCGCACCAATGCCGAATTCCGCCAGCTTGGCTTCGATGCGTTCGGCGGTTTGCTGGAGTTTGTCGGGGTTGATGGTAGGCGGCTCGCCCTGCGGCAGGCGCAGCAGGTGCAGCGAAGGTTTGGTGTATTCGCCGCTGTGCTGGTGTTCGGCCGCTTCGCCTTTTTCATCAAACAAGGCGGGCTGAACGGGTGCGGGCGGCGCAACGGATACGGGAACGGCTTTGCGGTTGCTGCTGGTGCCTTCAATTTGTTGTACCGGCTCGGCGGTGATGTTTTTCGCTTCGCGCACCATACGGCGGGTGGTTTTGGCATCGGGCAAGTCTTTGATGTATTTGTATTCTTTACGGGTGAGTTTCATCCAAAACCATTCCAGTTTGGCGCCGGTTTTTTCGAGGATGTCTAACCACGAAACTTGCGTGAGAAGCGATAGGGCCAGCAGCAAAATCACCAGCATAATCAGCAGGCTGCCCGATGTGCCCAGCAGCCAGCTCAAGCCGGCAGCTGCAAACGAACCCACCAATCCGCCTGCACCGACGGGCAAAGAATCGGCAAGCTGGTTTTTAAATGAAAACACTTCGAGAATCGGGCTGCAAATCAGTAAAACGGCTAGAGCAGATATGGCGATAGTGTGGTTGTAGGGTTTACGTTCTTCGGTTTGCAACGGACGGAAGTTTTTATAGAGGAAAACGCAAGCGGCGATTACCCACCACCAAAACGATAAACCGAACAGGTAATAGCCGATGTCGGCAAGATAAGCACCGAACAGGCCGCCGAGGTTGTGTACATCATCGGAAGGCGGCACGCTGCGCGACCATGCAGGGTCGTCCATCGTGAAGCTGGCAAGCGCTAGGGCAACATAAACGGTAACCAATAATCCGAGCAGCCAGCCGGTGTCGTTGATCAGGTTTACGATATGTTGCGGACGTTTTTTGACGGGATTGTTTTTCGTTACTCCTCTGGCATGACGCAGCGGTTTTTTTTCAGACGGCCTTGTGCTTGCAGTCTTGGGTTTGTTGGTTTTTTCAGTAGTTTTGGGGGATTTGGTAGCCATAACAATTGTATCGTGGAGGCCGTCTGAAAAACAAAACGGCGGCAAAAGGAACATTGACCGCCTGATGTTGTTGAAGTTTCAGAAATATTGAGAAACATTTATGCAGGCGGTTTGGCAGAAAGCGGGATTATACAATATCTGTGTTCACTGCTTGCAAAAATACGGCTGAAAGGCTGTGTTTTTGGTAGCTCGCACTGGATGTTCAATCAATGTTCAGATTCTTCTATACAGGCCGTTTGAAAAAAGCCCGCCGTAAGGCGGGCAAGGTTCATCTGCTTGATGTAGCAACGAACTGGGAAAATCAGCGTTGGGTTTCGGCAGCTTCCAAAACACGTAAAGCGTAGGTGTAGGCGGCACCGGCATTGAGCGAGATGGCCGTTGCTAAAGCTCCGACGATTTCGCTTTCGGTTGCGCCTGCTTTAACTGCATTTTCGGCATGAATGCTGATGCAGCTTTCGCAGCGTGTGGTAATGGCTACGGCAATGGAAATCAGCTCTCGGGTTTTCTCGTCCAATGCTTCGGCCGCCGCCGCTTGATCGAGCAAGTCATAGGCTTGGACCATTTTAGGATGGGATTTGCCTAATTCGCCAAACAATTTTTTTACATGGGCAGTATGTTCAGGCCAATTTTGAAACATGTTAATTTCCTTTCTGGTTGGTTATTTTGAATTTCAGACGGCTTCATTTTACAAAAAAACCAGTAGAATAATCTGCAAATCGTCTCAAAATCTGGTGCGAAATGGATATTCTCGATAAATTAGTTTCTCTGGCCCAAATCAAAGGGCGTGTGGATGTGCAATGTCGTTTTCAAGAGAATTGGTATGTGCGGCAAGAGCCTGTGCAAACGCAGGGACAGGTGCATATCGTTGCCGAAGGGGAAGGGTATTTAAAGGTTGACGGATGTGATGCACGCCTTTTGAAGGCCGGCGATGTGGTTCTTTTTCCCCGTGTTGCGGGGCATATTATCAGCAGCAGTGTGGCTTGCGATAATACCTGTGATGTGCCTGAAATTGTGCAAAACGGGGTGTTTACGCTGAAAAAAAGTGGTTCCGCAGGAAAGGGGATGGATTTATTTTGTGCCCGTTTTGATTACGATGCCCAAGCTGATTTAATCAAGAGCTTGCCGGAAACTGTTTATTTGAAAGTCGAGCATCCCTCGTTACGTGCTTTGATAAGCATGTTGGAATACGAGGCGCAACGCAAGGAAGAAGGAGCGGAAACTGTTGTCAATGCTTTGTTTTCCGTTTTATTGGTGTTATTGATGCGCGTTTATTTGGAACAGGGCAATCGGGAGGTGCTGGCCGGTACATTGAACGGCTGGCAGGATTACCGCCTCAGAGGGGTGGTGCAAGCGGTATTGGCATCGCCGGAATACACGTGGAGTGTCGGCGATATGGCAGCGGCTGCCAATATGTCGAGAGCCCAGTTGATGCGTTTGTTTAAGCAGCAAATAGGCGTTAGCCCTCACGTTTTTGTAAGCCGCATCCGTTTGCAGCAGGCTGCTTTGCTGCTTAAAAATACGGCAGATTCGGTATTGTCGGTGGGGTTGTCGGTAGGTTTCCGTTCAGAAACGCATTTCGGTAAAGCCTTTAAAAAGCAATACGGCATGTCTCCGGGACAATACAGAAAAAACGGCAAAGCGGATTTAGCCAGCGCACCCGAGTAGAGCAGCACAGGTCATTTGCTTCCTACCCGAGCTAGGCTGCATTGTATGTTCGGTTTGCCAATCATAAAAAACGACGGCTGCATCATACAGCCGTCGTTTTTTATGAACACAGGTTTAACGGGAGCCAACTTTGATTTTCTGCCACAGATTCACAGTCAGTTTTTTCGCATCATCTGCCATTTGCGGCATAACGAAACCGTCTTTTACATCATCGGTATTCGGGAAAATGGATCGGGTAGCAACCAGCGTAGGATCCATTTTTTCACGGGCCGGCAGGCTGGCGGGGGCGAAAGTAACGGCATTGCCGTTTTTCGCAGCCACTTCGGGGTCAAGTGTATGGTTGATGTACTTGTGGGCATTAGCCACGTTTTTGGCATCGGCGGGAATCAACCAAGATTCGATCCAGAAACCCATACCTTTCGGTGTGAGCACTTCGATACCCACATTGTTTTTCACTTCTTCCGAACGCGCTTTCGCCATGTTCAAATCACCGCCGTTACCTGCTGCCAAACACACGTCGCCACGGGCTAACTCGTCAATAACCGACGGGCTGAAACGTTTCACGTCGGGACGGATGGCTTGCAGAGTGGCCGCTGCTGCTTTGATGTCGTCGGCGTTGGTTCCTTTTGGGTCTTTACCCAGATAATTCAGCACAATCGGGAACATTTCGCTGGGGGTATCCCATAAAGCGATGCCGCAAGATTTCAATTTTTTGGTGTATTCGGGTTTGAACAGCAAATCCCAGCCGTTTTCAGGCAGTTGGCCGCCCAGTATTTCTTTACCCTTAGCTGTGATGGCCAAAGTGTTCACCCCTGAGAAGTAGGGTACGGCGTATTCGTTGCCGGGGTCGGCCGTTTCGAGCATTTTCAACAGCTCGGGATCGATATTTTTATAGTTAGGAATCAAATCTTTATTGATTTTCTGATATGCGCCTGCTTTGATTTGGCGCGGCAGGAAAGCGATACCGGGCACAACAAGGTCGTAACCCGACCTGCCGGTTAATACTTTGGCTTCCAGCGTTTCATTATTTTCATACAGGTCGTAAGTAAGTTTCAGGTTGTTGGCTTTTTTGAAGTCCGCAACAGTGCTTTCGTCAACGTAGTTCGACCAGTTGTATATGTTGAGATTATTGGTTGCGGGCAGGCCGTCTGTATTGGCAGCAGCGGCAGAACCTGCATCTGCTTGAGGTTGGGCGGTTTTTTGCTCGCTTTGTCCGCCGCACGCAGCCAAAGAAAGGGCTGCGATTACGGCTAATACTGATTTTTTCATACGGGTTGTTTTCCTGATGAAATGGTTGAAATGAAAGAAGCCGCTGCCCCATAGTAAACCCCGGCGGCGGCATGGAGCGGTATTGTAATGGAGTGCCTAATAAAAATCAAAATGATAGGGGGTGTTTTGAGGAGGTGAGACATAAGGCAGAAAGGCCGTCTGAAAGCAGCATTTTTGTTTGAAGGTTGTCGCTTTCGGGAGGGCTTGCAGGCGGGTGTCGGGTTTTTTGATTAAAACACTTGCGTATATACAGTTAAGTATTTAAAATTACGCGTTTACGAAAATTTGATTTTTATCAGGAGATATTCAATATGGCAAACAGCGCACAAGCCCGCAAACGCGCCCGCCAAGCGGTTAAACAACGTGCCCACAACGCCAGCCTGCGTACTGCTTTCCGCACAGCGGTGAAAAAAGTACTGAAAGCGGTTGAAGCCGGCGATAAAGCTGCCGCCCAAGCAGTTTATCAAGAGTCTGTGAAAGTGATCGACCGTATTGCCGACAAAGGCGTTTATCACAAAAACAAAGCAGCTCGTCATAAAAGCCGTTTGTCTGCCAGGATTAAAGCTTTGGCTTAATTTGAGCAGGCCGGTAGGTGCGACGCGGTAATGCTGTTGAGCTCCGCACTGCTATCATGTAAATGCTCCTGAACAGACGGAAGTTCGTGTTCAGGAGCATTTACTTTTTTGATTTGAAGATTTTGATAAATTGAAACGGTAAGGCAAGCATTTGGAGGCCGTCTGAAGTTTTCAGGTGGCCTTCGGAAAGTGGTTGGTAAATATAATGTTGAAACGTTATTTGATTATCGGTGCCTGTTTATCGGCAGCAGTACCTTCGGCTGCGGCAGAGGATGCTGCATTGCAATGTACCTTGGTACGGGACAACTCATTGCGTCTGGCCTGTTTTGATAAAGTGTATTCGGCACAATTTCCGCTGCAAAAAGCACCAACACCGCCAAAAAGCAAACCTAAAGCTGTAGATTTGGTTAGAACGGTGGATGAAAGTTTACACAGAAAAGAAGCTACTATTGTTTTTAGTACAGACCAAGGGCAGCCGTTGGCCGCTCCTACGGAAACTCTGCTTGATGCGGCGGACGCTTATACACCGTTGAGCCAGATGTATGATTTGGATCAGAATCATACAAGCGGAATTTTATCGGTGCGCGAGCATAATCCTATGTATCTGATTCCTGCATGGTACAACAGCAATCCGAACAGAATGCCGCAATCATCTACACGAGGGGTGTCTGAAAACCGGATTTCCAAAGAGCAGAAGCGCTTGGAAGCCAAAATGCAGGCTTCTTTTAAAACCAAGTTGATGGAGGATGTATTCAAAACCCGTGCCGATATTTGGTTTGGTTATACTCAAACCTCGCATTGGCAGGTATGGAATCAAGGCGAAAAATCGGCACCGTTCCGTAACAACGATTACCAGCCGGAGTTTTTTATTACCCAGCCTGTGAAGGCCGATTTGCCGGGCGGAGGTAAGTTGCGCATGCTTGGTTTGGGTTTGGTGCACCAGTCGAATGGTCAAAGCCGTCCTCTATCACGTTCTTGGAACCGCATCTACGGTATGGCAGGTATGGAATGGGGTAAGTTAACGGTTATTCCGCGTTTATGGGTAAGGGCGTTTGACCAGAAAGGCGAAAGAGACGATAACCCCGATATTTCCCGTTATATGGGTTACGGCGATTTAAAACTGCAATACTTATTTAACAACCAGCAAACCGTTGCCACCACCATGCGTTATAACCCGAAAACCGGCAGGGGAGGTGTGCAAACCGATTATACTTTCCCGATTAAAGGCAAGCTGAAAGGTTATGTACAGGGTTTTCACGGCTACGGCGAAAGTTTGCTCGACTATAACCACAAACATAACAGTGTCGGTTTTGGTTTTATGTTAAATGATTGGGACGGTTTTTAGAACGTTCAAAAACACTCGTTTATTGCTGCCCAAGCGCGTATAATGCCGCGCTTGGGCAGCAACTTTAAGATTGACACTATGGCAAAATACACGGCAGATAGCAGCAGTTTCGCTAAAGCATTGAAAAAATACCTGATTACGGGCGTTTTGGTATGGCTGCCTATTGCCGTTACGGTTTGGGTGATTACCTATATCGTTTCCGCGTCCGACCAATTGATTAATCTGCTTCCTCTGCATTGGCAGCCGAAGTACTTTTTAGGATTCAATATTCCCGGTTTGGGCTTCATCGTAGCGGTGTTGGTATTGTTCGTTACCGGTTTGCTGGGTGCGAATGTATTAGGCAAACGTATGATTGCCGCTTGGGATAATCTGCTCGGCCGCATACCGGTTGTAAAATCCATTTATTCCAGCGTTAAGAAAGTATCGGAATCATTGCTTTCCGATTCCCGGCAATCGTTTAAAACGCCGGTGTTGGTGCCGTTTCCTCAACCTGGTATTTGGACATTGGCTTTCGTGTCAGGCAGCATTCCGGTTCCTGCGCTGCAAAGCTTACCGCAAGGAGAGGAATATATTTCGGTTTATGTGCCGACTACACCCAATCCTACCGGCGGTTATTACATTATGGTAAAACGCAGTGATGTGCGCGAGCTGGATATGAGTGTGGACGAAGCATTGAAATATGTTATTTCTTTAGGCATGGTGCTGCCGGATTCTGCCGAAGCTTCCGCCTTGCTGACAGCTATGCCGTCTGAAAACAACGAAACTGTTTCAGACGGTCTCCAATCAACATCAAAATCCGAAAATAAATAAAGGGATTCATTTTTATGCGTACCAATTATTGTGGCTTGATTGACGAGCAATATTTAGATCAAACCGTTACCGTGAAAGGCTGGGTACACCGCCGCCGCGATCACGGCGGAGTCATTTTTATTGACTTGCGCGACCGTGAAGGCATCGTGCAGGTGGTTATCGACCCCGACACGCCGGAAGCCTTCAAAACCGCCGATTCAGCCCGTAACGAATACGTTTTAAGCATTACCGGTAAAGTGCGCAACCGCCCCGAAGGCACGGCTAACGATAAAATGATTTCCGGCAAAATCGAAATTTTGGCTAAAGAAATCGAGATTTTAAACACCGCCGCTACGCCTCCGTTCCAAATCGACGACGAAAACATCAGCGAAAACGTGCGCTTAACCAACCGTGTGATCGACCTGCGCCGTCCGCAGATGCAGCGCAACCTGCGCCTGCGCTACCAAGTGGCTATGGGCGTACGCCGCTATCTCGACGAACAAGGCTTTATCGACATCGAAACGCCGATGCTGACCCGTTCTACTCCCGAAGGCGCGCGCGATTATCTCGTGCCCAGCCGCGTGCATCCGGGTGAGTTTTTCGCTTTGCCGCAATCGCCGCAGCTGTTCAAACAACTGCTGATGGTGGCCGGTTTCGACCGTTATTACCAAATCACCAAATGTTTCCGCGATGAAGATTTGCGCGCAGACCGCCAGCCCGAATTTACCCAAATCGATATCGAAACTTCGTTCTTGAACGAAGATGAAATCATGGATATTACCGAAGGCATGGCCAAACAAGTGTTCAAAGATGCATTGGGCGTGGAATTGGGCGATTTTCCGCGCATGCCGTTCTCCGAAGCCATGTTTTACTACGGTTCCGACAAACCCGATATGCGCGTGTCGCTCAAATTTACCGAGCTGACCGAGTTGATGAAAACCGAAGAATTCAAAGTATTTCGTGCCGCAGCCGATATGAAAGGCGGCCGCGTGGTGGCTTTGCGCGTGCCCAACGGTGCGAAATTAAGCCGTAAAGACATCGACGAATACACCAAATTTGTCGGCATCTACGGCGCGAAAGGCTTGGCTTACATCAAAGTCAACGACGTGAGCAACATCACCAACGGCGAAGACAGCGGCCTGCAATCTCCGATTGTGAAATTCTTGTCTGAAAACTGCCTGAAAGAAATCATTGCCAAAACCGAAGCCCAAAACGGCGACATTATTTTCTTCGGTGCCGACAAAGCCAAGATTGTGAACGAAGCCATCGGTGCGCTGCGTATCAAAATCGGCCACGAACACGGCGCGGAAAACGGTTACTTCGCGGATGAGTGGAAACCGTTGTGGGTGGTTGATTTCCCGATGTTCGAATACGACGAAGAAAACGACCGCTATGCCGCCATGCACCATCCGTTTACTTCGCCCAAGCCCGGTCATGAAGACCTGATGGAAAGCGATCCCGAAAACTGCTTGGCGCGCGCCTACGATATGGTATTGAACGGCTGGGAAATCGGCGGCGGTTCTATCCGTATCCACCGTGCCGACGTTCAGGAAAAAGTGTTTGCCGCCCTGAAAATCAGCCCTGAAGAGCAACAGGAAAAATTCGGCTTCCTGCTGGACAACCTGAAATTCGGCGCGCCTCCGCACGGCGGTTTGGCCTTCGGTTTAGACCGTTTGGTTACGTTGATGACCGGTGCCGAATCTATCCGCGACGTGATTGCTTTCCCGAAAACCCAGCGCGCCCAATGCTTGCTGACCAATGCGCCGAATGCGGTTGACGAGAAACAACTGCGCGAGTTAAGCCTGCGCTTGCGTGCGAAAGCGACTGAAAACAAAGAAGCGTAATTGGTTGTTTTGAGATAAGTGAGGCCGTCTGAAATATTTTCAGACGGCCTTTTTCGTATATATCGGATTTGTTTTATTTTACCCATTCTGCCAAGCGCGCCACGATTGCGGCTGCGGCTTGGTTTTTATCAGTTTCCGGCAGTGAAATTTCCTGCTTTTCATCAATAATGGTAATTTGATTGGTTGTCTTACCCATGGAGATGGACACATCGTTAGCCACCAGCATCGGAATGTTTTTACGCAAACGTTTGGCGCGGGCGTTTTCGAGTACGTTTTCGCTTTCGGCGGCAAATCCGATGCAAAACGGCGGGTTAGCGAGTGAAGCCACGGAAGCAAGAATATCGGGGTTTTCCGCCAATTTGATGACGGGAGGAATGCCGCTGCCGTCTTTTTTCAGTTTTTGCGGGCTGCTGTTTTTCACTTTGTAATCAGCTACGGCGGCTACGGAAATAAATACGTCTTGCCTGCCGATATGTTTATGCACCATTTCATACATGGCTTGGGCGCTGACGGCTTGCTCGGTATGGGCCAAGCCGAAAGGCAGTGGGGTTTGAAGTTGGCCGTATATCAGGGTAACCTCGGCTCCGGCTGCGCGGCAGGCGCGGGCGAGGGCGGTTCCCATTTGGCCACTGGAGAGATTGGTAATGCCGCGAACAGGGTCAATGGCTTCAAAGGTGGCACCCGCGGTAATCAATACTTTTTTGCCTTGTAGAGTTTTTTCCGTCCATAAGTCGGGCAATAGCTCCGCCAATTCGACCGCTTCGGGCATACGGCCTATGCCGGTTTCGCCGCAAGCCTGCTCGCCGTAGACGGGTTGGAATACGGTGATGCCGTCTGAAATCAGTTGGGCGATGTTGCGGCGGTTGGCAGGATTGAACCACATTTCGACATTCATGGCAGGAGCAACCGCAAGCGGGCATTTGCGTGCGGCTGCAAGGTTGGTAAGCAGATTATCGGCGATGCCGTTGGCTATTTTTGCGATGGTGTTGGCTGTGGCAGGGGCAATCAGAAAGACATCGGCTTGGCGTGTGAGATTGATGTGTGCCATGCCGTTGCCGCTGTATCCGCCGTGGGTTTCGGATAAAATGGGATTGCCGCTGAGTGCTTGAAAAGTAAGTGGCGAAACAAATTCGGCTGCTGCGCGGCTCATGGCAACGGTAACGTCATGACCCTGTTTTTTCAACAGTCGTACCAGTTCGCAGGATTTGTATGCAGCAATGCCGCCGCTGATGCCGAGAAGGATATGTTTGCTCATGAATGTTCGGATTCGGATGATATGGAAAGCAAAAGTTAAAGGCCGTCTGAAAAAGATTTCAGACGGCCTTTAATATAGCATGAATCGGGTCGGATTACTGGCTGTCGACAACGGTGCGTCGTTTTTCCAAACGCAATACGCCGCGATGGGTCATGAAACAGCAGAAAATACAGGCGGCTACGGCAAACAGCAGAAGATAGAAACCGGCATCCCAGCCGTAACGTTCGGCCAAAATACCGAAGAGGGCGGTGCCGGAGAAGCTGCCCAGCACATAACTGAGCAGGCCGCGCAAACCGGTAGCAGAACCGGCAGCAAAAGAAGGCACCAACTCAATGGCTTGCAGTGAAGACAAAAACATCGGCACATAAATCAAACAGCCTACGATACCGGCACCGATGGTAACGGTGAGTAGGTCTTGTCCGCCCCAGTAAGCAAAGATGGCGATGCCCACACCGACCAAAGCGATCATGGCCAGCGGCATGCGTCTGCCTTTGAAATAGGTGTCGGTTACATAGCCGGCAAGCAGGGTGGACGGAATGGCCGCCCATTCGAAAATCGCAAAAGCGGTTGCCATTTGGCCTTTGGTGAAACCTTTGGTTTCAAGCAGATACAGTGGCAGCCAAGTCAGCACGCCGAAACGGATCATATAGGTGAATACGTCGATAAACGATACGAACCATACATTGATGTCTTTCAGGATATATTGTTTGAAAATCTGCCATGTGGTCAGGTCGATGTCTTCTGTTTTGGTTGCGACCAATTCTTCATTTTCATTTTGCAGAATTTGGTTCATGGGAGGCAGGCCTTCGTTGTAAGTACGGCCCGCACCGAACACATAAACGATAACGGCAACGATGGATGCCAGTACTGTGGGCACAATGAAATGTGCGGCCTGCCAGTGCTCTGTACCCAGCCACGCAATGGCTGCACCGGCAATCGGGGCGATCAGGCCGCCGCCGACGTTATGCGAGATATTGAAAACAGCCGTCGTTACGCCGCGTGATTTACGCGGGAACCAGCTTGCCAGCACCACATAAGCAGGCCCCGCACCCATACCCTGAAAAATACCGTTCAGAATACACAGCAATAAGAAAATCCAGAAAGATGCACTAAAGCCCATCATGAGGTTGACGAGGGCGGACATCATCAAACCAAAAATCATAAAATGTTTCGGGTTCGACTTATCGGCCAGTGCCGACATCACGCCTTTACTGATACCGTACACAATCAGCATCGTGCCGGAAATAAAACCGATGTCTTTTTTGGTAAAGCCGAATTCGGCAATCAGCTCGGGAGACGAAAGCAGAAAGTTGTTTCGCAGAATATAGTAGGCGGCATAACCGATAAAGATACCGAATAAGGCATGCCATCTGAGGCGGTTATACCGTTCTCTGACTTCTGCTTCGGGTACGGGATTGCCCGGTTTGGATGCTAAAAAAGATAACATTTTGACTCCTAGTTTGTCTGCCGATATGGTAATTGGGCGGGTACGTTGAAAAATAAAATTATATAGATGATGGTTGTTAAATATTTTTGTTAATACGGGTTGTTTGATGTGAGTCATTTTGTGTTGAAAGATTTTGCAGAGTTGTTAAAGGCCGTCTGAAAACACCGGTGTTTTCAGACGGCCTTTGATTTTATAAACAGTGAATTGACTGGTTTTATAACGGCCAATGCAGCGCGGGATTGCTTTCAATCACCGTTTTAAACTGGTTTTGAATCCGTGCGATGGCTTCTTCGCTGTCGGCTTCAAATCGCAACACCAATACCGGCGTGGTGTTAGAGGCACGCATCAAGCCGAAGCCGTCGGCGAACTCTACGCGCAGGCCGTCGATGGTAATGATTTCGGCTGCGCCGTCGAATCGGGCATTTTGCGCCAGTTCTTCAATCACTTTGTGGCCGTTGCTGCCTTCAGGTAAATCGATATTCAGTTCGGGTGTGGAAATGCTTTGCGGCAAAACGTTCAGTACGGCGGAAGGATTGTCGCTTGCAGAAAGGATTTCCAGCAGGCGGCAACCGGCGTACAGGCCGTCGTCAAAGCCGAACCAGCGTTCTTTAAAGAAAGTGTGTCCGCTCATTTCTCCCGCAAGAAGTGCGCCGTTTTTCTTCATGGAAGATTTAATGAAGCTGTGGCCGGTTTTTTCCATAATCGGTTCGCCGCCGTGTTCTTTTACCCATGGGGTGAGCAGGCGGGTGGATTTTACGTCGAAAATTACTTTGGCACCGGGGTTGCGGCTCAATACGTCTTGGGCAAACAGCATCAGTTGGCGGTCGGGATAAATGATGTTGCCTTCTTTGGTAACTACGCCCAAACGGTCGCCGTCGCCGTCGAAGGCAATGCCGATTTCCGCATCGCCGGTTTTCAGCTCGTTAACCACATCTTGCAGATTTTTCGGCTTGGCGGGATCGGGATGGTGGTTGGGGAAATTGCCGTCTACATCGCAGAAGAGTTCGGTTACTTCGCAGCCGAGCGCACGGTATAAGTTGCCTGCAAACGCGCCTGCTACACCGTTACCCGCATCGGCAACGATTTTCATCGGGCGTTTGAGTTTGATGTGGCCGACGATGTGGTTTTGGTATTCGGAAGAGATGTCTTTTTCGGTAACGTTTCCTGCGAGGCCGTCTGAAACAAAACGCTTGTTTTCAATGATGGCCAGCAGCTCTTGAATGGCTTCGCCTGCCAGCGTATCGCCGCCGAGCATCATTTTAAAGCCGTTATAGTCGGGCGGGTTGTGGCTGCCGGTAATCATTACGCCGCTGCCTTCGCATTCGCGGATGGCGGCAAAATAGAGCATAGGCGTGGCTACCATGCCGACGTTCAGTACGTCTATGCCGCTTTCGGTTAAGCCTTTTGAAATATTTTCCATCAGCTCGGGGCCGCTCAAACGACCGTCGCGCCCCAGTGCGATTTTTTTGATGCCTTTCTCGGCGGCTTTGGCGGCAATGGCTTTACCGATTAAGTAGGCTGCTTCATTGGTTAGGGTTTTGCTGACGATGCCGCGGATGTCGTAGGCTTTGAAAATATCATGGGCGATGGTTGTCATGAGCATTCCTTATATTAAGTAAATGAATGAACAGAAGTTTTGATTTGAAATTGTAACATAGTGGGAAAAGGCCGTCTGAAAGGTTTCAGACGGCCTTAGTATTTTTATAACCCGAATGCATCGGCGTGAAATTCGATATGCGTGTCGATGAAGCTGGCGATGAAGTAATAGCTGTGATCGTATCCGGGGCGCAAGTTGAATTCGACGTTAAATCCGTTGCCTCGTGCGGCCGCAACAAATTTTTCGGGTTGCAGTTCTTGGGGATAAAAGTCGTCGGCATCGCCTTGGTCTATCAATATCGGCAATTTGCGTGCGGCGCTTTTAACCAATTCGGTGCTGTCATATTGCGCCCATATTTGCGGATTTTGGCCTAGGTATGCGGCAAAAGCCTTTTGTCCCCACGGTGTTTCACTCGGGTTCACAATCGGGGCGAAGGCAGAGACGGCAGCATAACGTTTGGGATTCTTTAGGGCAATCTGCAACGCGCCGTGGCCGCCCATGCTGTGGCCGAAAATGCTGCGTTGATCGGTAACAGAGAAATGTTTTTCTATCAGGTCGGGCAGTTCGCCGACGATATAGTCGTACATTTGATAATGTTTCGCCCACGGTTGTTCTGTGGCGTTGACATAGAAACCGGCTCCCTGACCCAGATCGTAGCTGTCGGCATCGGGCACGTCTTTCCCGCGGGGGGAAGTGTCGGGCATTACCAACGCAATGCCCCATTGCGCGGCAAATCGTTGCGCCCCCGCTTTGGTGGCAAAGTTTTCATCGGTGCAGGTCAAACCGGAGAGCCAGTAAAGCACGGGCACGCGATAGCCTTGCAGGGCTTGCGGCGGCAGGTAGATGGTAAAAGTCATGTCGGTACCGGTGGCATCTGAACGGTGGCTGTAACGTTCGTGATAGCCGTTGAACATTTTGTTACGGGAAGTCAGTGTCGGTGCGGTCATGATGGTGCTTTCGATAGTTGGAAGGGTAATGCGAATATATCAGAAACGGGCCGTCTGAAATAATAGTATGCTAAATACCGTATATGCAAATACATCAATTATGTGTTGTGAAAATCTTATTTAACATAATCATGATGTTTACTATTTTCAGAATTCTATTCACAAACTTTGTGGATAACTTTGTGTATAAATTTGGAGTAACTCGAAAAAAACCTTTGCCGACAATCGACGCGTTAAACTGCCTTAAAAATAGTCAATTAAAAATATTATATAAATCAATATCTTGTATTTTATAATAGCTTTTCAGACGACCTAAAAACAAATTCTTTAAATAAAACAAGGCCGTTTGAAAATTGTGTACAAAATTAGATTGACATTACCCGAAAAGCAAGAAATCCCGGGTAAATGCCTGCCGAAAAAAGCCGCTTTGCGGTACAATGCACATCTTTGATTTTTCCTGCCGATATCAACATGAAAGCCAGTCAATTTTTCATTTCCACCTTAAAGGAAGCCCCTACCGAAGCCGCCCTCGCCAGCCATAAACTGATGCTGCGTGCCGGCCTGATCAAAGCCAATGCTTCGGGTTTGTATACATGGATGCCGATGGGTTTGCGCGTGTTGCGCAAAGTCGAGAATATCGTGCGTGAAGAGATGAACCGTGCCGGCGCGGTGGAGCTGCTGATGCCGGTGGTGCAACCCGCCGAATTGTGGCAGGAAAGCGGCCGCTGGGAATTTTACGGCAAAGAGCTGTTGCGCCTGAAAGACCGCCATGACCGCGATTTCTGTATGGGCCCCACCTGCGAAGAAGTGATTACCGACATCGTGCGCAAAGAAATCACCAGCTATAAACAGCTGCCGAAAAATTTCTACCACATTCAAACCAAATTCCGTGACGAAGTCCGCCCCCGTTTCGGCGTGATGCGTGCACGCGAGTTTGTGATGAAAGACGCTTATTCCTTCCACACCGATTACGAATCGCTGGTGGAAGGCTACAACGCCATGTACGACGCTTATTGCCGTATTTTCAACCGCTTGGGCTTGAACTACCGCCCCGTAGCCGCCGACACCGGCAGCATCGGCGGCACCGGTTCGCACGAATTTCAAGTGCTGGCCGAAAGCGGAGAAGACGTGATTGCATACAGCGACGAATCCGATTTCGCCGCCAACGTCGAGCTGGCACCGACCCTGCCGCAACAAGGCGAACGCGCCGCCGCCACCAAAACCTTAACCAAAGTCCACACGCCTAATGTAAAAACTATTGCCGACTTGGTGGCGTTTTTGAATGTGCCGATTGAAAAAACGCTCAAATCCATCGTGGTGGAAGGCGAAGAAGAAGGTAAATTGGTGTTGCTGCTGTTACGCGGCGATCACGAGTTCAACGACATCAAAGCCGAAAAACTCGCCGGCGTGAAATCACCTTTGGTCATGGCTACGCCTGCCGCCATTCAGACGGCCTTCGGCGCCAACGGCGGTTCGCTCGGGCCTGTCGGTTTCACCGGCAAAGTATATGCCGATTTTGCCGTTGAAAAACTGGCCGATACCGTGATCGGTGCCAATGAAAACGACTACCACTACACCGGCTTCAACTTCGGCCGCGACTGCCCCGAACCTGAATTTGTCGATTTGCGCAATGTGGTTGAAGGCGACCCCAGCCCCGACGGAAAAGGCCGTCTGAAACTGGCACGCGGTATCGAAGTCGGCCATGTTTTCCAACTGCGCGACAAATATTCAAAAGCCTTGAACACTACCTTCCTCGATAGCAACGGCAAAGCGCAAATCATGGAAATGGGCTGTTACGGCATCGGCATCACCCGCATCGTAGCCGCCGCCATCGAGCAGAACAACGACGAACGCGGCATCATTTGGACAGATGCGATGGCACCGTTTGAAGTGGTGATCGTGCCGATGAACTACAAAAAATCCGATAGCGTGCGCGAAGCTGCCGACAAACTCTATGCTGAATTGTTGGCCAAAGGAGTGGATGTGTTGCTGGACGACCGCGACGAACGCGCAGGCGTGTTGCTGAACGACTCCGAACTGTTGGGCATTCCGCACCGCATCGTTATCGGCGACCGCGCGTTGAAAGAAGGCAACGTCGAATACGCTAAGCGTACCGACAGCGAAGCTCAAAGTGTGGCTGTTGGTGAAGTAGCCGCCAAAGTGCTGGAGGCTTTGGGTAAATAAAACCAATCGCGCATGATGAAACGAGGCCGTCTGAAAAGTTTTTTCAGACGGCCTTTTTATAGATACAAGCCGTATAAGCCGTATAAATTGGATTTTGAATTTCTATAAAGCTCCTTGCTTACCATGGGTAAATAAACGGTAACGGTGGGCAAAGATTCTTGCCTTACTGGTCGCATAAACGACTTGTCTCTTTGTATAGGAGGAGATTCTTAAATTCTACAAAAAACGACGGTACCATAAACATATAGCAAACGAACTTAACATACTATGATCTTATTGCGTCTTAGCTCGAAGAGAACAATTTTGTAAGCCGCAAAGCGGCAACAGAATCGGTTCCGTACTACCTGTACTGTCTGCGGCTTGCTGCCTTGTATCAAAAATAAGTATATTTGCTATGCTGTATTTGATCAGAACCTATTGTTTTCCAAAACATAAAGATCGCAGGCCGTCTGAAATGATTTCAGACGGCCTGCGATCTAGAAAAGGGAATATGGAATGAAATCAAATTTCAAACAACTTGATTACTCTTTACGGGTAAATTCAGCGTTAAAAGAAACCGGAATTTGTTGAACGATAGAGCTTAAGCCCATTACTTCAACCAGTTGAGCTACACCGCCGACCATGTCCATTGCTTTAACATCCAAGAGAACAGGGCTTAGAGTGCTAACCATGATTTTGTCTGCGCTGATGCGTTGTGCAGATAGGTCGGCTTCAAGATTGATTTGTTTGCCGTGAATGTCCAAAACCAAAGGCTGTTTCAAATTCACAGTTTCACCGATAGCCAGTTTGTTCACGGCATCTACATCTACTTTGCCAGTAACATTGGCTTTAGCGAATTTGGCAGTTTCAAATACCCAATCTTTCAAGCGCTGGTCGCGGATTTCAATACCGGTGCTTACACTGCTCAAATCCACTTCCATTTTGAATTCACCGTCTTTGCCTAATACGGCTTGGCTGGCTTTGAAGCGTGATTGCTCAGTTACACTGCCCAATTGTTTGTTGATTTTGCTGCTCAGGAAGGTAATACCGGCGTTAGATACTTCCCAATCGGCAGGGGTTTGCGGCACGGCTTGTACGGCTTCTGCAGCAGGTTGTGCAGATTGTGCAGTTTCGCTGGGTGAGCAGGCAGCAAGAGCCAGTAAAGAAGCCGATACAATAAGTGCTTTTTTAAACATAATATAATTCCTTTCTTATCTTTTCTTCGAAAACGTATGTGAAATATAAAATAAAAATTGCCGAATGGTATTGCTATAAAAACTAATAATTATACAAGGCTAAGGTTTGCAAATATCGGAATCGGTATGGGAAAACCGGAAAATACTGTAGAATCATTAGGTTTCACAGCTATTTGGTGCCATACGGATTTGCTTTGGGAGCTCCAAATGCAAATTTTACATAAAACTAGACGACGCTATAAGGTATTTCTTACAACTAAATCGGATTTTTATTAAATTATTTTGACAAAAATGATGAATATTTTTATAGCATATTGTTTTAAATATAGAAATTTTTATCATTATTTACATTAAAAAACAAGTTGTTCCTGTTATTTTTTATGCACATGCAATACATGAGAATTCGGTAATACGGGATAGTTTGAATTTTTTGAAAACAGTTGGAAATGAAGTATGCCGGAACATCGTTTTCATTTTTGGCATAAACAACGTGGTAATAGCATGTGTTGAAATATTACTGAAAGGAGGGAGTTGTGACGGAAGTCATATTGGAAAAGCAGAGGGTAGATGTCAACAATATCTATTGTATCGGCCGAAATTATGTAGATCATATTGCCGAATTGAAAAATGGAATGCCTGCCGAACCGGTGGTGTTTATGAAGCCGAACAACAGTATTTTGCACTCAGGCGGCACCATCCGCCTGCCGGTGTACAGTCATTCGGTGCATTATGAAAGCGAATTGGTGTTATTGATCGGCAAAGATTCAGATGGCCTCGATTACGATGATTTGACTGGAATCATTGCCGGCTACGGTGTGGGCTTGGACTTAACCGCACGCGATGTACAAAGCCGTTTGAAAGAAAAAGGTTTGCCGTGGACTAAGGCCAAAGGCTTCCGGGGTGCGGCATGTGTGTCGGAGTTTATCGGGCCGGACAAGTTACGTAACCCGAACAATTGTAAATTTACTTTTAAAGTAAACGGTAAAATACGCCAATGCGGTGAAACTTCACACATGATTTATCCGTTGCCGGCGATTTTGAAAGAACTTGCCGAAACTTATGGTTTGTGTAAGGGCGATGTGGTTTTCACCGGTACGCCGGCGGGAGTGGGCGAATTGCACACGGGGGATAAGCTAGAATTGGATTTGGCCGAAACGGTACAGGCGTTTTTTGATGTGGGTTGACTTGAAAATAGGATTTTCGGAGACTTCAGGCCGTCTGAAAAGTAAGAAAAGTGTAAATATTTTGTGAATAAAAGCCAAATATTTTCAAATAAATGGGTAAATTTACCTCGTCTAACCCTACATTACAGTAATGTTTATCCGTTATAATCATCTAGGTATTGCATGTCGGTTTCATCATATGGGGGCCGTCTGAAAAAATTAAGATAAAAAGGATGTAACGATGGGACCGTTTCTCGCTTTACTTTTTGTTATCGCTTGTGTGATTTTTCCTGCCGTGCTTTACAACAGGCTGGTTGCCGGAAGAAACCAATATCTCAATGCGTTTGCGCAAATCCAAGTGCAGCTGAAACGCCGTCATGATTTGATTCCCAATCTGATTGAAGCTGCTAAAATCTATTTGAATCACGAGCGTGCCACTTTGGAGGCGGTTACGGCGGCACGAAGTCGTGCGGAGTCGTTGTTGCAGGCGGCAGCGGCCAATCCGAATGTCAATTCGTTAACTTCGCTCGGAGCGGTGGAAACTGAACTCAACGGTGCATTGCGGAATTTACAGGTAACGATTGAGGCATACCCTGAATTGAAAGCCGACCAAAACATTTCCCAGCTTACCGAAGCGCTTGATACGGCTGAAAATCGCGTGGCTTTCGCACGGCAGGCATATAACGACTCGGTGATGTTTTACAATAATCTGCGTCAGTCGTTTCCCACCAATATGCTCGCCGGTTTTTTCGGCCACAAGCAAGATGCGGCTTTGTTGAAGTTTGAAGATAATGCCGTAATTCAAATCAGCCCGCGTATTCTGCAATAAGGCAGAGTTTAAATGCGTTTCTTCGAGCAGCAGGCGAAAGCCCGCCGATATACGGTTAAATTGGTTGTACTGTATGTTACCGCCATGTCGTTAACTGTTTCGTTGCTCACATGGGCGTCCGGTTGGTTTATGCCCGAAGAATTCCATACCCTGAAAAATTATTTGATAATCGCCGCATCGTTTGCCGGCGTGATGCTGGCTGCGAGCTGGTACCGTTTGCGTAGCCTTTCGGAAGGCGGGCACGTTGTGGCTAAGGCGTTGGGCGGCGAACGTATTTACCCGCGCAAGGCCACAACACCGGCGGAAAGGCGGGTATTGAACGTGGTGGAAGAAATGGCGTTGGCTTCCATGATGAGGCTTCCTAAAGTTTACCTCTTGCCCGACAGCAGTATTAACGCATTTGCCGCCGGCATGGGCGGTAAAGACGCTGTAATCGGTATCACGCAAGGCGCGGTAAACAATCTGAACCGTGCGGAATTGCAAGCAGTAATCGCTCATGAATTCAGCCATATCCTTAACGGTGATACGCGTTTGAATATGCGGCTGACCGGTTGGCTGTTCGGTTTGCAGATGATTGAAGTGTTGGGTAAATATTTGATGTTCGGCACGCACTTTCAAATCTCGGGAAATAAAAAAACCATAGAGGAAGAAGCGAATACCGCTGTGGCCGGCTGTTTGGTCAGCATGCCGTTTACCTTGCTGGGGCTTATGTTCAGAATCATAGGCGGCTTGGGGGCATTACTTGCCGGCTGGATTCAGGCGGCCATTTGCCGTCAGCGGGAATATCTGGCTGATGCTTCAGCAGTCCAATTCACTCGTCAGACGGAAGGCATGGTTGGAGCCTTGCACAAAGTAGCCATTGCACCGCGTCACCGTTTGCATTCTTGGCATGCGGCGGAGTATGCCCATTTTATGTTCGGCAGTATTTATGAGCCGGATATTTTCGACAAACTGGCCGCAACCCACCCGAAAATTATCGATCGGATCCGCCGTCTCAGCCCCTACCGTGCCCGCCAGCTTGCCGAAGAGGTAGCCGCCGCAGAATGGTTGGGGGAAAAACAGCCTTACGAAGGCGTTTTCGCGTTGGTGAACGCACGCAAGGAAGATGCATGGGCGGCAGCCGAAGCAGAAGCCCAATTTAACGAACAGCAGAAGCTGGCCGATGCCATGCGCCGAAAAATCATCGTCACCAATCCCGACTATGCCGCACGGCAGGCATTGTTGGCACGGAATGCACCAAATGTTTGGTTTTCTCTGGCATCGAACGGCAAACGGGCACCGTTGTTGTTGCATGCCATGCTTGCTCCTGCCGGTTTTCAGACGGCCTTAGTGCACAGTGATGCTTTAGGGGAAGTGTTATACCAGCGTTTGTGTGAACAGCCGCTTTACTCCGTTCATTATATCGATTTGCTCGAGCATATGTTGCCTTACGCTGCTTCGTTGAGGTTGGAAGAAAAACTGTTGGCAGAAGCCGAACGAGCCTACTGCGCCAATGATGAAGCTGCTTTGGCGCAACATTGCGTTTGGCATTTGTTGAATGTGTATCTCGGCAGGCCGTCTGAAAAAGACCATGCCGGTAATCCTGATACGGCAGATTCCATTATCAATACCCTCATTAGTTTTCAGACGGCCTCCGAAAAAAACGGCGGTAAGATTAAAACGGCTTTGTTTCGGCAATTTCAGATGGCCTTAAATCAAGTCGCCGAATTGCCCGAAAGCGAGCGGCAGCGGATTCTTGCCGACTGTGAAGTCGTGCTCGGGCAATGGCACAATCGGGCTGTCGCCGAAATATTGCGTTATACGCTGGGCGTATCATTGAATATCGTCGGAATTGGTGATTAATATTTTATTTAAATCAGTTGGTTAAGGCTGAACACATTTCTTAAACCATTCCTATCCGTTCCATCAAAATCTGAAGCCGTCTGAAAAGTTTGTTCAGACGGCCTTTCCCGTGTGTCCGGCTATTGTAATGTGGGTATTGCTGGGCTATATTGAATAAAATATATGTCCGCTATAAAAATCAAGCACTTTATGCAGCAAATCTTTCCCGTTTCCAATTTATTCAAGCCGGTTTGCGGCTTTGTCCGCAATACGGCTACCGCAAACTTTCGGTGCGGTTGCTGGCTGCCGGAGCCGGATTGAGTACGTTCGTTCGGGTTGATGGCATTTGATTCGTATGCGGACATTCCGGCAGTTAAACGGCTAAGTGCAAGCGTTTGGCAGTTGGCGGTATGGCTATGTAAGAATTTGGAATGAGTACACAGCGTACGGGCTGACAGTGTTGATGAAGCGGAAGCGGTAGATGAATTTCGGCGTGCCCGTTTCAGCAGATTTTCAGACGGCCTGCTGTCTTTGTTAAATGAAAGCGGCAGCCGGTTAATGCTTTCCGAGCAGATTGCGGCTTACTTATTTAAACGGTTCGGTATTCGTACCGATGATTATCGGCATCCGCTTGAACAATATAGGCGTACTACCCGAATCGGTAAGCGGCAAAACTTCCGAAGTGCTGGAAAACGCCGCCATCAAACAATATATCGAATAGTCTTTTTCCGTGTTGCTCCCTTATGAGACAAAACATAGGACAAGTTTATGAAAAAAATGACAATTGTCGTTGTAATCGCTTTACTTGCCGCAGGCGGTTGGTACGTTTACCGGCAAAACAGCCGGAACGAACTTCCCAAAGGCTTCGCCCAATCCAACGGCCGTTTGGAGCTGAACCGCTTTGACATTGCCAGCCTGTATCCGGGGCGGGTGCAGGCGGTGTTGGTGGACGAGGGCAGCGAAGTAAAAGAGGGCGACGTATTGGCCGAGCTTTCTTCCGTAACCAGCAGCAGTCAGCTTGAAGCCGCCAAAGCCCAGAAACAGCGCGCGCAGGAAGCAGTGACGCGGGCGGATGCCGAAATCAAGGCATACGAGCAGCAGCAGAAAGTGGCGCAAATGGAATTGGGTAATGCCCAAAGTTTGAAGCGCGACGAATTGGTGTCGTCGGCAGAAGTAAGCAAACGGCTGGCCGCGCGCGATGGTGCGGCGGCTTCGGTGAAAGCGGCGCGTGCCGCCCGTGCCGAAGCGGTGGCGGCGGTGGCGGCGGCTCAGGCGCAGATTAACCAAGCGGCTTCGGCCAATGACGACATGACCATCCGCAGCCCCAAAGCGGGCAGGGTGGAATACAAAATCGCCGAAACGGGCAGCGTGATTGCGGCGGGCAGCAAAGTAGTGAGCCTGCTTGATCCGGCCGATGTGTCGATGAACATTTTTCTGCCCAACGCTCAGGCAGGCCGTCTGAAAGTGGGCGACGAGGCGCGGATTGTGCTCGACAGCGTGAAGGCCGTGTTCCCCGCCAAAATCAGCTTTATCGCCACCGAAGCCCAGTTCACGCCCAAATCGGTGGAAACCGCCAACGAGCGCGAAAAGCTGGTATTTAAAGTCAAACTGAAACTCGCGCCCGAAACCGCTTCCCGCTACAACCGCCTGCTCAAAGGCGGCATGACGGGCAACGGCTATGTGCGTACCGACGATGCGGCCCAATGGCCGTCTGAATTGGCGGTTAAGCTGCCGCAATAACGCCGCCCCAATGCCCAAATACCGCAACAAAGCGACTCCACACGAACACAGAACAGAAAGGATACCCCATGACCGACTTGCCAAATCAAGCCGAAGCACAGGCACGCATCGACCATATTCAGAAACTCTACCGCGAATGGACCCAGCTGCTTCCCAAACTCGAAGCCGCCCATCAAGACTGGCTGCGCGGCGAAGCCATCATGCGCGAGCTGGCGCAGTTTTACTTTGAAGGCGAATACATGCGCTACGTTCAAGCGCTTGAAGACGGGCTGGACGTGAACCTGCACACGCAGGGAGAATACAGCATCATGAGCGAAGATGCACTGTGGAACGCCTTTGCCGAACAGCAAAACCTAGCTTGGCAGCGGCTGCGCTCGGCTGTGGCGGTGTTGGATAGGAATGGCGGTGATTGAGGCCGTCTGAAAACCATGCCTGTCTGAAAGCTGTTTTCAGGCAGGTATTTTTATGCTGTGAACCATCATATAGACAATATAAAAATATTTTGAAATATAAATGATAATAATTTTTAAATGTATTAACATAATAAAATTCTTGAACCGATATTATTTTTATAGGTAACAGGATATTTTGAGATGAAAACATATTTCACTTCAGTGGTTCTAACCGTAACGGCAATGGGAGCCGGAGCGCCGGCATGGGCGAAAAATCAGCCTCCTTTGTCGGATTCGGCACAGCAATCCCCGTTGCCGCAAGCGGTTGAAGTCGATACGGTAACGGTGCGCGGTAAACGCATTACCATGGAAAAAGGCTATAAAGCCGAACGCAGCGACATTACCGGTGTCAACACATCCATTCTTGACACGCCTTACAGCATTGATGTGGTCACTCAAGAGCAGTTGCAGGATAAACAGCCGCAAACTTTGGAGGAAGCGGTAAAAGGCATCAGCGGCCTAACGCAAGGCAATAATCTGGCGGGCACCTTGGATACGGTTATGCGTAGGGGTTACGGAGGGAACCGCGACGGTTCGATTATGCGTAACGGCTTGGGAAGCTCGATGGCACGAAATTTCACGGCTAATGTCGAGCGGGTCGAAGTATTGAAAGGCCCGGCTTCAACGCTGTACGGTATGCAGAATCCCGGCGGTGTGATTAATGTTGTAACCAAAAAGCCGGACTATACGAAAAACAGCACCGCAGTAAACGTCGGCTACGGCAATTATGCAGCAAGAAATCTCGGTATTGATACAACCGGGCCTATCGGCAACAGCGGCTTTGCTTACCGTTTGGTTGCCGACTATCAAACCAAAAATTACTGGCGGAGTTTCGGTAGCAACACCGAATATGTCATCGCCCCTTCTTTATCTTGGAAAAACGATAAAACTAAGGTTTCGGCGGGCTACGAATATCAGAATTACGAAGGCGTGTTCGACCGGGGTACTTTTTTAGACGTTAGTGGCACGGCCGCAAATAATCCCAATTATGGCAAGGCGTTGGACATCCCTTTAAAACGCCGTTTGGACGATCCGATTAACGTGACCAAAGGTTATTCGCACACTTTCCAATTAAGCGGCGAACACAAGCTGAATGCCGATTGGCGGTTGCAGGCAGAGTACGGGTTCAGCAAAAATCATTACAACGATTGGCAGGCACGCGTGATGAGCTATAACGCCGCCAAGCGGGAAGTTAGCCGCCGTATCGACGGCACAAGGCCTTCCGATGCAGTTACGCACAGCCTGAACCTTTCTGCCAACGGCCTCGTTGACCAAGGTGAAAACATTACGCACAAATTGCGTGCATCTTTGCAATTGCAAGACTACAAATTGAAATTGGGCGATTTGCGCCGCAGCGCCACCCGTCACACCATGAGTGTGGACAATCCCATTTACGGGCAAAACTGGATTGAATCGACCAATCCGACGGCAGACGCGCGTACCAGCGATACGCTCGAGCATTACAAAACCGCCGCCCTGCTGCTGCAAGATTCCGCCTATATCGGCAACCGTTGGATTGTTTCCGGCGGTGTGCGCGGGCAGTGGCACAAAATAGAATCCGGGCAAGGCCGCCCGGCACGCTTCCGCAACCACAGTAGCGGTTTCGACCTGCTGCCGCAAATCGGCGCGGTTTACCTGATTAACCCGAGATGGTCGGTTTACGGCAATTTCGGCACATCGGCCAAACCTAATGCTTCGCGCAACATCGACTACGGCGGCAAAAAAATCCCGCTGGAAAAAAGCCGCCAGTTTGAGGTCGGCAGCAAATACAACGGAGAAAACCTTAGCGCGAATCTGGCTTTATTCCATATCAAAAAAAGCAATGTTGCACGCCCCGTAACTTTGGACAACGGTGAAGTGGAAACGCGCGTTATCGAAAAAAACCGCTCGCAGGGTATGGAAGTGGATGTCAACGGCAAAATTACCGACAAATTGGGTATTTCCGCCAATTACACTTTCACAGACACAAAAGTGGTTGAAGATAAAAACGAGCCGCTCAACGAAGGCACGCAATTCGGCAGCATTCCCAAACACACCGCCGGCCTGACGCTGTTTTACGACTTCGGCCGGGCGGCGGGCGGCAACTGGCGCGCAGGGGCGGGTTTGGACTACCGCGGCACATGGGGCTTTAATTATGTGCGGAACAACCAAGCCCAATGGTTCAAACTGCCTTCGGCAACCACATACAGCGCGTTTGTTTCTTATGACACAAAAGTCGGCGGCAAACCGTTGAATGTGCGTCTGACCGGTAAAAATCTGGGCAACAAGCAATACTTTGTGTCGCACACTACCGCCACCATGGAGCATTTGTCTATCGGTGAGCCGCGCACGGTAGCTTTGGGCGCCAAGTTAAGCTTCTGATACCTTGCCGCTGCCTTTGCATCTGGTTTTTAAAGAAGGCATCCCCCTATTTGGGTTTGCCCGTTTTAAGCGGCAATATCATTATTGTTCATTTTATTTACCCTATGCCTGTCTGAATTTTTTCAGACAGGCATCCTATTACTGTTCATTATGGAAAAATGGCAAATCGAATTAAATGCCACGCCGCTCTGGTTTTTACAGACTTTTATAGGCGTATCTGTTTCTCTTGTTGCAATAGTTTATATTATCGGCAAAACCCGTTTCGGCAGACAGTTCCGGCAAATTCTTTCACCGTGCTTGGATAAAGCAGGCCGTCTGAAAATTCTGCTGTTGCTGGCGGCTATGGTAATGCTGCTGCTGACCGAAATCCGCCTGAATGTTTTGAACACATTTTTTTACAACGGCTTATACAGCGCATTGCAAGACAAAAAAGCAGCGGCTTTCTGGTTTTTCGCTTTAATCAATGCCGGCGTGGTGATTATGCGCACGCTCAACGGCATTGTTAACGACTTTTTAGACCAGTCTCTTGCAATTAAATGGTCTGAAAAACTGAACGGCGTGCTGGTTTCACGCTGGTTTGCCGATAAAAATTATTACCGGCTGCATATGCTGCGCCATGAACCGGATAATATAGACCAACGCATCCAGCAAGATGCGCAGGAATTTATCGCCAATACCATCGAATTTATACGCGGGATGCTCAATTCCGTTTTGTCGGCCATTGAATTTACCGTCGTGCTATGGGGGTTGTCCGGCGTTTTATCCTTATTCGGCCTGAACATTCCGCGCGGCATTGTGTTTTTCGTGTTTATTTTTGTGCTGCTCTCTACCGCTGCAGCGATGTGGATAGGTAAGCCGCTCATCCGTTACCATTACGACAATGAAAAGCTCAACGGCGACTACCGTTATTCTCTTATCCGCATCCGGGATCACGCCGAAAGCATTGCCTTTTACCGGGGCGAGTGGAAAGAACAACAGCAACTGGGCGACCGTTTCCGCGCCGTCATCCGCAACCGCTGGAAAATCACGCGGCAAAGCGTAGTCTTGGGCGGATTCAACGACCTCTTGACCCAAAGCGTCCAATTGCTGCCTTTGATGCTGCAAGCCCCGCGCTTTTTTGCAGGGCAAATCAAAATCGGCGATATGCATCAAACCGTGCAGGCATTCAACCGCCTGCAACGCGCCTTGTCGTTTTTCCGTAATTTTTATGAATCTTTCACCGCCTACCGCGCCCGCTTGGAGCGTTTAAGCGGTTTTCTTTCCAACTTGGAAACCTCCGACTGCGGCTCAAACGGCATTGACGTTGTTTCAGACAGGCTTGAATTGGAGAATGTTGCCGTTTACCGCACCGATGGCACGGTATTGCTCAACCATGTCGCTTTAAAAGCGGAATGTGGAGACGCTTTGCTGATTCAAGGCCCGAGCGGCTGTGGCAAGACTACATTGATGCGTGTTTTGGCCGGACTGTGGCCTTTCGGCAGCAGCGGTACGGTAAGAAGGCTGCCTCATCACGAAACCTTGTTTGTACCGCAGCGCCCTTATGTGCCGCAAGGTACGCTGTACGAAGCCATATGTTATCCTGATCTCAACCCTTCACCCGAAGAGCTGCGGCTGGTATTGGCAGACTGCCGCTTGCATTATCTCGCCGGATGTTTAGACAAAACCGACGACTGGCAGCACCGCCTTTCTCCGGGAGAGCTGCAACGTATCGCTTTCACCCGTATTCTGCTGGCACGGCCCAAATTGATTTTGCTTGACGAAGCCACCTCCGCACTAGACGAAAGCACCGAAGCAGCACTTTACATACTTATCCGCCAAAAGCTGCCCGACAGCATCATCGTCAGTATCGGCCACCGCAATACGCTCTGTGCATTCCATAACAAAACCATGCAGATAAGCGGATCGATGGCCGTTTGAAAAGTAAAATCTCTTGGCGGGATGCCGCAGATGCGGCAAATACACTATAACGGCAATGCAGTTGAATTTTTTATAAACGGTATGACTGCACCGATGATGGGAAATGAAGTTTAACCATGTGGAATACTTTAAAAAATATCGGCACCGCACACCGCAAAAAGCTGCTGCTCACGTTCAGCATCGTGGCTTTGGAAAACCTGCTGTTTCTGATTTACCCCGTGTTCGGCGGTTTTGCCGTCAACGCGGTCATGCAGGGAAAGGTATGGCAGGCGCTGACTTACGCGCTTTTGGTATTGTTGATGTGGTTGGTGGGCGCGGCACGGCGCAGCGTCGATACGCGCGTGTTTGCCCGTATTTACAGCGAAATCGCCGTGCCTGTGATTGTGAAGCAGCGCATACAGGGGCAGACGCCGTCTGAAATTGCGGCGCGGGTGGCATTGTCGCGGGAATTTGTCGATTTTTTTGAAATGCATTTACCGACGGCGGTTACTTCGCTGGTGTCTGTGTTCGGCGCGGCCATTATGCTTTTGGTGCTGGAGTTTTGGGCCGGCGTGTTGAGCCTGATGATTTTGGCGGTATTTTTGATATTGCTGCCGGGTTTTTCGCGCGTGAGCGAAAAACTGTATTTCAAACTCAACAACCGCTTGGAGCGCGATGTGGATATGATTCAGTCTGCTCCCGAAATCATGCTGCATAGACATTTCGGTTTGGTTGCCCGTTTACGCATTCTGATTTCCAACCGCGAAGCATTGGGCTATCTGTGTGTCGGTGCCGCGATGGCGGTATTGTTCGGCTTTACTTTCGTGTGGATAACCTTAAACGGCTACGGCAGCGCAGGACATATCTATTCGCTCACCACTTATTTATGGATGTTTGCCATGAGTTTGGACGATGTGCCGAGGCTGGTAGAAAGCTATTCCAATCTGAAGGACATTGCCCGTCGCGTGGAAGTGGAAAGTATTCATTCCAAGCAGGCCGTCTGAATGCCTGTCTGAAAAAAGCATTTTAAAAAATAGCACGCCTGAGGTAGTTCGAGGCCGTCTGAAAATATTTCAGACGGCCTCGATGTTTTCCAAAGCTTTTCAGGCAGGCATGACAAGCCTGCAAACCGTGCGGCTTATTTAGGCCATTTTTCTTCGCCCATCACCACTTTCGCACCCAGTTCCAAATCATCCCCGCCTTTTAAGTTGGGGAAGGCGGTTTTGAGGCGGTTGACAACATCGCGGCTGTTTTTGGCCGAAGAGACGGCTTTTTCGACTTCGGCCAGATAACGCCGGTTGAATTCGATGGTTTTGACGGAAGGCGTGCCGATAAAATGCCCGGGAATGACCCGGCGCGGTTTCAGCGCGGCGATGTCGTCCAAAGTGCGCGCCCATTTGCTGCGTGCCTGTTTGGTTTGCGAATCGGCCAGCCACAAATGCGTGCCTTCATAAAGCGGCACGCCGCCCAACACGGTTTTGCTGCCGGAATCCCACAAGTAAGTCAGCGCGGGGTTGATGTGTTTGCCGCGGATTTCCAAACGGCTGCTGCCCACTTTCAAATAAGCCGCGTCGGTGGCTTTGGGCAGCACCAGCATTTTCGGTGCGTTGTTTTTTAAAATGGGCGACCAGTATTTGTATTTGCCGATGATGCTTTGTTCGATATGCGCCAAAGTTTCGGGCGTGGCAACGATTTCCGCTTGCGGAAAGGCTTGGCCGACTACGTCCAGCCCGAAATAAAAATCGGGGTCGTAATGGCTGATATAAACGGTTTTCAGAGGTTTGCCGATGGCTTTGATTTGTTGAACCAGTTTTTGCGCGTCATTGCGCTGGAACTGGGCATCCACCAGCAACACTTCTTTGTCGCCTTCCACAATCACGGAAGAAACGGGGAAAATGCTGCCTTCCTGCGGATTGAAAGTGTGGAAGGTCAATTGGTCGGCCAGTGCGGCTTGAGAAATCAGGGCGGAAGCCAAAACGGCCAAAGAATGTTTGTTCACGGAATATCCTTTTTACAATCGGTTAAGATGCCGCGCATAATATATGAAACAATATAAACAAAAAACCGCTTGGATTGAGTTATACTGTTTCTTATTTTGCAACAATTAGGCGTAATGATGGACAAACTAACCGCAGTGAAAGTGTTTTTGGCCGTGGCCGAAAGCGGCAGTTTTACCGCCGCCGCCGAGAAATTGGAGATGTCCAAAGCCATGGTTTCAAGGCATATCGCCCTGATGGAGCAATGGCTGAATGCGCGGCTGCTGCAACGCACCACCCGCCATGTCGGTTTAACGGCGGCAGGCGAGCAGGCATTGCGCTATTGCAGGCAAATCAATGAATTGGCAGAGGATGCCGTATGGGAAATCGCTCCGGCCGACGGCGAATTGCGCGGCGTTTTGCGGCTCACCGCCAGCACATCGTTCGGCATCTGCCATTTGGCTCAAGCGGTTGCCGGGTTCGGCAGGCAACACCCCAAACTCAGCATTCATCTGCATGTGGGCGACGAAACCGTGAATCTGGTGGAATCCGGCATAGATTTGGCGGTACGCATCAGCAGCAGCCCCGATTCCTCGCTGATCGCCCGCCCGCTTTCCCCCTGCCGCTCGCTGCTGGTTGCCTCGCCGGATTATTTGGCGGCATACGGCATACCGCAGCATCCCGACGACCTGCACCAACACCGCTGTTTGGCACACACCAACTTCAACCGCAGCGAATGGCATTTCAGCAACGGCGGCGAACGGCATTCCCTTACGCTCAACAACACCGTTGCCGGCAATGACGCATCGGTGCTGCTGCAAACCTCCCTTAACGGGGCAGGCATCGCCATGCTTCCGCGTTATATGTTGGGCAAACATTTGGAGCAAGGTACCTTGCAGGCCGTGCTGCCGCAATGGACTTTGCCCGAAATGACCATTTACGCGCTTTATCCCTCACGCCGCCAACTTTCCCGCCCCGTGCGCCTGTTTTTGGATTTTTTGGTGGATTATTGTGCGGATAGGGATTGGTAAAAGTTGTATGATGAAGTGAGGCCGTCTGAAAAAATGCCTGTCTGAAAAAGCATTTTAAAAAACAGCACGTCCTTCATACTCGGGCTTGACCCGAGTATGACGGTACGGTTACTACTGAAGTTATTTGGTTACACATGGAAAAAAGAGGCGCATATGGCATCCGGCAAAGCATATTTGGATTTTATTTTGGAACAATTATCCGACTTGGACGACATCACATATCGAGCCATGATGGGCGAGTATATTCTCTACTACAAGCAGAAAATCGTCGGAGGCATCTACGATGACCGGTTGCCGGTTAAACCCGTTCAGTCGGCAATCGACTACATGCGGAATGCGGCCTATGAGTTGCCTTACGAAGGCGCAAAAGCAATGCTGCTTGTGAGCGAAGTGGATGACAAGGCGTTTTCAACAGGGCTGTTTGAGGCCATGTATGATGAATTGCTCCAAGCCAAGCCCAAGAAAAAGTAAACCGCAAAATCAGCGATGAAAGGAAGTCCGCCATGATTACCCTATACGCACTCAAACAATCGCGAGCCTACCGCATCGCATGGCTGCTCGAACTGCTCGGCTTGGAGTACCGCGCGGAAGTGATCGCACGCGATGCCGAAACCTCGCTTGCGCCCGACAGCCTGCGCCGTGTCCACCCGTTGGGCAAATCGCCCCTGATAGACGACAACGGCTTGGTGCTGGCCGAAAGCGGTGCGATTGTCGAATACCTAATCACACGCTACGGGCAGGAAACGGGATTGAGGCCGTCTGAAAACAGCGCGGTTTATCCCGAATATCTGTTTTGGCTGCATTATGCAGAAGGTTCGCTGATGCCGCTGCTGGTGATGTCGCTGGTGTTCCGCAAAATCGAAACGCGCAAAATGCCGTTTTTCGCCAAACCCGTTGCCCGCAAGATTACCGACGGCGTGCGCGCATCGTTTTTGAATCCGCAACTCAAACTGCATTTGGAATTTGTCGAAAGCAAGCTGGACGGCCGCACTTGGCTGCTGGGCGGAGAAATCAGCGGTGCCGACATCATGATGGGTTTTCCCTTGCAGGCCGCCGTGTCGCGCACATCGCTGAACCTGCCGAATATCGCCGCCTATGTGCGCCGCATTGAAAACGACCCCGCCTACCAACGGGCGCAAGAGCGCATCGGGAAGCTGGAATTGCTGTGATGCCGTGCCTGTCTGAAAACTTTTGTGCGTAGGGCGGGCATCTCGCTTGCTGTGGAGCAGCTAACATAAATTTGACGTGCATTGAGCAGATATAGTCAATCAACACATTTTTAATACAAGACAGCAAGCCGTAGACAGTACGCGAAGGCGCAGAAAAGTTAAGTGGATTGACTATATGGGCGGAACAATCAGCTTGTTGGCCGGAATGGGTTGGTGTATTGACCGTATTCAGCGGTAAAGCTCCGGATTGTCGGGTCTCTTTTCAAGTTCACGCACCAGCGTATAGCGGATGGAAGATGCGTCGGCAGGTAAGGTTTCAGGTACAAGTTCGGTTTTGCGTACTTCTATTTTCTTCAATATGCCTTCTTCAAACACAAAGCCTTTTATCGGCGCGTAAAAATACTGCCAGTCGGCTTGCTGTAAATCGGGGTGTTTCGATACCCGCAAACACATCATCTTGCCTGCACCTGCGCTGCATTCGGCTTTTGTGCCGCTGACCCAGTAAATATCGGATGATGCAGGGGAAATGGTGCAGGCACCGGCAGCAACAGTCAGCAGGCAGGTGAGTTTGTGGAAAATATTCATGGCGATTCCTTTTATCGGTATTGATTAAATGGTGGCTTGTTATTTGAGTAGAAACGGTTGGTCAGGCGGCTTTTCAGGTAGCCTGTTTGGGTTCTTTATCCCGTAAAAACGCACGGCATACGCTATTTGCCGGAATTTCGCCTGTTTTCAATGCCGTTTCATATATGGCGCATTTTTGCTCCAGCAGCTTGTCTGCCCGTTTTAGTGCAGCAATTTGTTCATCAACCTTTTTCCGTTGCTGCCTCAATATGGCCAACCGTCTGGCTATGCCGTCGGATTCGTGCATAGTAGCGACGAATGCCTGAATGTCTTTCAAGCTCATGCCCGTCTGTTTCAAACCGAGTATCAATTCCAGCCACTCCAAATCCGCTGTGCCGAAAAGGCGGTTGCCGCTGCTGCGTATTTGCGGCGGCAATAAACCGGCTTTGTCGTAATAGCGTAAAGTGTGCGGGCTGATACCGTATTTTGATGCTGCTTCACCGATAGTTAAATAATCTTTCATGTGTATTCCCTGCTAATATTTTGTTTTTTATGAAGTAAAATTTTTTACCAAACCTTAACGTTCAATGGTTTGACTTAGAGCATACTCTAAGCAATACAATGGCGCAATTCCGGTAAACATCCGCTTATCGGCGTTTCAAACAATGTTCATCAGGAGCATAACATGAGTGATTTAAGCAAAACCCCCGTTCCCGACCATGCCGAATACAATGCTTTTTTTCCGTCGGAATATTCTTTGAGCCGATACACTGCGCCGAAAACGGATTTTTCCGGCGTGAAATTCAATGAACCTTATACCGGCGGCAAATACAGGGTACTGATGATTGCCACAGACGAACGCTATCTGCAAATGCAAAACGGCAAACTTTTCTCTACAGGCAACCATCCGGTGGAAACGCTGTTGCCGATGCTGCATATTCACGAAGCGGGTTTTGAAATCGATGTGGCCACGCTTTCGGGCAATGCGGCCAAATTTGAAATGTGGGCCATGCCCAAAGAAGACGAAGCAGTAAAAAGCATTTTTGAAACCTATCTGCCCAAGCTGCAAAAACCGTTGAAACTGGCTGATATTATCGACCGGGCAACCGTCCCCGATTCCCCTTATATCGCCGTATTGATTCCGGGCGGGCACGGCGCGTTTACCGCCATACCCCATAGCGAAGAAGTTGCGCGGCTGCTCAATTGGGCGGTCGGACAAAACCGCTTTATCGTAACCCTTTGCCACGGTCCCGCCGCCTTGAATGCCGCTGCCGAACACGGCACATTCCCGTTTGCCGGATACAAGCTCGCCGTTTTTCCCGATGTATTGGACGAAGGTGCCAACATCGACATCGGCTACATGCCCGGCCGCTTGCCGTGGCTGGTGGCCGAACGACTCGAGCAATTAGGTATGATCGTGGTTAATCAGGGTATCAGCGGCGAAGTATGCCGTGACCGCCAACTGCTTACCGGCGACAGCCCTTTGGCTGCCAATAACCTCGGCATTTTGGCCGCCGACGTACTGCTGGATGCAGTGAAAAATTTGGACTGATTGTGCTTGTATCGGTTGACCGACTTCAGAAAAATACCCGCCATATCCGGCTCAAACCGGATATGGCGCATGTTGTATTTAAATCGGGCTTTTTAATTATTGTCGTCGGATCAGCTATTCACCATCCAACCTGAAGCGACCTAGCGTAAAAGTACATCGGAAAGCTGGAATACTGTAATGCTATACCTGTCTGAAAACGCCATCTGAAAATACACAACCGGAGTAAATGTTATGAATCCCAAATACACCCCGCTTTTCCAACCTTACACGCTCAACAACGGTACGGTCATTAAAAATCGCTTGGCCGTTGCGCCGATGACGCATTGGGCTTCTCTGCCCGACGGCAACATCAGCCCGGAGGAACGCCTGTTTTTGAGCAACCGCTTCAAAGGTTTCGGCCTGTTTATTTCCGCCGCCACGCTGGTATCGCCCGAAGGCAAAGCTTTTGCCGGACAGCCTGAAGCCGTCGGCACCGAACATTTGCCGAGCTTGAAAGAAGTGGCGCAGATTGCCCACCAACAAGGCGCGAAAGCGGTTTTGCAGCTTCATCACGGCGGTATTCAAGCCTCTGCCGATTTATTGAACGGTGCCGACAAAGTGGCTCCGTCAAGCGACGAAGCCAGCGGTTCGCGCGCACTCACCGACTCGGAAGTCCGCGCGCTGATTGAAGCCTTTGCCCGCGCCGCCGAGTTGGCACTCGAAGCAGGCTTCGACGGCGTGGAAATCCACGGCGCCAACGGGTATCTGATTCAGCAGTTTGTTTCCGCCCAAAGCAACTGCCGTTCAGACGAATGGGGCGGCAGCTTGGCAAACCGCCTGCGCTTCCCGCTGGCCATCGTCGAAGCCGTCGATGCCGTGCGCCGCAAACACAACCGCCCCGATTTTATCGTCGGCTACCGTTTTTCACCCGAAGAAGGCGGCGACAACGGCCTGACCATGCAGGATACTTTCGCGCTGATTGATGCGTTGGTGCAAAAACCGCTGCAATATCTGCACGTTTCGCTTTGGGATTTCTACAAAAAAGCCCGTCGCGGTGCCGATACAAATTTGACGCGTATCGAGCAGATACACCAACGTATCGGCGGCAAACTGCCCCTGATCGGCGTAGGCAACCTGTTTACCGCCGAGCAGATTTTGGCGGCCTACCAAACCGGCTGGGCGGAATTTATCGCATTGGGTAAAACCGTTTTGCTCAATCCCGATTTGGCCGAACTGATTGAAAACGGCCGCGAAGCCGAAATCGTGTGCGAACTCGACCCCGATAAAGCCGACCGTTACCGCATCCCCGAAAGATTATGGCAGCAGTGCCAAATGGGGTTGGCCTACCTGCCGCCGCTTAAAGGCCGCGCCGATTGGCAGCCGGTAGATATTTGATTTGATAAATATCATGTTCAGGGCGGGCAATAATGCCCGCCCTAATTTTTGCTGCATGATTGAGTGATGCCGTCTGAAAAATGCCTGTTGGAAACCTTACTCTTCGGCTTCGTCGTCTTCAAAAGGCGGCTTGCCCTGTTCTTTGCGGGTAAGGTAAGTGGCTACCAGCGGAAAGAATGCCGCCAGCACGCACGAGCCGCCGATAACCAGCAGAGCGATTGCACCAATAGGCTGGTCAAGCAAATCATGCACCCAACCGCCCAAGCCGAACAGCACCATCAGGCCGGGGATAACGGCAGACAGGCCGCAGATTAAGATAATGATAGAACCGATATGCATACGGCGCATGGCATGCTCCTTTCCGTTGACAGAGAGAAAAAGGAACAGAAACAGTTGCCTATAATCTAACATATTGTTTTTCATCATACCTATCGGCATTTTTTCTGGAAGCAATCAGAAAAGCAAATCTGCGGTGCAGAAAACTCAATGCGTAGGGCGGGCATCCCTGCCCGCCACTCGGTCTCGCACGTTTGAGTCATACGGCGGGCAAGGATACCAACCTTACAGTTGCATTATCAAACGATGCCGTCTGAAAAAACATGCTCGCTCGAACAACAAGGAACTACCGATGAACCCACTCCAACACACTGCCAATCCCGCAGTTTACCGACCCGTGTTCTTCTTCGCTTGGTCGCTGCTGCTGCCGTGGGCGGCTTGGTTGGCGGCGGCTTATCTCAGCCACCAGCCCGACGGCAGGCACAAAGGTTTACTCACGGCCTTGCTGTTGGCCGGTTTGTTCGCGCCGGTGGGTTTGGCGGCGGGTTTGTTGTGGCGGCAGCCCTCGCTGCGGGCAGATGCCTTGTCGCGTTTGCGTTTGTCCGGTGCGCCCAAACGGTATTTGCTGGCGGCGGTGCTGTTGCCGCCGTTGTCGCTGGTGTTGGCGCAGGGCGTGTCGATGTTGTTTGGCTATTCCGCCGGGCAGTTCCATATTTCAGGTAGCCCTTCGTTTACTTCGGCGCTGATTTCGCCGTGGCTGGCTTTGGTGCTTGGGGCGATGCTGGAAGAGCTGGCGTGGCACTCCTACGGCACGGATGCGCTGCTGTCGCGCTTCAGCCTGTTTGCCGCGTCGCTGATTTTTACCGTGTACTGGGCGCTGTGGCATGTGCCGCTGGGCTTGGTGAAAGGCTATTACCACAGCGAACTGGTGGCACAAGGCTGGCTTTACACCGCCAATTTTGTTGCCAGCATGGTGGTGTTTGTGCTGCTGATGAACTGGCTGTATCTGAAAAGCGGGCGCAGCATTGTGGTAGCACTGCTGTTCCATTTGGCCGCCAATCTCGGCAACGAGATATTCCAAACCCACCCCGACAGCAAAGTGATTCAGACAGGCATTCTGCTGTTGTTGACTGCATGGGTGCTGTGGAAAGAGCAAACTTTGTTTTTCAGACGGCCTAAGTTTAAACAGGCTGGCTGAAAGGCCGTCTGAAAAACCATGCCTGTATGAAAATACTTTTCAGACAGGCATCATTAAAATCAAGCTGTGAAAACTAAAACCAATAAGTCGGATAGCGTCTACCTTCACCCCAATTGTTATAGAACAAAGCAACCGCTACCAAAATCAGGGAACCTAACAATGTAGGTGTCAATAAAAAATCCCAGCCTACCCCACCCAACATAACAATCAATGGATTTGAACCGGCAGGAGGATGCGGAACGCGTAAAATAAGCATCAAGGCAATAGCTGTTCCGACCGCAAGCGCCATACTCCACCAGCCGGAACCGAAAATGCCCATAAGTATCAAACCCGTCAAGGTGGCGACAAAATGCCCGCCTATTACATTTCGAGGCTGTGCAAACGGGCTTTGCGGGTAGGCAAATACCAATAAACAACTTGCTCCGAAAGAACCTAACACCAAAGGCAACACCAGAGTGTTTCCCAAACCCGCGAAGGCTGCTGTGGCCAAGACGGCACCAAGCCAAGCAAACCCAATGGTTTTCCAAGGCAAGCGGGGCGGGCAGTTTTCTGTTGCTTGAAAGCGTGGTTTATCGACCATATGATTCTCCGTATCAATTAAAATCTAAATACACCGATTGGTATACCAATAATATACCGTTCAGTATATTGGAACAAGGGTTCACATGGATATCCGTCAGAAAATCTTAGAAACTGCTTATCAAACGTTTTATCGTCGAGGCTTTCATGCCTGCGGTGTAGAGTTGTTGGCAGCGCAGGCCAATACGACCAAACGGACACTTTATGCGCATTTCGGCAGCAAAGAAGGTCTGATTGAAGCAGTTTTGCAATACCGGCACGAGCAATTTATCCAAAATATGATCGACGCACTAGCGTGTTATACGGAGCAGCAAACGGCTTATGCTTATCTCGATTTCATTATCAATTGGACACAATCTGCCGATTTTCACGGCTGCATGTTTATCAACGCATGTGCCGAGTATTCCGATAAGGCGAGCATGCCGCATCAAAAATCAAGCCAACATAAGTCCGAAGTCAGGCAGATTCTGCGTCAACGTTTGCAAAACTGCGGCGTGCCTGAGTCGGACAAAAAAGCCGATATGTTGTTTATGATTGGGGAAGGATTGATTGTTGCCGCACAAAGCGGACAGGATTTGACCTGTACCATAGAAGAAATGGCTAATTTGTTTGATGGGTGTAGGTCGGATTCCTGAGTCCGACCTAACCTCCGAGGCCGTCTGAAACCCACAATACCTGTCTGAAAACAGAGTAACCCATGATAAACAACCCCGCCGTCTCCCTCCGCTCCGTTTCCCACCGCTACGGCAAAACCGTAACGGCGCTGGACGATGTGTCGCTGACCATCCCGCGCGGGGTAACTGTGGGCTTAATCGGTCCCGACGGAGTGGGCAAATCGACGCTGTTGTCGCTGATTGCCGGCGTTAAAATCATTCAGAGCGGCACGGTGGAGGTGTTCGGGTACGACATGGCCGCCAAAGCGGCGCGGCAGGCGTTGTCGCACCGTATTGCCTTTATGCCGCAGGGTTTGGGGCGCAATCTGTATCCCACTTTGAGCGTGTATGAAAACGTCGACTTCCATGCGCGGCTGTTCGGGTTGAATGCCGCCGAACGCCAAGCGCGCATCAGCCGGCTGCTGGAAGCCACCGGTTTGGCACCGTTCCCCGATCGCGCGGCGGGCAAGCTCTCGGGCGGGATGAAGCAGAAGCTGAGTTTATGCTGCGCACTGGTGCATTCGCCCGATCTGCTGATTCTCGACGAGCCGACCACCGGTGTCGATCCGCTGTCGCGCCGCCAGTTTTGGGCTTTGGTGGACGAATTGCAGGCCGAAAGTGCGGGCATGACGGTAATCGTGGCCACCGCCTACATCGAAGAGGCGGAACGCTTCGGCCATCTGCTGGCGATGGACGACGGCAAACTGCTGGTCAACAAACCTACCCGCGAGGTGATGCGAGACAGCGGGGCCGCTACGCTGGAAGCCGCTTATGTGCAGATGCTGCCGTCTGAAAAGCAGCAGGGTTCGGGCGGGTTGGAGATGATGCCGTTTGCGCCCGACCCCGCATCTCCGCCTGCAATCGAGGCACACGGTTTAACCAAACGGTTCGGCAGCTTTACCGCGGTGGATCATGTGAGTTTTACGATTCAGAAAGGCGAAATCTTCGGCTTTCTCGGCTCCAACGGCTGCGGCAAATCCACCACCATGAAAATGCTCACCGGCCTGCTGGAAGCCAGCGAAGGCAAGGCCGAATTGCTGGGCCAGCCGGTCGAGGCGGGCAATATCCGAACGCGGATGCGCGTCGGCTATATGTCGCAGGCGTTCTCGCTGTATGAAGAATTGAGCGTGCGCGACAACTTGATGCTGCATGCGCGGCTGTACCAAATGGGTGCGGCGGGCAAACAGGCGGTGGCCGATGCGTTGATACAGTTCGAGCTGGCGGAAGCGGCCGACATGAAACCCGCCGCCTTGCCGCTGGGCATCCGCCAGCGTTTGCAACTGGCTGCGGCCTGTCTGCACAAACCCGAAGTGCTGATTCTCGACGAGCCGACCTCCGGCGTTGACCCCGCTGCCCGCGATATGTTCTGGCGTTATCTGCTCAAACTCTCGCGCGAAGACAAAATTACCATTTTCGTTTCCACCCACTTTATGAACGAGGCCGAACGCTGCGACCGCATTTCCTTCATGCACAAAGGCCGCGTGCTGGCGGTGGGTACGCCGGCGGAGCTGACCGCACGGCAAGCCGCACCGAATCTGGAAGAGGCGTTTGTGCGCTATCTGTTGGATGACGAAGCGCGGGAAGGCCTGTCTGAAAGGCCGTCTGAAACGGCGGTTTCTGTGCAAGCAAACGCGCAAACAAATAATGCCGCCGTGCCGCCGCAACAAACTGCCGACGATTCGGAGAGGCCGTCTGAAACCGCAAGCGTGGCCCAACTGGCGGCGAGGATTGTTTGGGCGGATCAGGATTTGGATGTGCGGGCAGGGATAAGGCCGTCTGAAAATGTCCGCTCCGACAGTGGCCTTGCTTCCTCGCAAGCGGAGGAGGAGCAAACGGTTGTCTCACCGGAAGCCCCAATTTCTTCCACCCCAGCCGAATCGTATTCGGAAACCGGCAAGATTACAGAAAGGGAACAAGCCGCCGATGTTTCAGACAAGCTACCTGAAACCGAAAGCGTGGTTCAAGCTGCAGCAAGGAGCGTGCAGGAAAATCAGGATTCAGATGCGCAAGCAGGCAACAGGCCGTCTGAAAACACACCGCCGACCGACACCTTGAAATACTGGCTGGCAAGCGTGCGCACGTTTGCTTTGCGTGAAACCAAAGAATTGCTGCGCGACAAGGTGCGGCTGTTTTTCGCTTTGGCGGGGCCGGTGATTTTGATGGTGGCTTTGTCGTGGAGCGTGTCGTTCGACGTGAAAGACCTTACGTTTACCGTGCTCGACCGCGACCAAACCACCGAAAGCCGCCGCCTTACCGAATATTTTTCCGGTTCGCGCTATTTTCAGCAACAGCCGCCGCTCTCGTCGCCAAGCGATATCGACACTGCCTTGCAGTCGGCGCAAACGCGCTTGGTGATTGAGATTCCCGAAGGCTTCGGGCGCGATATGCTGGCGGGCAGGCGGCCGGAGGCGGCGTTTTATGTCGACGGTGCGATGCCGTTCAACGCCAGCAACATCCAAGGCTATATCGGCGGCATTTTTGCGCTGTACGGGCAGGATTTGGCGCGCGAAACGGGGCTGACGCTGCCGCCGCCCGCGGCCAAAATCGAGCAGCGGTTTATGTATAATCAGGATTTTGAAAGCATTTTCGCCATCGCGCCGGGCGTGTTGATGCTGGTGCTGATGCTGATTCCGGCGATGATGTCGGTGGTCGGGGTGGTGCGCGAACGCGAAATCGGTTCGATTTCCAATTTCTACACCTCGCCCGCCACCGTGCCGCAGTTTCTGCTCGGCAAGCAGCTGCCGTATATTGCGGTGGGCATGGTGAATTATGTGGTGCTCACGGCGATGATGGTGTTCGGCTTCGGCGTGCCGGTGAAAGGTTCGCTGCTGGTGCTGACGGCGGGCACGTTGATTCTGCTGTTCGTGTCCACCGCGCTGGGCTTGCTGGCTTCCACTATCGTGCGCTCGCAAGTGGCGGCCATCAGCCTCACCGCGATTGTGATTATGATCCCGACCTTCAACTATTCCGGCTTTCTGCATCCGCTCTCGTCGATGGAAGGCGGGGCGTACTGGATGGGCAAGCTGATGCCCGCGTCGTGGTATCTCAACATCAGCATCGGCAGCTTCACCAAAGGCTTGGGCTGGCACGACCTGAGCCGTGAAATGCTGGTGCTGCTGGCGTTTTACGTGGTGTATTTCACCTCGGCCTGCTGGATTTTGAAGAAGCAGGAAAAGTAATGCCTGTATGAAACCTCAAAGGCACTCCCATGCGCAGCATTAAAAACATTTTCTACTTAGCGCAAAAAGAACTCCGCAGCCTGTTTTCCGACTTGGTGCTGATGGTGCTGATTGTGTTTATGTTTACGGTTACGATTTTTTCCGCCGCCCAAATCGACCCGGGCGTGAAAAACGCTGCCGTGGCGGTGGTGGACGGCGACCGTTCGGCGCTTTCCTACCGCCTGCGTGATGCCGTGCGCGAGCCGTTCTTCCAGCCGCCTCAGGAAGTGGAAGCGGAGGTGGTAAATCAGGCCATGGACAAGGGCGAGTATATTTTTGCATTGGAGATTCCGCCGAACTTCGAGCGCGATGTGCTGATGGGGCGCAGCCCTGAATTGTTGCTGCAAGTAGATGCCACCGCCATGTCGCAGGCAGGTTTGGGCGCGGCTTATCTGACCCGCATTCTGGAGCGCGAAACGGCAGAGTTTGCGCGGCAGCAGCCGGCGGAAAAATGGCTGCCCGTGAAGCCGGTAATCCGTTCGCATTTCAACGCCAATGCCGAAGGCAGCTATTACGGGCCGCCGATGGAGTTGGGCAATATGGTGTTGGTGCTGGCACTGATTCTGGTGGGCGCGGCAGTCATTCGCGAGCGCGAACACGGCACCATCGAGCATTTGCTGGTGATGCCGGTGAACGCCGCCGAAATCATGCTGGCCAAAGTATTGGCCAACAGCGCGATGATTTTGCTGGTGTCGATATTGGCGATGTGGGTGGTGGTAAAAGGCATACTCGGCGTGCCTATTCACGGTTCTATTATGCTCTATGGCTTCGGTGTGGCCGTGTATCTGTTTTCCATTGCTGCGCTGGCGGTGATGCTCGCTACGATTGCGCCGAGTATGGCACAGTTCGGCCTGTTGATGATTCCGCTGTATATGGTGCTGCTGCTGTTTTCCGGCGTGGCCTCGCCGCGCAACAATATGCCCGAGGCGGCACAATGGATTAGCGAATATTGGCCGAGCACGCAGTTTATCCGGTTTGCACAGAGCGTGCTGTTCCGCGATGCCGGCTTCAGCATCGTGTGGCCGCAACTGTTGGCAATGGCTTTAACCGGCTTGCTGTTTTTGGTATTTGCGTTGATGCGGTTTAGAAAAATGCTGGAGCAACAGGGCTAAGGTTTTCAGACGGCCATCTTAGAGAAAGGAAACATAATGGATATCCGCCATTTGCCCGATCCGCAAACACAGCTTCCCGCACGATGGCAGGTTTATGCTGCATGGTTGGCTGCACGGGGAAATCCGTCCAAATCCTACCGCGACCACCCGTTTGAATCGCCGGACGAACTGGCGGCTCTGAAAAAAGATTTCGAACGGTACGTCGGCATGTCGCTCGGTCAGTACATCCGCCTGAAACGCATCATGCACTTGCTGGCACAACGCAACAACAAACACGGCAACGAGCTGATGGTCTCTGTATCTGCCACGCCGTTGGGGCAGATGCTGGCCGTATTCAGCACACAAGGCTTGTGCCTGCTGGAGTTTCCCGAGCGCAAAATGCTGGAGAGCGAACTTTTGGCGGTGCAAAAAGCATTTCAAGCGGATTTTGTGTGGCGCGACACGGCGCACAGCCAAACTTTACAGCAAGAGTTGAATCTGTATTTTGAAGGCCGTCTGAAAAACTTCGCCACGCCGCTTGATCCGGTCGGTACGCCGTTTCAGCAGCAAGTTTGGCGCAAACTGCAAAGCATTCCTTACGGAGAAACCCGCAGCTACAAACAACAGGCGGAACGCATCGGCAAACCGCAGGCCGTGCGTGCCGTAGCCGCGGCCAACGGACAGAACAAGATTTCCATCCTGATACCGTGCCACCGCGTGATTGGCAGCAACGGCGATTTAACCGGCTACGGCGGCGGCCTTGCACGGAAAAAGGCGCTGTTGGAATTGGAAGGCGCAATGCCTGTCTGAAAAACAATTGCAATCTTCTACAACACAGGAACAAAGCATGAAACTTTTCAAAACCAGCAGTTTGGTTTCCGTAATCAATGCATCTGACTTTCAAACCTCATTGGCGTGGTATCAAACATGGTTGGGCGAGCCGGATGAGGTGTCGATGGAAAATATGGCGGAATGGCGTATTGCCGATAACGCGTGGCTGCAGCTAACAGACTCCGGCGCTACTGCTGCGGCAGAAGTGATTATCGGCGTGGACGATATCGCCGCCTGCCGCAAAGCGTTGCTCGGTGCCGGTATTGAAGCCGGAGACATTAACGATTGGGAAGTGGTGCTGACTTGCGGCATTACCGACCCCGACAACCATAAAATCTTTTTTGCGCAAGCTGTGGGCTAAGATGCCGTCTGAACATAACTGATAAAAATCATCTCAAACAAAAAATCAGGCAGATTGGAATATCTGCCTGATCATTTGAAACAGGTGAATCAGCGTTCAACCCAATCGCCTTTAATCGGGCGTGCATAATAAGCAAGCACGGCAATCATGCACACTTCGATAGACACCGACCAATACACATGGCCGAGAATTTCGCTGATGTGTTCCGCCGCATTGAGGTTCCACGCCCAACCCGTTGCGCCGTCGGCATAGGCGGGATTACGGAAACCGAACATGGGAATCAGCAGCCAGTGCATGACAACGGTAATGATGATGCCGTAAAACGCGCCATACCACAGGCGGATTTTCGGCCAATAAGCCGAAACCCACACATACACAAAAGCAAACACAAAACTAAACAGCCAGTGGTAAAGCGTTACCGCCCCCAACACGCTGTTGCCTTGATACATATAATCAAGAGAATGCTGGTTGAAGCCGAGCCAACCCAGCCATGCGTCGATATTGGCACCCGGCGGAGAAATTTCTCCCGGCATACGCGGCGGCATATTTACTTCGGAACCCCATTTCACCAACGAGCTGAAAAAACCGCCGATGAGGGTAGTCCACAGAATCACTTTACGGTTGACCTCAGAAGAGCAGAGTGTGCGGGCCATGTTTTCTTCCTTTCCTTGAGTAGGTTAGACGTAAAACAGCACGAAAGCGGCAACATGCAAAATGCAGCCGTCTGCTCAAAAAGACGGCAAAAACTGTTATTTAGTTTCTATGAAGAAGCGGTAAGCTGATGATATTTGTTTTATATCAATATCACTAAACGATTGATTGAAATATTCTTTCAACGAAGATTGGATGGAAACACGCAGGCAGCCGGATTTTCAGACGGCCTCGATATAGCATGCCTGCCGAAACCTTTAAAGAAAGCCTTTATGAATACCAGCCTGAAACATTTTTACATCGGTATGGCAGCGGCTTTGATGCTCGCCGCCTGCAAAAGCACCGTCGTGCCGCTCGACAGCAAAATCGACATTCCGCAAGCCTTCAGCCAAGCGGAAGCGGCGCGCGGCAGCGCGGAAATCGGCCGTTGGTGGCAGCATTGGAACGACCCCGTACTCAGCCGCTTAATCGAACAAGGCTTGCAGCAAAACCACGATATCCGCATTGCCCGCAGCCGTTTGAACGAAGCGCGCGCCATTGAGCGCTTGGCCGATGCCGATAAAGGCTCGACGGTCGGCGCGGGCGCGGAAGTATCGCGTCTCAACGCCCGCATCGGCAATCCGTTAAGCAACGAAACCCGCTCCGTGCTGGGCAGGATTCCGCAGGCTGCCGATTTGGCGGGCGAGCGTTTCACCTTGAAAGGCAACAGCCTAACGGGCGGTTTTTCCGCGTCGTGGGAGCCGGATATTTTCGGGCAGAAACGCAGCGATGCCGATGCCGCCGCTTATGCCGCGCTCGGCAGGCAGGAAGAAGTGTACGGTACGCAAGTGCTGATCGGCGGCGAAATAGCCGAACATTACCTGCAAGCCTGTGCCGCCCAAGCGCGTTTGAAATCAGTCAACCGCAGTATCGCCACCATGGAGCGGCTGGCGAAATATGTGCAAGGCCGTTTCAAAGCAGGCCACGCTACCGCTTATGAAGTGGACGAAGTCGCCACCCGACTCACTGCTTTACGCGCCAAACAAAGCACCATCGAATCGGAATACGCCGCCCATGTGCGCAGTATCGCCGTGCTTACCGGCCAAACCCCGCAAACATTTGCCCTGCCTGAAAGCAGCGTCAACATCTTAATCACGCAACCCACCGCCCCGAGCGGACAAACCCCGCAAGGGTTGCTCGAACGCCGCCCCGACATCCGCGCCCATGCCGCGCAAGTGAACGCTTATGCCGCTAAGCTCGCCAGCGCCAAAGCCGATTTGCTGCCGCGGTTTTCCATCGAGTTTTTGGGCAGAGGCACCATCAGCATCGACAGCGACAGCGGTTTAAAAGGCTGGGGCAGCTTAATCAAAGCAGGCATCCAAGTGCCGATTTTTACCAACGGGCGCATCAAAGCCAATATCGCTGCTGCCGATGCACGGCTTCAGACGGCCTTATTGCAATACGACCAAAACATTCTCAAAGCCCTCGACGAAGTCGACAGTGCATATCAGGCACACAACGCGCTCACCCGCCAAAACGCTTTGCTGATTACCGCACATAAACAGGCGGCAAAACAGGCGGGCGATGCCGAAAAACTGTTTCAATACGGCCAGAAAACGCTCGATAACGCTCTCACCGCACGCCTGAACGAAGAAGCGGTGCGGGAAAACCTGATTCAATCGCAACTGGCACGCGCGCGGATGCTGATCGGTTTATATAAGGCCTTGGGCGGCGGTTGGGTCGGCGGGTAAAACAGGGTAGGGAAGGTTGCTGTTTTTACGATATTTTTTACCCTGCTGCATTTCTACACTTTTTGTGGTGCCGATAAAAATGTCAGGCCGTCTGAACAGGCTTTCAGACGGCCTGACAAATCCGTTGCCGCTGGGCTATAATCCAAGCCTGTTTATTCTCAGACGAAAGCCGTATATGAACAAAATCCTACTGCCCGCCGCTGCGCTACTCCTTGCTGCCTGCGGTTTTCATCTTAAAGGCATGGGTGGCATATCCGGTTCGCTGCCGTATCAGGAATGGCATGTTGCGGGCGGTCAAATGCAGCAACCTCTGGAAAATGCCCTGCGCCGCGCCGACGGCAAGCCCGCAACCCAAGCTCCGGTATCGGTTACCGTAACCAATATCGAAACCCGCCGCGACATTTACACCATCACGCGTGCGGCGGACATCAACGAATTTCTGTTGATTCTGCGCGTAGAAGCCCAAGCCGCCAAAAACGGTCAACCGTGGGGGGAGCCGATGGTGGTGCTGGTGCAGCGTAAAATGGATTACGCCGACAGCGAAGTACTGGGCAAGCAGGAAGAAGAAGCCACCGTTTGGGCGGAAATGCGCGCCGATGCCGCCGACCAAATCGTGCGCCGCCTAACCTTTTTGAAGGCTGACTGATGCAGGTGATCAGTATCGAACAGCTGTCGCCCGATTTGCCGTTGAAACCGCTGTATGTGATTCACGGCGAAGAAGATTTACTGCGCGTGGAAGCACTGGACACTTTACGCGCAGCCGCCAAAAAACAGGGCTATCTCAACCGCGAAGTCTATACCGCCGATAATGCGTTCGATTGGAACGAATTATTGCAGTCCGCAGGCAGCATGGGCTTGTTTGCCGACCTGAAGCTGCTGGAAATCCATATCCCCAACGGCAAACCCGGCAAAAACGGCGGCGATGCGTTGCAATCGCTGGCGGAAAATCTGCCGGAAGACACCGTGATCATTGTAATGCTCCCCAAACTCGAACGCGCCCAAACGCAGGCCAAATGGTTCGGTGCGTTGGCGGCGCACGGCGTGGTGTTGGAAGCCAAAGCCGTTAGCGGCGCAGCCTTGCCGCAATGGATAAGAGGCCGTCTGAACGCCTTAAACCTCAATATCGAACCCGATGCGCTGGCTTTGTTTGCCGAGCGCGTGGAGGGCAATCTCTTGGCCGCCAAGCAGGAAATCGACAAGCTCGCGCTGCTGCATCCTGCCGGCCACCTCGTGAATATGGCGGATGCCGAAGCCGCCGTCGCCAATGTCGCCCGTTTTGATGTGTTTCAACTTGCAGGTGCGTGGATGAGCGGCGACGGCCCCCGCGTTGCCCGTCTGCTCGAAGGGTTGGAAGCCGAAGGCGAAGAGCCGGTGTTGCTGCTTTGGGCGGTGGCAGAAGACATCCGCACTCTCATCCGCCTGACCGCCGCGCTGAAGCAAGGCCAGAGCATACAGGCCGTGCGCAACAGCCTGCGTTTGTGGGGCGACAAACAAACCCTCGCACCGATAGCGGTAAAGCGCATCAGCATCAGCCGTTTGCTTGCCGCCTTGCAGGATTGCGCCCGCATCGACCGCATCATTAAGGGCGCGGAAGACGGCAATGCGTGGGCGGAATTTAAACATTTGGTTACGGGTTTGGCCTTGTAACAGATATAATGTGCACCTATCTATACAACAGGCCGTCTGAAAACTTTTAGCGAAACCGGCAAGCCCGTTTTAATGAAACCTGCTTAAAGCAGGTTTTGGCAAAGCTCACAAAGCCTGCTTTCAGACGGCCTGAAAAATCAAGTTTTTCAAGGAAACACAAACATATGGATAATAAAACCAAACTCCGCTTAGGCGGACTTGCATTGCTGGCTACCGCTGTGTTAAGCCTGATACTCGTGTTGTTTACCGACTCATGGCCGGTTGCCATCTTGTTGGCCATCAGCATCACGTCGGGAGTCATCGGCGGATTGATTTGGTCCTCGCGCCGCCAACAGCGCCAGTTTCTCGAACGCCTGAAAAAATTCGATATCGACCCCGAAAAAGGCCGCGTCAACGAAGCCAACCTGCGCCGTATGTATCACAGCGGCGGCCAAGCCCAGAAAGACGTGATTACCATCATCTGCATGTCGCAAAACTGTTCGGTGGAAGAAGCCCATGAGATGATGAAAAAACGCCCGACCCGCCAGCAAATGAACCAAATGGCGCAACAACAGATGAAAGGCCAGCGCAGGCCGCACCGTTAACGGGTCGGAGCAGGAATGCCGGCAGGCCGTCTGAAAAACAGTTTTCAGACGGCCTGTTTCATTTCGATATAAAGGAAAACCGGAATCCTATGCCGTCTGAAAATGCAGGCGGCACGGCAAACCCGCCTGCAAGCCGCAGGCGTTTCGTTTATAATGCTGGCTTTTCCGCCTGCCCCAAAAATCATGAAAACCGTAGAGAAAAACGTATTGGTGCTGCACAGCGCCGAGCAGATGTTCGAGTTGGTCGATAAAGTCGAGGACTATCCCAAGTTCCTGCCGTGGTACAGCAAAACCGAAATCATCGAGCGCAACGGCAACGAATTGAAAGCCCGTCTTTTTATGGACTACATGAAAGTGCAGCAGTCTTTCGCCACGCATAACCACAACGTGCCCGGGCGCGAAATCCGTATGGATTTGCTTGAAGGCCCGTTTAAAAGCCTGCAAGGTGCTTGGACATTCATTCCGTTGGGCGACGATTGCTGCAAAATCGAATTCAGGCTGCAATACGATTTTTCCAGCAGTCTGCTTTCCGCACTGATTTCACCCGTATTCAGCCATCTTTCGGGCACTTTGGTGGATGCATTTATCAAAGAGGCCGACCGCCGCTATGGTTGAAATAGAAATTGCATACGGTACGTCGGAGAAACAACTGCTCGAAACCATGCAGGTGGAAGAGGGTACCACGGCGCGGCAGGCGGTGCTGCAAAGCCGTATTGCTGCCGAATTTCCCGATGCCCATGTTGAAAAAGCACCGTTGGGCATTTTCGGCAAAGCGGTTAAAGACGATACCGTATTGCGAGATAAAGACCGTGTCGAAGTATACCGCCCGCTGCTGATAGACCCGAAAGAAGCCCGCCGCCTGCGGGTGCAGCCGAAAAACGAAAAAGCGTAAACATGCCGTCTGAAAAACCGTTTTCAGACGGCTTTAACCGATAGAATACATTTTAAGAATACATCATGCCGCAAATCAAACTCATCGCCGGCCTCGGCAATCCCGGAAATGAATACGTTCACACCCGCCATAATGCAGGCTTTTGGTTTTTAGACGAACTGGCTTGGGAATGGAAAGCCCATTTCAAGGAAGAAAAGAAATTCTACGGTGAAGTCGCCCGTGTTGCCCGACCCGAAGGCGAGGTGTGGCTGTTGAAACCGAATACCTTCATGAACCGTTCCGGTCAAGCCGTGGCTGCGCTTGCCCAGTTTTACAAAATCAAGCCCGAAGAAATTTTAGTGGTGCATGACGAACTGGATATCCCGTGCGGGCGCATCCGTTTCAAACTCGGCGGCGGAAACGGCGGGCACAACGGTCTGAAAGACATTCAGGCTCGGCTCGGTACACCGAATTTCTACCGCTTGCGTTTGGGTATCGACCATCCGGGCGACCGCAATCTGGTGGTGTCGTATGTGTTGAACAAGCCGAGTGCGGACGACCGTGCGTTGATAGACGAAGCAGTGGCGAAGTCGTTAAAAAACCTGCCGTTGATTCTGGCAGGCGAATTTGAAGAAGCGGTAAGGGTGCTGCACAGCAGCAAATAGAATCCGGTAAACAGATATATTAAGTTAAGAGGCCGTCTGAAAACTTTTCAGACGGCCTCTTAAGCATCGTTACTTAACAATGGTTACTTTATTGATCACGATCGGACTAACCGGAACATTTTGGTAGTAAGCCTGATCGGTGGTTTTTACTTTGGCAATTTGATTCACCACATCCATGCCTCCGGTTACTTTGCCGAATACAGCATAACCGTAACCTTGGATGGTTTTGCTTTTGAAGTTCAGGAAATCGTTGTCGGCCACATTAATGAAAAATTGGCTGGTGGCAGAATTCGGATTGGCAGTGCGAGCCATGGCAATTGTGCCGACGGTGTTTTTTAAACCGTTGTCGGCTTCGTTGCTGATGGCTTTGTCAGTAGCCTTTTGGGTCAGATCCGGTGTAAAACCGCCGCCTTGAATCATGAAGCCGTCGATAACACGGTGGAAAATCGTGCCGTTGTAAAAGCCTTTTTGGGCATAGCTGACGAAATTAGCTACAGTTTTCGGAGCTTTTTTTTCATCTAAAGAAAGCTCGATTTTCCCCATATTGGTATCGATCACGGCGCGGGTTTCGGCGTGGGCGGAGAGCGCAGCGGCAGCGATAATGCCGCCTAAAATCAGTTTGGGTAAGTGTTTCATAAGTTTTCCGATATGTTTTAAAAATATTGGCGATTAAACGCGAATCATGGTGTTCGTATGTGCGGGTTGTGAAACGGTGTTGCAGCCGATTCGGTTTATTGAGCGTTATTATCGTGGTTTTCGATGTAGTATGATGTAAAAGGAATGTAAAAGGTTTCAGGCCGCCCGAAAGTATGCTTTCAGACGGCCTTTCATTAACAATATATACAATTAAAGTTTAAAAACGGGTGGTTAAGTTTGTCAGCCATTCGGGGCTAAGCTGAACCAGCAAGATTTCCAATTGTTTATCAAAACCGGAAAGAACCAGCAAACCGACCGCCAATAAACTCCACCCCATTACTTTCCTACCGGTATTGCTGATGGCTGCCAATTTTTCACGTTTTTGGCGGAATACTTGGCGCGACAGCAAGCCGATAATAATCAAAGGAACCACTGCACCTAAGCTGAACACCATCATCACTACCGCTACACTAGCCAGAGCCTCGCCTTGGCTAGCCAGAGCGATGGCCGCACCCAAGGTCGGACCGATACAGGGTGCCCAAACCATGCCGAGCAGCAAACCTACGCCCAGTTGTCCAAGCCCAGATTCGGGATTGAAATTGCTCAACCACGCTTCACCACGGCCGCTAAGTGCCGACGTATAACGCCCCAGCCAGCCTTGCAAGCGTGTATTGAGCAACCAGATTGCCACCAGCAACATCAACACCGCCGCTCCGTAGCGCAAATATTGGCTGTCCAAACCCAATGCCAAGCCCACCGAAGCCACTACTGTGCCGACCAGAGTAAATGAAACGGCCATGCCGAAAGCCAATGCAAACAAACCGATTTTTTGCTTGGCCATAGCTGAAGTAGCCACAATCGGCAAAATCGGCAGCACGCAAGGAGACAGGGTGGTAAGTATGCCTGCCAGCAGGCTCAAAGCCAATACGGTAATGCTGATGTCCATCTTTGCTCCTTAGTGCGGCAGAGTTATAAACTGACGCAGGCGTTGCGGATCAGTTTCGCCGGTGCTGCGGCGTACTTCTTTACCGTCATTAAACAGGATCAGCGTGCTTTGGTGATTGGCTTTAAATGCCTGAACCTGTTTTTTTTGGGAGTCAAAATCCACTTTGAGTACAGTTAAATTTTTAAACTTGGGTTCTTGTAGCATCGGTTTCAACACTTCGACCTGGCGGCGGCATACCGGACACCAGTCGGCATGAATATGCACCAAAACCGGCTTACCGTCTTTTTGCAAAGCATCGAATTTTGCCTGCTGGAACGGTTGGAAATCGGCCGCCAATGCTTGCCCGGCCAACAGTGCTGCGAAGAACATCGGTATGACTTTTTTCATGATTCTCATCCTTATGTTAGGGATGGCACCAACAGTTGAAAACATATCCCACCGTTTTACCGGTAATGCCATCATTGCGAAAAATTTAATTGAATAGACGCAGCGGGAATGGGTTTCTGACATTGTTTTTCCTAAAGTTTAGTAAAGAATGATAGTCGGTAATATTTGAATATTTAAGGGAATTAAAAAGAGGTAAGATTTGGAAAATGAAAAAAATATTTTAAATTAAGATATTGTTATTACAAAAAAAGATTTAATAATATGAAAGTCGTTTAACATCGCATTATTATTATATGTTAATATAATAATAAATAGAAAAATGAAGCAGAACGCGCACATTAAAAAAACAATAACGGCACAGCCAAGTTTCTTTTTTTTAGGATAGCTCCAAAAGGAAACCGCGGCTCTACAAAGGAACGCCGAAAAGGAGCACTTAATGAAACCCTTCACCAAAACGGCTTTGGCGGTGGCGGTGTTGTTCGGCATGGCATACGGAGGAGCCGAATGGCTTACCCATAGCCGTGCCGTTCCGGCACAAGCCGCCGTAAGCGCGGATCAAACCCTCATCAAGCGCGGCGAATATGTTGCGCGGCTTTCCGACTGTTTTGCCTGCCATACCGTACCCAAGGGCAAACCCTATGCGGGCGGATTGGCCATGCAAACGCCTCTGGGTGCGGTTTACAGCACCAATATCACGCCCGATAAAGCAACGGGTATCGGTTCATACAGCTATCAGCAATTTAAAAATGCCGTTCAGCACGGCATACGTTCAGACGGCACGCCGCTGTATCCGGCCATGCCTTATCCCTCATATGTGATTATGCCTGAAGCCGATATACAGGCAATGTATGCCTATTTTATGCACGGCGTGAAACCTGTTTCCCAGCAGAATGCCCGCAGCACCTTACCGCCGGTTTTAAACTGGCGCTGGCCGTTGGCTTATTGGCAGGCTTTATTTGCACCGCAGCGTCGGTTTCAGGCCGACAGCCGCTACGACGAACATATCAACCGAGGCAAATACTTGGTTGAAGGCCCCGGCCATTGCGGAGCCTGCCATACACCGCGCGGTATTGCTTATCAGGAAAAAGCCCTCAGCGACGACGGCAGTTATTTTTTGAGCGGCGCGGTTATCGACGGCTGGCGGGCCAAGAGTTTGCGAGGCGAGGCGCGCGGGTTGGCTTCTTGGTCCGAAGACGAATTAGTGGATTTCTTTGCAAGCGGGCGCACTGACATCAGTGCGGCATTCGGTGCAATGGCCGATGTGGTGGAACACAGTACGCAATATTGGACCGATGGAGACCTCAAAGCCTTGTCGGGCTATCTGAAAACCTTGTCGCCCGCACCGGGTAAAGAAGTGGAGCTACCGAAACGCGAAGATGTTACTACGGCCATGTTGAGAAGTGGTAAATACAGCAGCCGTGGTGCCTTGCTTTATGCCGAGCACTGTATCGTCTGCCACCGCGCCGACGGCAACGGCGTGCCGCGTGTTTTCCCGGCATTGAATAACAACAGCGCCGTGTATGCGAATAATGCCCAATCGGTCATCCAAATAACCCTTGAAGGCGGGCGTATGCCGCAGAGCAAGCATGATCTCATGGCTTTCAGCATGCCCGGGTTCAGGTATTTGAGTGATCAGGATATTGCCGACGTAGCGAACTTTGTCCGCAACGGTTGGCAGAACCAAGCGCCGGAAATCAGCAAGGCCGATGTAGCCGAAATCCGCCGTTTTATCAGAAATAAGACACCCAATATCGTGCCGCAGGCAGCATCGGGAGAGCATCATGAATAAAACACTTTCTTTATTGGGAGCAGCCTGCCTGTTTTTATTCGGATTAACCGCATGCCAAGACCAACCGGAAACCGCCGAAGAGCAGACCATCCGTTATCCGATCGTAACCGGTAAGGGCGATCAGAAAAAGGTTGTGGGCGAATATACGTTGCCATCCGACAGCGATATTGACAAACAACCCAATGCGGAGCAAATCCGCTACGGCCAGCGGTTGATGAACGAAACCAAACGCCTGTTGCCCGACCATGTGGGCAGCCACCTCAATTGCAGCAGTTGCCATATCGCGCAAGGCAAGGTGCCGGGCGGCAATCCTTATATCAATACTTACAACCGTTATCCGCGCGTGATGCCGCGCCCCGGCAAAGAAATCGATTTGACCGGCCGCATCAACGGCTGCTTCCGGCGTTCGATGAACGGCAAACCCCTGCCCAAAGACAGCGAGGAGATGCAGGCCATGATTGCCTATATCAAATGGCTGGGGCAGGACGTTCCTAAAGGACAGCGGGTGGATATTGTGAACGCGGTGCCGATCAATACCGACCTTGTGCCCAACCCCGAGCGCGGCAAGGTGCTGTACGGGCAGTATTGCGCTTCCTGCCACGGCAGCAACGGTGAGGGCAAGCGCGACAGCAGCGGTTATTATGCGTTCCCGCCGTTATGGGGCGAAGAATCTTTCAATATCGGAGCGGGGATGGCACGTACCTACAAAGCGGCGGCCTTCCTCAAAGCCGCCATGCCGATGGGGGTCCAAACCCACGGTGTGTGGGGCGAAGGCAATTTGCTCAGCGAGCAGGATGCGGTAGACATCGCTGAATACTTCACCCATCAACCGCGGCCGGATTTTGCCGGTAAAGTAAACGACTGGCCGAAAGGCGATAAGCCTAAAGATGCCCGTTATTAAAACAGTTTGTCAGAAACGGCAGGTTTTGAACCTGATGTTTCCGAACGAGCGTTTCGCCCATCGCAGTTTGTTTTACCTCTGGGGTAAAATTTTGATTGTCTCCGGAAAAATTTCCCCTTTGTTGAGAAAAGGGGCTTTGTGTTTTTATATCGTTTTTTGAGTTATGAACAACCACCCGAATTCAGACGGCCTAGACGCCGGGTTGCGATAGTCGATCGGTGTTCCTGCGTCAGCCCACACACTATTGGCAAGGGCCATGGCTGGCGGTAAGACTTGCTGCTGCATCCGCCGCAAACCGCATTGGTCGGATGGGCTTACGAGTGTATAAGGGTGGATGAAACGCAGCCGAAGGGCAGCAACCCCTCGGCTGAGATTATTGTCGATACGCAATCGGAACATTTTGAGGAAAATGCTGCTGAGTCGGCGGAAGAAAGCGGGTTATCTGCAAAACGTGCGGATAACGGTTAAAGCCGTTTAAATCGGGAGGCCGTCTGAAAAATGATTTTCAGGCGGCCTTTTTAAAATTAAGAAATGATTTGTAAATATTTTGTTGCCAACTTGAAATATGGTGGTAATAGGCTAATCTGTAAAAACGTTAGCGGTAGATATTTTTGCCGCCGACTTTTCCCAACCATTTCCAGACGCATATGATAGGAGACCTTAATGAAAAAAGAATTTGAAGCACAAAGAGACGCGTTGATGAAAGATATCCGTTCCGTTTTAAGCGATGTAGAAGAGTTATATAGCAGCGGAGTGGAAGCCGGTTCGGAAGAAGCCAAGGCATTGAAAGTGAAATTGCAAGACAAACTGGACGTTGCCAAATCAAAACTGCGTGATTTTGAAGAACAGGCAACCGAAAAAGTGAAACACACTGCCAAGCAAGCCGATGAGTTGGTACAGGAAAAACCTTATTATGCAATGGGTTTTGCTGCGTTGGCCGGATTGGTAGTGGGTATTTTGCTGAACCGCCGCTGATTCATGGCAGAAGGCCGTCTGAATATTCAGACGGCCTTGTTTTATCAAAACACCGTCTGACAGCCTTGCTTTTATTTAAAATAAAAGAATAAAAGCAATTTTTTCAGACGGCCTTAAAAGGGAACGCTATGAGTTTAAAACAAAATATCAGCCATTTTAAAATTTTGCTCAATCAGGGAGCAGACCTGTTGTTGTTGCGCATGCAGATTCTGCACTTAGACCTTACCGAGCAGGCGGGCAGTTTGTTGCGGATATTGGCCGCTATTATGTTTATCGGCGCTCTGTTTTCTTTGAGTATCATCAGTTTGCTGTTCGGTTTGGATCATGTATTGAGTGATACTGCCAAAATATGGGTGTTTTTCGGTATTTCCGGCGGTTGTCTGTTGGTGATTGCCGGTTTGACGATGTGGATTATCAACACATGGAACAGTAAAAATGCACAAGTTACTACCACGCTGAATAACTTAAGCCAAGATATCGCCTATTTGCGCGGAAAAGCCGGATCAGCACCGAAGGAAGGAAAAAACAATGAGCAGAAGGTCTGAAGAACGTGAATTGTTGGAACTAAAAGCAAACCTTGCCCGGCTGAAAATTACTGCCGAGCAGTTGAAATTGCGTAAAGCACGTGCACAGCAAAAGCACATTGATTCAAAGTTTAACCAATTTGTTTCTCTTGCCGACGGCTTGCCTTCCAGCGACTTATTGTGGAAAAGCGCATTCCTTCCGTTGCGTTGGAAACACCGTTTTATGTTGGGTGCGGGTTTGGTATTGTGGCGTTTGTGGAATACGGAAGGGCGCAAACGTCGTTGATGTACGGTGGAGGATAAGGCGTATAAATAATGACAGAGGCCGTCTGGAACATATTTTCAGACGGCCTCTGTTTAATATGCGGCATGTAGCAAATCCCAGCCGAACTTGCCGATCAGTACACACAGTAACGCCATGAAGGCATAGCGCAGGAATTTGCTGCCGCCGCGTATGGCCAGATGCGTACCCACTATGCCGCCGCTCAAATTGGCCAGCGCGAGCGGTAACGCCCATGCCCAGACGATATGGTTGTTGGGAATAAAAAAGGAAAGGGCGGCCAGATTGGTGGTGAGATTGATGATTTTCGCCGATGCGGTGGCGGTAAGAAAATCGTAAGCGAAAAAACGCACGAACACAAAAGCCAGCAGGCTGCCGGTACCCGGCCCGAAGAGGCCGTCGTAAAAACCGATTAATACGCCGAAGAGCAAGCCCAGTGCGGTTTCTTTGCGGGTAAGTGCGGTGGTGCGCACGACCTGGCCCAAGTCTTTTTTGAAAAACGTGTAAACAAACATCACCGCCATAATCACCAGCATGGCAGGTTTGAGGTATTGTACGGGTAGATAAGCAACCAGTTTCGCTCCGCCGTATGATGCGATAAAAGCTAAAACAGCGGCAGGCAGCAGCATTTTCCACGGCACGGGGATTTTGCGGATGAACTGTACGGAGGCCATGAATGTGCCGCTGAACGAGGCGAATTTATTGATACCCATGACCGAAGTTACCGGTACGGAAGCAGGCAGAGTATTGAACAACGCGGGAATCTGCAATAATCCGCCGCCGCCGACGGCAGCATCCATCAAGCCGGCAAGAAAGCCGAAAACAAGTAGAAGAATAAGATGGGAGTCCATAAAATTCAAATAATTAAGTGGATTTTATTGTGATGTGTCAGCGGTCGGGTATTGTAGTATGTCGGGCAACAAGTCAATCGGTTTGTTTCGCAAAAGGGTTCAGGCCGTCTGAAAAATATTTCAGACGGCCTGTCGGCAACAGGTTTTATTTGTCAGGATTGCTTGCGGAAAGCGGACGTTTGCCTGCACGACGGACAATCCGTTCACGCAATGCTTCTGCGCTTTCAGGTTTGCCGTCTTCGCAGAAAGCGCGGTAAAGCACGCCGCGTACCGGGTCGGCGGTATTCAGGATGGCACCGATAGGCTTCCATTCGCCGTTACGCGGAGTAATCCAGCGTTTGTTTACAGTATCGCCGTAGCCGAATACTTTGAACGACGAACGTTGGCTTTCTTTTAAAGAAAACGAAGTGCCGGCACAGAATATACCTTCGCTGCTCAGATTGTCATAACCCCGGTTCGATTGGGTATTCAATATATAGCGTACGGTGCCGTCAGGTGCGGGGGTAATGCTGTCGAGCAGAATTTTCGGCTTTTTGCTGTAAGTGTTGCCGACGTAAATATCAAACCAGCCGCTACTGCCGGTATCGGGAAAAGCCGGCAGTGGGAGGTCTGCTTCTTTAAATTCCCTGGCCGCCCTCTCGGCCTCACTTTCCTGATAACGGGTGTTGGTTAAAGTGTTTTTATCGCTGCGCGGCACAGCGAAAGCCTGGATGGCGGCTAGCAGCGGTATAAACAGAAAAAAACGGCGCATTAGGCTTCTCCGTAGTATCAAATCGGTCTGTCATTGTAGGGTGTAAGGGGGTCAAGGTGCAACCTATCGGTTTTACAGCCCGCATCATAATCAAGTTTAGCTATGGTATGGAAAAAACCGTTTTGTTATAAAGAGGATAATGAAAAAGAGCAGGCTTTTCGCTATATAATACGGAATAATCGAAAACAGGTATTTGTATGACCACACAAACTTTAGACGTAATCGGGTTGAAATGCCCGCTGCCGATCTTACGGGCGAAAAAAGCATTGGCCCGAATGCAGGCTGACGAAGTGCTTACCGTGCTGGCTACCGACCACGGCGCGCCCGACGATTTCGCCGCTTTCTGCCGCCAAACCGGGCATGTATTGCTGGAATCTTCCGTGCGCGAAGACGGCGTATTTCAATTGGTTGTGAAGCACAAATAAGGCCGTCTGAATATGCATCCGATTGTCGTCAGCCTTTCCGTTGCGTTTGCTTTAACGGCGTGCGGCGGCAACATGCCGCAGGCGCAAAAAGAAGCGGCGGCCGCCGAAATTGTGCAGTTGTTCGCGCAAGGTTGTGCGGCATGGCGCGGTGATGCGACGCAGGTGGTGGAATGGGCGGAGCGGCAGCAATTTACCCGATTGAATGCCGAAGCCGTGAAAAGACTGCCGCACGGCATGATGGAGCAGAACGTACAAACCGTGTGGCAGACAGAACGCAACGGCACGGTGTTTTACTTGAATACGAATGCCGAAGGTTGCAGCGTGAAAACCGTTGTTGTAGACGAAACCGCTGTGCGCAAGCAGCTCGCGGCTGTGGCGGAACAAGCCGGTGCGAAAGTAAAAGCCCGCTTTCACAGCGATGAAACCGCCACTTCGATTTTCCCGTTCCGCCGCTTAACGTATGCTTGGCAGTTTGAAGACGGAAAACGTGCTTTGTTAACCGCCAACACTTCTCCGTCGGACTATGTGCCTGTGCAAGCCGCGCTGTTTTTTGCACGGCAACCGGCGGAAAATTAGCCCGTTCAGGCCGTCTGAAAAAGATTATGCCATGCAGGCCGTTTTTCAGACGGCCTCCGGTAAATGATGTTGAAATAAAGGAAAACCATGCAAACCCTGACCATTACCCAGCCCGACGATATGCACTTGCATTTGCGCGACGGCGAAGCCCTGAAAGCTGTACTGCCGTTCACCGCCCGCCAGATGGGGCGCGCTGTGATTATGCCGAACTTGAAACCGCCGGTGGTCAGCGTGGCCGACGCGCAGGCTTATAAAGAACGGATTATGGCGGCTTTGCCCGCAGGCAGCATGTTCGAACCGCTGATGACACTCTATCTCACCGACAAGTCGACACCGGAATTGGTGCGCGAAGCCAAAGCAGCGGGCATTGTGGCGTTCAAATTGTATCCTGCAGGAGCAACCACTAATTCCGATTCAGGCGTAACCGATTTGTTCAAGCTGATTCCCGTGCTCGAAGAAATGGCCAAACAAGGCGTATTATTTTTGGTGCACGGCGAAGTAACCGATCCCGAAATCGACATTTTTGACCGTGAAGCCGTGTTTATCGAGCGCGTGATGAAGCCCGTATTGGCAAAAGTACCTGATTTGAAAGTGGTATTTGAACACATCACCACTGCTGATGCCGCTCGTTTGGTAATGGAAGCGGGCGACAACGTAGCCGCCAGCGTTACTCCGCAGCATTTGCTGATGAACCGCAACGATTTGCTGGTAGGCGGCGTGCGCCCGCATCATTATTGCTTGCCGGTGCTGAAACGCGAGAGCCACCGCAAAGCTCTGGTGGAGGCGATTACCGGCGAGAAATCACATAAATTCTTTTTAGGCACCGACAGCGCGCCGCACGCCCGTTCCGCCAAAGAAACCGCCTGTGGTTGTGCGGGCATGTTCAGCGCGGCGACTGCCATTGAGCTATATGCCGAAGTGTTTGAAAATGCGGGGGCATTGGATAAGTTGGAAGCGTTTGCCTCGCAAAACGGCGCACGTTTCTACGGCCTGCCGGAAAATCCGCGCAAAATCACGCTGGTGAAGCAAACCCAGTTGGTTGCGCCGAAAGTGCCGTTCGGAGAAAACGAAGTGCTGGTGCCGATGCGCGGCGGTGAAAGCGTGGACTGGACCGTGCAGTATTGATTGCCGCAAACCATAAACAAAGGCCGTCTGAAAAGTTTTCAGACGGCCTTTTATCACATTGGAAGTTTCAGTTGCGTTTCGGATCGTTTGGGCGCAGTTGCGCGGCGAGTTTGTCGAGAATGCCGTTCACAAATTTATGCCCGTCGGTGCCGCCGAAAGTTTTGGTTACTTCGATGGCTTCATTGATGATTACCGGATACGGTGTTTCAGGCATGGCGGCCAGCTCATGGCAGGCCATCAGCAGCACGGAGCGTTCGATGGGGCTGAGGTCGTTTTCATCACGGTCGAGCAACGGGCGGATGATGCGCATGTATTCGCGTGTGTTGGCATATGCGCCGAAAAACAGTTTGGTAAACAGCTCTCCGTCGGCTTTCTTAAATTCGCTGCTCTCGCGGATGTTTTTGGAAACTTCATGCTCCGAGGCCTGCGTGATGGCGGCTTGATACAGTGCCTGCACGGTAAACTCACGGGCACGGCGGCGGGGTGTTTTCATGGATATTCCTTTTAAGGTTGGGTGTTCAGACGGCCTCTTTAAGCGTTTGAGGCCGTCTGAAACCGTTTTATTCGTCGTCATCTTCTTCTTCAAACTGTTCCGACAGCAGCAGGTTGACCAAGTTGCCGCACTCTACGGCAACCACAGCGGCATCGGCAGCTTTTTCTTCGATGCGGGCGTGTGCCTGCTCATCGTTTTCGGTAGTCAAGATGGCGTTGGCGATAGGAATGTTGTAGCTCATGGCAACGCGCGAAACACCCGCACCGGATTCGTTTGCCACCAGCTCGAAATGGTAGGTTTCGCCGCGGATAATGGCACCGATGGCGATTAATGCATCGAATTTGTCGGAAGAAGCCAGATTTTGCAGCACAATCGGCACTTCCAGCGCACCCGGTACGGTGGCAACGGTAATGTTGTCGGCATCTACGCCCAGCTCTTTCAGTTTGCCGATGCAGACTTTCAGCATGGCGCTGCCGATTTCGTTGCTGAAGCGCGCCTGAACAATGCCGATGCGAAGGTGGGTGCCGTTGAGGTTGGGTTCGATGATATTCATAATGTCACTCTCGGTACAAGGTTTTGAAAAGGGGCGTTTGAGGCCGTCTGAAAAATGGTTTCAGACGGCCTGCGTGTTCGATAGGGCGGTAAAAATCAGTCTTCCGGCTGCCAGTCTTCAACTGCGCGAAAACTACCTTTGCCGTCTGCTTCCCATGCCGTGCCTTCCGTCTGCCCGATAAAATCACCGGTAACGGGATGGTGGCGGGTAATGTCGTTGAGGTTGCACACGGTAAAATTATCGGGGTCTTGCGTGTATTCGTCGGTTTCGTTGCCGCTGAAAAAACGCCAGCCGCTGTCGTTGTCGAATACTGCCGATTCACGGTACATGAAGCCGACCGGTTCGCCGTTTTCGGTAATGGTTTTGGAGGCGATGCAGCGGCCGAGCGCAGTGGAAAGGGCATTGGCGAATTTATTCATGTTTTCAGACGGCCTGATTGATATTAATTAGACGCGGATTTTACACGATTCGGCAGGCTTTCGCACGGCTTCAGACAGCGCGGGTTTTGGGTTTCAGCGAACCTAGATAGATTGCCAGCAAAGTTAATGCCGTACCGCTCCATTGCAATGCGTTAATCGGTTTATGCAGCCAGAAGTAGTCGATAATCAAAGCGGCCACCGGTTCGCTGAGCAGCAACAGGCCGGTGAGGGAAAGGGAAAGCAGCGGAATCGCATAAGCAATCAGCCCCCATGCAAAGCATTGCATTACTGCGCCGTATATCAGAATCAGGCCGATGTCGCGCAGGGTTTCGGGGTAGAACTTGTCGGCATCCCACACCAACGCGGGCAGAAAAACAGCCGCCATGCCGCCGATACTGAGCAGGAACATCATCGGAAACAGTGCCGCTTTTTCTTCCTGATGGGTTTTGCGGATAAATACCATTGATAATGCCAACATTGCGCCCGACACGATACCGCTTACCAATCCCCAAACGGCATGACTGTTGCGACCGAGCTCGGGGCTGCCTATCAGGGCAACACCGGTAACGGCCAGAAGCAGGCTGAATATTTGCAGCCTGCCCAAACGTTCGCCGAAAAAGAAAAAGCCGATGGCGGAAAGAAAGAAAATCTGCAAACTGTTGAGCAGAGTGGAAATACCGGGGCCGACGGCGTGGATACTTTCGTGCCACAAAGCAAGGTCGAAGCCGAGAAATGCGCCGGAAAGCAGTGCGAAGCAGATAGTGCGTTTCCGTTTGGGGAACGCTTGTCCGAAAAAACGGGTGAGCAGCCAAAAAATAACTGCCGCAACTGCCAGCCGCCAAAATGCAATCGCATACGCGCCGACCGGCACGAATTTAACAATCAGGCTGCCTAATCCGAAGATGACACAGCCGACTACCAAGGTCGGAGCGGCGTATTGTTTGGCAGATTGCATGTGCATGGCTTTATCTTTTGATGATGTTTTCAGACGGCCTTGTATCTTAACAGGCCGTCTGAAAAACCGTTGGCGGTCGGGTTGCGGGTTTCGAGCGTTTAAATATCCGAGTTACCGTCCGCTTCTTCAAACCCGACCACTTCCAAACCAAAGCCGGTTAAGCCGGTGAACGATGAAGGTTTGCCCATCACACGCATTTTTTTTACGTTGAGGTTGGCGAGGATTTGTGCACCGATGCCATAGGTTTTGCTGTCCCATTTGCGTGCTTGACTCATGCCTTTGGGCAGGGTACGGTCGAGTAGGGTTGCGCCGGTTTCGGTGCGGTGCAACAGAATAATTACACCGCTTTCGGCTTGCTGAATGCGTTCGAGCGAGGCGGGCAGCGACCATGAGTGGCGGGGGTTGGTTTGCAGAAAATCCATTACACTGAAAGGCTCGTGCACGCGCACGAGGGTTTCTTTGCCTGCTTCGGGCGTACCTTTAACCAGTGCCAGATGGGTTTCGCCGGAAAGTTTGTCTACATAAACATGCTGCTGGAAGTCGCCCCACGGCGTTTGCACGGGCATATCGCCCATTTCTTCAAGCAGGCTTTCGGTGCGGCTGCGGTATTCGATCAAATCGGTAATGGTACCGATTTTGAGGTTGTGTTCTTCTGCAAACTTCAGCAATTCGGGCATGCGTGCCATGGTACCGTCGTCGTTGATGATTTCACAGATGACGGCGGCGGGAATCAGACCGCACATTTGTGCCAAATCCACGCCTGCTTCGGTATGACCCGCACGCACGAGTACGCCGCCTTTTTGGGCACGCAACGGGAAGATGTGGCCGGGCTGCACGATATCTTCGGGTTTGGCATTGGGGGAAACGGCGGTTTGGATGGTAAGGGCGCGGTCGGCTGCGGAAATGCCGGTGGAAATGCCGTGGGCCGCCTCAATGGATACGGTAAAATTGGTGCCGTATTGGGCACCGTTTTTCTGGGTCATCATCGGCAGTCCGAGTTTTTCAACCATGGTTTCATCCATCGGCAGGCATACCAAGCCGCGGGCGTGTTTAATCATAAAATTAATCGCCTCGGGCGTAACGAATTGGGCGGCCATTAAGAGGTCGCCTTCATTTTCGCGGTCTTCGGCATCGGTGATGATCACCATTTTACCGGCTTTGATGTCGGCGAGAATTTCGGAAATAGGAGAAATGTTGCTCATTTTTTTACTCGTTTCAGATGTGTGCGTGGTATTTTCGGAGGGAGTGTCGCCGTGGTCGGTGTCCAGCCACATGGCGGGCATCCCGGCGGTTTGCTCAATTTTTCGGGCTTTTTTTTCTCCGAATGATTTGTTTTTCAAAAGGGCGGACAATTCACCTTGATTGATGGCGGTAGCAGCGACGAATTGTGCCTGCTGTCCGCCGTAAAGCCGTATTATCCATTGACGCAGATTGTGGCGGCGCAGTTCTACGGTATCCATAAGAATTCCTTGCCTGTGCGGGTTACAGTGGATTATATGTCCGGTTTTACTAAAAAGCAAATTTAAGTATTATTTTTTATTTATTACTATTTGGTAATTTAGGTAAAGACAGTATGAAAACCATTTATTAGATCTTTGCAAAATCTTTAGATAAGGATGCAATTTATGGCGTAACAATACAGGTAATTCAGACATATCATGTAGATAGGAAATCCACCAAGTGATGTGTAATGTAAAGATACGTTGTGGAAGAAGGTTTATAAAGATTTCTTGATATTTTCAGGTGGTCTTGATATTGAAACTTTTATTTGAAAATACTATATTGCAATTGTTTAAATAAAACGAAGCACGCTTACTATGAAAACCTTTCTACGTATTGCTCCGGTGTTGATTTTATTGATTATCGCTATTGCCGCCGCATGGTTTTTCAGCAGTAATAAGCCAAAGAACGACACCCACAAGGTGTTGACGAGTGAAAGTGTGCTGACACAGATTCAACATTTGAATCGTTTGGAGAGTACGGCTTTCCATATCGATACCATTATTAAAACCGAAAAGAAAGGCAACTGGTATGCGCTTTGGCAGGATTCGCAAACCGGTTTGTTTGTAGCGCAAGGCAAGGTGCTGGCGGGATTGGATTTAAACAAACTGAAGGCCGAAAATGTAAATGTGGTCAATAACAAAGTAATTATCAGTTTGCCGCCGGTGGAAATTCTGAGTGTAAATCTCGAAAATCTGGAAATTTACGATATCAAAACCGGCTCGTTCGGCCTGCATCCGATTGATAAAAGCGTGTTGAAAGTTGTACAGGAGCAGGCGAAAAAACAAGTATTGGCGAGTGCCTGTAAAGCGGATATTTTAGGACATGCGCAAAATCAAACCCAGCGGCAGTTGGAAACATTATTTGCACTGACCCAAACACAGGTTTCGATTTATCCTGCCGCCCTGCCTCCATGTAAATTTCCGAAATAATGAAAACTCAAACGGCCGAAAATAACACAAAACGGTCGTTTGATTGCTTAACCGACGAAATGAAAGGATAAACATGTCTCAAGTAACCCTGCAAGGCAATTCTGTTGAAGTGGGCGGCGTATTCCCGCAAAAAGGCCAAAAAGCGCCTGATTTCCAATTGACTGCTGGTGATTTGTCTGAAAAAACATTGGCTGATTTTGCTGGTAAACGTAAAATCCTGAATATCTTCCCCAGTGTGGATACCGGCGTGTGCGCTCAATCGGTGCGTACGTTCAATGAAAAAGCGGCCGCTCTGAATAATGCAGTGGTATTGTGTATTTCGGCCGATTTGCCGTTTGCCCAAGGCCGTTTTTGCGGTGCAGAAGGAATTGAGAATGTTGTAGCGCTTTCTACTTTCCGCAGCAGTTTTGCAAAAGACTACGGTGTGGCAATTGAAAGCAGCGTGCTGAAAGGGTTGACTACACGTGCAGTGGTGGTTTTGGATGAAAACAATCAAGTACTGCACAGCGAATTGGTAAGTGAAATCGCCCAAGAGCCGAATTATGATGCTGCTTTAGGTGTGCTGTAAGCCGTTGGGCAAAGAGTTTTTCGGAAAGGCCGTCTGAAAAGTTTTCAGACGGCCTTCAACTTTTTGAGGTCGTTTAAGTTACATATTTCAGCATGATAACGGCGGGCGGTAGGTTTATTTGCTTGCCGCCATTTCCAATAGCTCGGCTGCGTGGTTGCGCGTGGTGTCGGTAATGGTTTCTCCGCCAAGCATGCGGGCAATTTCTTCGATGCGGAGAGTATCGTCCAATACATTGATTTCACTGACGGTTTGCTCGCCTTCGCTGTGTTTGCGTACCTGCCAGTGGTTTTCGCCGCAGGCGGCGACTTGAGGCAGGTGGGTAACGGCGAGCACTTGGTGCTGTTTGCCCAACGAGTGCAAGGCACGGCCTACGGTTTCGGCTACACTGCCGCCGATGCCGGTATCCACTTCGTCGAAAATCAAAGTCGGCACGTGGGTATATTGGCTGGTAACGACTTGGATGGAAAGGCTGATGCGTGCCAGTTCGCCGCCGGAAGCAACTTTGTTGAGCGGCCGCAGCAGGCTGCCTTTGTTGGCAGAAACCTGATATTGCACGTGTTCCAAACCGTGTGCCGCAGGTGCGGACGGCAGCAGCTCGATATGGAATTGTGCGCCTTTCATGGCCAGATGCTGCATGTGTTCGGTGGTTTCGCGGCCGAGCTTGGCAGCCGCTTGGCGGCGCTGTTCGGAAAGTTTTTGTGCAGCTTCCATGTATTCGGCTTCGCTTTGGGCAACGGCGGCTTCCAGCGCGGTGATGTCGGCTGCGTCATGCAGAGTTTGCAGTTGTTCGTTTAATTCTCGCAGTTTGGCGGGCAGCTCTTCCGGCTCGACGCGGTATTTGCGTGCCATTCCCATCAGTTCGCCCATGCGCCGTTCTTGTTCGGCCAGCTCCTCGGGATCGATTTCCACGCGGTTGGCAACATCGCGCATGTTGGTGCTGATTTCGCTGAGTTCCGCTTCGATGCTGGCGAGCATGTTGAGGCTTTCGGCAAAGCGCGGCTCGATATTTTGTAGGTTTTCCAGCAGCTTTCGGCACCGGTAAAGTTGCCGCTGCATGCCGTTGTCGCCGTCTATGTATTCGCCGGTTTGTTCGGCGGCCTGTAACAGATCGGCGGCATGGGCGAGGCTGCCGTGGGTTTGGCTGAGATTTTCCCATTCGCCCGATTTGGGTTCGAGGCGGTTGAGTTCGTTGAATTGCCATTCCAGCCTTTCGCGTTCGATGGCGATATTTTCGACTTGGTTTTGAGCTTCGTTCAGGGCTTTGCGGGCATTGTTCCAGCGTTGATAATGCTGTTTTACCGCCTCGGCTTGCGGTAGGCTGCCTGCGAAGGCATCGAGCAGGTTGCGTTGGGCGATTTCTTGGTTGAGCGAGTGGTGGGCGTTTTGGCCGTGGATGTCGATGAGTTGCTCGCCGACGGCTTTCAGTTGTGCGAGCGTGGCGGCCTGATTGTTGATGAAGCTGCGGCTTTTGCCTTTGGCATCGATGATACGGCGGATGCTGAGTTCTTCCGAGCCTTCTTCGAGCAGGCCTTGTTCGCGCAGTTGGTTTTGCAAATCGGGCAGGGCGCTTATATCGAACAGGGCGGAGAGTTGGGCTTCTTTGGCTCCGGTGCGGATTTGGCCGTAATCGGCTTTGTCGCCCAGCAAGAGGCCGATGGCATCAAGCGTGATGGATTTACCGGCACCGGTTTCGCCGGTGAGCACGGTAAAACCGCTTTGGAAGTTGAGGTTGAGCTTTTCGACAATCACAAAGTCGCGCAATGAAAGTGCCAGCAGCATCGGGGTTCCTTGAATGGTTGGAGTCCGTCTGAAAACGGGTTGTTCAGATTAAGTTTATTATAACTAAGTTTTTTCGTAGTGTTTGTGTGATTTTATTTTAATGATTTGATTCTCTGTTGATTTTTACAATCCGGCATTATGCAAGGCCGTCTGAAACGTTTGTTTTATACGGCCTTTCGGACATTATTTTTTGATCTGCACGGCGGAGACTTTGATTTCTACCGCCCAGTCGGGATTGGCCAGCTTTGCTTCCACGCAGGCGCGGGCGGGTGTGTGCCCGGGGGCGACCCATGCGTCCCATGCTTCGTTCATGGCGGCGTAGTTGGCTAAATCGGGCAGGAATATGGTGGCTTCCAGAATGTGTTTTTTGTCGGAACCGCATTCGGCCAGCCATTTGTCGATTTGTGCCAGCACGTCGCGGGTTTGGTCGGCAACGCTTACGTCGGTGCGTTCCGGTACCATGCCGGAGAGAAATACAAAGCCGTTGGCAACGGTGGCTTCGGAGAGGCGGGGCGTTTGGCCGAAGTATTGCACAGTCATGTCGTTTCCTTTGTGATGAGCGGGTAAATGAAAGCAATTATGGTAACATAGGGCCACTTTGTTTTTAAGAATGTACGGGCTTTACGCTGCCTGTTCTTCAATTTTCTTTCTCCAATTTTTTCAGACGGCCTCTTTTAATTATGAGCAAACCTGATTATCCCGTTACGCCGGCCATCCGTTTTTTACGCGACCGCAAGGTGGATTTTGAACCGTGTCTTTATCCTTATGTCGAACATGGCGGTACGGCGCATTCGGCGCAGTGTTTGGGTGTGCCCGAGCATAAGGTGGTTAAAACCATCGTGCTGCAAAACGAGCAGAAAAAAGGCATGATTGTGCTGATGCACGGCGACAAACACATTTCCACCCGCAATTTGGCCCGCGAGTTGGGTATGAAGCATATCGAACCGGCCGACCCGAAACAGGCGAATAAATGGACAGGCTTTTTGGTGGGCGGCACCAGCCCGTTCGGTATCAAAACGGCGCTGCCTGTATATGTGGAGCGCACGATTTGGGATTTGGATGTGATTTACATCAACGGGGGCAAACGGGGCTTTTTGGTAGCCGTATCGCCGCAAGCCCTGAAAACATTGAACCCTCAAGATGTTAGTGTCGCCACAGATACTTAGAAGATAAATCGAGCAAAGGAGGAGTATTTATGAACCATGAGGTTATCGAACACAATAAACCCGCCCCTGATAATCTGCGTACCTACACCATCATTGTGTATGCTCTGTATGCATTATCGCTGATCAACGGGATTACTGCGCTGGTAGGCGTGATTATGGCGTATGTGAAGCGTGATGAAATGCTGGGAACGATTTATTACGAGCACATGCAGTATTTGATTAAAACTTTCTGGTGGAGTTTGCTGGGGGTTTTGGTTGGCTGGGTAACGCTCGCCCTGCTTATCGGCGGATTGGTGTGGATTGTGGTCAGCGTTTGGTTTATTTACCGTTTGGTCGCCGGATTTATCAAGCTCTACGATAACAAGCCTGTGTCGCCGGACGGTTGGCTGTAAACATTTGACTGTTTTTTGAATTTTCCCCCAACTTTTTTCAGACGGCCTCTTGGAATTCAAGAGGCCGTCTGAAAAGATTATTTTTAGTGAAAATATGATTTATCTCCTTTCCAGCATCTTCTTCAGCGTATTCGTATCCGTATTGCTGAAAATCGCCCGTTCCAAAAAAATCGATATCGAACAAGCCGTAGCGGTGAACTATATCGCGGCGATTGCCTTAACCGTGTTTTTACTGCAACCCGATCTTTATTCATGGAAATCTTATCTGCCGACATGGTGGCTGTTTGCCGCGCTCGGTGTGCTGCTGCCCGGCGTGTTTGTGATTATGGGCAAGGCGGTGCAGCATGCGGGCATTGTGAAATCCGATGCGGCGCAGCGGCTGTCGCTGTTTTTGCCGATTGCCGCTTCGTTTCTGATTTTCGGCGAACGGCTTTCGCAAGGCCGCGTTATCGGCATTGCGTTGGCGTTTACCGCACTATTTTGCTTGCTGTGGAAATCGGACGGCGGTAAAAAATCGGGCGGCTTTTTTGCCACCGCCGCTTTGTTGCTCGGCGTATGGGCGGGTTACGGGGTGATTGATATTCTGTTCAAACAAGTCGCCAAAAGCGGCACGGCGTTTGCAGGCAACCTGCTGGTGGCATTCGGCTTGGCTGCCGTGTTGATGTTCGGTTATCTGTTTGCCAAAGCTACCAAATGGACGGCCGCAGGCATACTCGGCGGCTTGGTTTTGGGTTGTTTGAATTTCGCCAATATTTTTACGTATGTGCGTGCCCATCAGGAAATGAGCAGCAACCCTACGTTGGTATTTGCCGGCATGAATATCGGCGTGATTGTGCTGGGCACGCTGGTGGGTGCGTTGGCGTTTAAAGAGAAAATCAGTGCGGTGAATGCGGCGGGGATTGTGGTGGCGGTGTGTGCCATTGGCTGTTTGTTTTATTGGAACGTGATTGCCGGGTGGTTGGGAGTTTAGTAAGCAGTTTTAAATATTGTTGATAAAATTTAAATAATCTTAAGGGAGAAAATTTATATGCGGAAATTGTTAGTATCTAAAAAAAGATTGAGAAGTACTCTTAAGCCAATAAGAAAACATGATTTAAAAGAAAAATTTAGTATATGGATTTGGTTGGAACATTGGATAAAGATTATTGCAGCAGTTTCTCCAATAGCATTACTTTTAGGAGCTACGCTAATTTATGCTCATCTTTTTACTTTAAATAGCGTTGGCTTGTTTTCAGAGGTAATAGCAACTCCTTCAGTATTTTTTTCAATTTTAATATTATTTTCTTTTTTAGTTATTTATATTTTTGGACTCCCTTTTTTCGCTCCCTATAATTTAGCTAAACTTGTTAATAAGTATGAGAAAAAAAATATTAAATTTTATTTGATTATATTGATATTTTTGATATTAAAAGATTTTATTGGAATATATTTTATAGGATGGGCAGCTGTTAAGAAAAATGAACTAATATTTATATTTTTTCTTACACTATATTATTTTTTGTTCCCGCTTTTTACTTTTTTATTTATAAAATCAAATAATTATTTTAATTTATTCTTATTTTCGATTGTGATATTCATTTTAGGAAGAGGACTTGTTTTACATTTTGAAGATTATGAGAATATAAGATTATTTTGGATATTAGCCATTCCATTAACTTGTATTCTTCTTATGTTTTTCATGAAAAATAAATTTATGAAAAATATAAAAATAAAAGTTTATAGAAGTTGGGATTTTGTTTTAGATTTTTTTTCTTTTGGGGTAGTATTTGCTTTATCTAATCTTTTGTTGATTTTATTTGTTTTTTTAATAAGCGAAATTTGGTTTGATAGTGATAAATCTTCTTTTCTTATTACAGTCATCATGTGCTACTTGATTAATATTTTACCTTCATTTGGATTTTTAGGAGTAGGGAAGGGAAATAACCATACTATATTATGGTGTTTCCCTATCATGTTTATTATTTTATTAGGTGCATTTATGGTGCTACTCCCAGGTTCTCAAGTTAGAAGTGGCTTGTTAATGTCACTAGGCTACATTGAAAATTATCGACAAGCTCGTTGGTATTTAATCGATACTCGTTTTGTGGAATGGAATGCTTTGAGAAGTAAAGAAAATATTGAAAATTCAATATCAGTTGATCATATGGAAACGTGGAAAAAAGTTTTTCAACCTTTGCCTCCTCGTATAAATATAAATGGATATAAATATTCTAATGCTTTTTATGGTTATATAGCATGGAATTTAGGTAATATTAAAATTTTCTGTCCGCAAACCATTCAAAATAATGAAGATGTTAATAAAAAATGCTTATACATTAAAAGTGAATTTTTACAGCCTTTGCCTGATAATATGTAATTAATAATATTAAAAATTTTAAAAAAAAAAGGCCGTCTGAAAACATTTTCAGACGGCCTCTTTGGTTGTAGTTTTCAATTCAATCGTCTTTTTCGAAGAAAGCCAGTTTGATCACATAAAACAGAAACAGCAAAGTCAGCAGCATCATTGAAGTTTCGAGAATGTTTTCCTGAATGCTTTGGTTCCAATAAAGCAACTCTTTTTGCATGGTTTATTCCTCCTTCGGTGCGGTTTCTGCGGGGCGGGGTACGTCGCGGTTGAGCTGCCGCCACAATGCGGCGAACCACAGATACATAATGAATACAAACGGAAAGCCTGAGAACGAGCCGACAGCCTTAATCCCTTCCATTTTGCCGGTAAAAATCACTGCGTAGCCGATGAGCGTCATCAATACGCTCCATACCACGGCACGGAATTTGTTTTCACGGCGGCCGTCGCTGCTGGTCATGATGCCCAATGAAATGGCGGCGCTGGTTACGGTGGTTACGACGAAGCCGAGAAACAGTACCACGGTAAGCGGTTTAGTGAAGCCTGAGAGCGGCAACATATTGAGCAGGTAGTAAAACGTGCCTTCATAGTCGCCTTTGTTGGCGATTTCGGCCAAACGCCCCGTGCCTTCCACCGTATCCAGCAAGCTGAAGCCTGAGAATACCGAGAACCAAATCACAAGAAAGCCCACCGGCACGAGTATGGAGGCGAATATAAACTCGCGCAGCGTCCGGCCTTTGGAAATTTTAGCGAGGAACACGCCTACAAACGGTGCCCAAGTAACCCACCAAACCCAGTAAGCCATCGGATACCACACCATCCAATCGCGGTTTTGGAAAAGGTAAAGCTCGAAAGAGTGGTGCACGGTTTGGGTGAGGATGTTACCGATGGATACCACTAAGGTGCTGAGAAAATAATGGGTGGGGCCGGTAATGAAAACAAACACCAGCATCAATATCGACAGGAAAACGGTGACATCGCCCAGCAGTTTCATCCCTTTGTGAATCGGTAAGACAGCGCCTGCGGTATAGAGTGCGGCAATGGAGGTGAGTACGATCAATTTCCAACCGAGGGTATCGAAGCCCATGCCGGTAATGATTTGCAACCCTGACGAGATTTGCGTAGAAGCCATGGCGATGGAAGACGAAACCGACATGGCAATGGAAATGATGGCAACGGCGGTAACGGTAATGCCCAGCGGTTTGGCCCATTTTTTATTTTTGAACGCATATTGCAAAGGGGCGGCAGGTGTGCATTCAGTTTTATGCTGGTACATAAAATAGGCCATCACCAAACCGCCGATGGTGTAAAGCGACCATGCCGGAATGCCCCATACGTGCAGCGCGAGGCTCATGGCGTTTTCCACTTTCTGATATTCAGGCAGATTGGCGGCCTGTATGCCGATGGGGGAATGGTAGTAGTGCCATAACGCTTCGATGGGGCCGAAAAATACGATGCCGACACCGATGCCGGCGGTAAACAGCATATTCATCCACGACATGAACGAATATTCCGGTTGGGCATCTTTGCCGCCCAGCCTTATTTTGCCGAAACGGGGAGACAGAGCCACCGCCATCCCCACGGTAAAAGCCAAAAGCGGCAGCCACATCACGATCCAGTCGAATTTCAGGTAGAAAAATTTGCTGATATCGGCGATGGAATTGGTGAGTAGAGCAGGGTTTACGACGGCCATAACAGCAAGGCAGCCTACCAATATGGAAGTCCACACAAAATAAGCGGGGCGCTTGACGGGCGGGGTTTCTTTTTCGGAAGACATACTCGACCTCTCTCAGTTGTTGAGCGGGAACGAGTAAGACGTTGATGTAAAAGTTTGTTTTTTAAAAATTGTTATATGAATACTAGCACTATTGCAAGGGCATGTAAAAGAATAGGTAGGTTTTTATCCGGCAAATGCGGTTTTTAGCTTGAGCAGGCCGTCTGAAAAACAGGTGCGCGGTTTAATCCGCAGGTTTGTGTTAACATGATAATCATTTTTGTTTATGGAGAAGTGCAATGGACAAAAAAATTTCCGCCAACGAAATCAGCGTATTGTCAGAAACCATGCTGATTACACTGTGGGCCAAAGCGGTAGAAAACGACCGCGCCGATGCGCTGCTGCGGGACGAGGCGGCCGCGCGCATGATGAAGCAGATCGACTACGATTTCAGCGCGTTTGCCGGAGCGAAGATGTCGCAGCCCGGCTGCTGCGGGCGTGCCGCTTTGATGGATAATGAAATCAAAGGCTTTTTGGCGAAACACCCCGATGCCGTGGTCGTGCAGCTCGGCGCGGGGCTGGATGCGCGTTTTGAGCGTTTGGGTAAACCCGCCGTTACCGCTTGGTATGATTTGGATTTACCCGAAGTGATTGAACTGCGCCGACAACTGCTGCCGGAAGACGGCAATCATTATCTGGCTGAGTCGATGTTTGATGAAAGCTGGATGGACACGGTAGCGGCGCACGGCAAGCCCGTTTTGCTGGTGTTGGAAGGGGTGCTGATGTATTTCGACTTGGCGGAAGTGCAGGCACTTTTTGCCAAACTGTCGCACAAGCTGCCGGGCGTGGTTGCGGTATTCGATATCGTGCCGGTGTTTGCGGTCGGCAAGGCGAAGCACCATGATGCGTTGGGGAAAATGAATCAAGTCGGCGAACGCCCCGAATTCAAATGGTCGGTGGTTGATGCTGGCGAGATGGAGAAGTGGCTGCCCGGCCTGCGTGTCGAGCATGTGGCTTATTTAAGCGATTGCTGCGGCCACCGCTATCCGTGGATCGCCCGTTTACTTTACCGCACCCGCTGGGGCAAGCGGAACTTAGACCAACGGATTGTGCGTATTGCGTTGGGAGAGGCCGTCTGAACAGCTGATGCGGGGTTGGGCGAAACTTGCATGGCTTGCTTTAGCGAAGCTCGCAAAGCCCGCTTTCAGACGGCATCAGATAGAGATTATTTGAAATTCAAACGTTTAGACCAAGTTTTCACAAACTCGGTCAGCTCAGCCACGCTTTCGGGCTTCAGCATCGGGCGGGCCTGTTTGGCCAGTGTTTTGGCTTCTTGCAGATTGATTTCGCCTGCGCGGTAGCGTGCCCAATGGGTTTGTACGTAGTCGGACATTTCCTTCTGATGCGTTTCCTGCGTGTGTTTGAGGATAAATTTTAAGGCTTGTTTTTCGATAATGTTCATGGGGTTTAATGGCTTTGATTTGAAGGCAAGGCCGTCTGAAAATCTGTTTTCAGACGGCCTCCGTTTAGTGAAGTGAGCCTGATGTTAGGCCACTTGGGTTTGATGTTCGTCGCCGTTGCGCGCTCGGATTTCGCCCAAGCGGTAAACGGTTTCGCCTTGATCGGCCAAGAATTTCTGCACTGCGTCGGCATCTTCTTTGGCGACGATGACCACCATGCCGATGCCGCAGTTGAAGGTGCGGTACATTTCCTGTTGTGCCACGTTGCCCGCTTGTTGCAGCCATTGGAACAGCTTGGGCATTTCCCATGCTTTGGCGTCGATTTGGGCAACGGTGTTTTCGGGCAGCACGCGCGGTATGTTTTCGGTGATGCCGCCGCCGGTGATGTGCGCCATGCCTTTGATGGTGAACTGTTTCAGCGCGGCGAGAATCGGTTTTACATACAGGCGGGTAGGCGCGATGATGGCTTGGCGCAGGGTTTTGCTGCCGTCAAACGGTGCGTCCAAATCGGGTTGGTCGTGTTCGATGATTTTGCGTACCAGCGAATAGCCGTTGGAATGTGCGCCGTTGGAAGCCAAGCCCAGCACGATGTCGCCGGGTACGATGCTGCGGCCGTTGATAACTTGGTCTTTTTCCACTACGCCCACGGCGAAACCGGCCAAGTCGTATTCGCCTTCGGGATACATGCCGGGCATTTCGGCGGTTTCGCCGCCGATGAGGGCGCAGCCGGATTCTTCACAGCCTTGGGCGATACCTTTAATCACGTCGGTGGCGCGGGCAACATCGAGTTTGCCGCAGGCGAAGTAGTCGAGGAAAAACAGCGGCTCTGCGCCTTGCACCAGAATGTCGTTCACGCTCATGGCCACGAGGTCGATGCCGACGGTGTCGTGTTTGTCCCAGTCGAAAGCCAGTTTCAGTTTGGTGCCTACGCCGTCGGTGCCGGAAACGAGCACGGGATTTTGGTATTTTTTGCCGATTTCCACCAGTGCGCCGAAGCCGCCCAAACCGCCCAATACTTCGGGGCGCATGGTGCGTTTGGCAAAAGGTTTGATGTTTTCAACGAGTTGGTCGCCTGCGTCGATGTCTACGCCTGCGTCGCGGTAGCTCAATGAATCGCTCATGTTTCGGGCTTTCTGTAAGGGTAAAAATCGCCGCTATTTTACCTGAATTTGCAGAATCATGGTTTGCGGCAGGCGAATAATTTCAGACGGCCTCCGCTCAAGAACGGCCGGATGCAAAACAGCCGTGAAACTGATATGCTTCGTAGCCGTCTGAAAGAGGCGTCCGATAAGTTTGAAAATAGGAAATTTATGTATCAAAAGAAAAAACGCGGAGCCAAACCGTGGATTATTATGGGTTTGGTGTTGGCATTGCTGGTATGGCTGCTGTATGCGCTCGGCGACATCCTCACGCCTTTTATTGTGGCGGCGGTGTTGGCTTATATTCTGAACCCGCTGGTGGAGAAGCTGCGTCATAAGGGTGTGAAGCGCGGGCTGGCTTCGATGCTGGTAATGATTTTCTCGCTGCTGGTGCTGTTGGCTTTGGTGTTGATTATCGTACCGATGCTGATTAACCAGTTCAACAATATTGTGATGCGGTTGCCGCAAATGATTTATTTTGTGCAAAACAAACTGCTGCCGTGGTTGAATGATATTGCGGGCGAGCATATTAAAATCGACACGCAAACGATGGTGGCGTGGCTTCAGGCGCATACCGGACAATTGAACAATACTTTTCAGAAGCTGGCACCGACTTTGATGCGGCAAAGCGGCAATGTGGTGATGGGTGTTACCAATTTGATGTTGCTGCCCTTTCTGCTGTATTACTTTTTGCTCGACTGGCAACGCTGGTCGCACGGCATCCGTGCTTTGATGCCCCGTCGTTTTATCGATACCTATATGCGCGTCAGCGGCAATATGGATAAGGTGTTGAGCGAGTTTTTGCGCGGGCAGTTGATGGTAATGCTGATTATGGGTTTGATTTACGGTATAGGGCTGATGTTTACCGGTTTGGATTCAGGTTTTGCCATCGGTATGATTGCCGGAATTTTGGTGTTTGTACCGTATCTGGGCGCGTTTACCGGCCTGCTGTTGGCTACGCTGGCGGCGTTGCTGCAATTCGGCTCGTGGCAAGGGTTGCTGATGGTGTGGGCGGTATTCGGTGTAGGGCAGTTTTTGGAAAGTTTTTTCATCACGCCGAAAATCGTCGGCGACCGTATCGGCCTTTCGCCTTTCTGGGTGATTTTTTCATTGATGGCGTTCGGGCAGTTGATGGGATTTGTCGGCATGCTGGTGGGTTTGCCGTTGGCTGCCGTAACTCTGGTATTGCTGCGCGAGGGTGCAGATATGTATTTCAAGAGCCGATTTTATAAGCATAAATAGGATGCAGGTAAAGGGAAGAGGCCGTCTGAAAAGTTTTCAGACGGCCTCTTGCAATGTGCTGCTGTTTATCAGTCGACGGTTTTGTGTGCGCTGCTCATTTTCCATTTGAGAGCGTAGCCGAGAATCACGGGGATAACGGCTAAAATACATTTAAACGTCCATGTGGCATACCATGGTTTGGCAATCAGAATCGTGTCCGTTACCGTGCCGGAAACCACGATGTTGCGCACGGCAATCCAGTCGAGATACGGCCACCAGCAGGCAGCGAGCAAGCCGAGGAAGAAAGGCCAGATGGTGCGGCTGAGGTTGCGTTGCCACAATACGAAACATACCGCCGCCCAAATCAGCGTAAGCGCGGTAATCAGTAATTTGGTTTGAGAAGGTGCGCCGAAATAATTGGCGATCAGATAAGTCAATATTACCCACAGAGCGGCGAGTATGGCGACAATTAATTCTTCGGGGCGTTTAAACATATTGTAATTCCTTTGTATTACAAAGATATATGATATTCAAAGGCCGTCTGAAACGGGCATATAAAGGGTTGCTTAATATACATCAAAATCAGTTTGCTGGATATGCCCGTATGTTTCAGGCCGTCTGAAAATTGATTAAAATGCCGGGTATGAACCAGCTTGGTTAAGCGGTATTGTCGACGGCACAGATAGGATTGTTTTATGAATACCAAAATCATCATCAGCGGACACAGCGGCGGCTTGGGGCGTGCACTGGCAGAGCATTATTTGAAGAAAGGTTGCGCTGTTTTAGGTTTGGCACGGCGACAGGTCGATTTGAGGCCGTCTGAAAAGCTGTTGCAGCATGCTATTGATTTGGGCGACAGTAAAGCAATAATCCACTTGCTTTCAGACGGCCTGTTGGATAACTTTATCGACGGTGCGGATGAAATCATTTTAATCAATAATGCCGCCGTAGTTGCTCCGAATGCCGTGGCAGGTATGCAAAACCCGGTGGAAATCGCCGCCGCCGTATCGTTAAACGTTACCGCACCGCTGTTGCTCTCCAATCACTTGATAGCAAGAAAACCCGCACACAGCTTTTTGAAGATCGTGCACATCGGCAGCGGAGCCGGACGGAACGCCTATGCGGGTTGGAGTGTTTACGGCGCAACCAAAGCGGCCTTAGACCATCATGCCCGCTGTATTGCTGCCGAACAACACGCCGATATAAAAACCGTCTGCATCGCTCCGGGCGTGGTGGATACCGATATGCAGGCGGAAATCCGTGCTGCCGAAGCAGGGGTTTTCCCGATGTTGCGGCAGTTTCAAGACTTAAAAACACAAGGCGGCTTGAGCAGCGCGGCCGATACTGCCGCCCGCATCGCCGCGATGATTGCCGGTGAGGATTTCGGCAGCGAAACATTGGATGACATACGGCGGCATTGAAGGCCGTCTGAAAATATAAAAGGTAGCAACACATGACCCACGATTTCCAGTCCACTTTAAAGGCTTTGGGCAAACAGGCTAAAAAAGAAGCGCAGGCACGTGCGGAAGCCGAAGCGGAGGAACGCAAACAGGCTGCTCAAGAAGTAGATTTCGCCAAAGAAATGGGTGGCGTAACACCGTTGAAGAACACCAATCGTTATACTCCGCCGCAGGATACTGCGCCGATCAAGCCGCGCAAGAATGACGAAGCAGGCTTGGAGGCCAGCGATTATTTTTATGTCAGCGACGGCGGTTTCAACGAGCCGCCCGCATCGTTCAGTAAAAACGGACAAGGTAAAAATGACATCCGCCGCCTGCAAAGCGGTCATTGGCCGGTAGTGGCTGATGTGGATTTGCACGGTTATACGCAAGAGCAGGCACAGGAAGTGTTGAGCGAGTTTATCGAGTTCACCAAAAAACGCGGCGTGTGCGGTGAAATCATACACGGCAGCGGCCTCGGGTCGTCGGGCTACGAACCCGTGCTGAAAACTTTGGTAAGGCGTTGGCTGATGGCGCATCCCGACGTGCTGGCCTATGTGGAACCGCATAAAGGCAACGACGGAGCGGTGAGGATTCTGCTCAAACGCAACCGCACGCACGAAGACTAAATTCCGATTTTTATAATTTTTATATAAGGCAAGGCCGTCTGAAAGCTAAATTAGTGCTTTCAGACGGCCTTTTTGCGATATCGAAATCTTATCGAGATTTTTGGTTTCTGTGCTTTAAGCCACATTGGTATTTTGAGAGGTAAGGGGTTCAATATTTTAAATTTTGTAGTTATATGGATTATGCTTATGTGTTTTTTTATGCATTTGTATCCCGTGTGGCGGCAATTTATTTTTATCGTTATTGATGTAAGTGAAAAATAGTTACGTAAATCGCAGGTTAAGTAAATTCTATTTTCTTTTTTGATTTTTTATTTTCTGAATAGAAAATAATTTTTGATATTTTTGCATAATATTTTCTATTTCGAAGATATTTATATAAAGTTGTTTCGAAATCCAATAATCGCCGTTTAAAAACGGTCGTTTTCAATTTGCCAGAACATCTGTTTACTGATAGCATTCCAAGTTAAGCAATGTATATTGCGGCATACTTGTGTCCCGTCCAAAACCGTACGGTTTTATCGCAATAATTGCGGAGCAGACAGGGCGTTTTCGTGTTGCCGCAAGCGTTTTGTTTGATGCGCAAACTGTTTATTTACGCAAACGGTTTCGCAAACGAAAAAGAGAAAGCCTGCAAATCAGGCTGATTTCATAACACTCAACAGAAGGGATAATCATGTCCGCTCAAATTCAAGATGTTGATCCGATTGAAACCCAGGAATGGCTGGATGCTTTAAGCTCGGTTTTGGAAAGCGAAGGTACCGAACGTGCCCATTACCTGCTGGAACAATTGGTTAAATATACCCGCCGCCGCGGCGTACACATGCCGTTCGATGCTACCACGGCTTATTTGAATACCATTCCCGTTGGTAAAGAACAAAAATCACCCGGCAATCACGATTTGGAGCACCGTATCCGTGCTGCTATCCGTTGGAATGCCGCAGCTATGGTATTGCGTGCAGGTAAAAAAGATTTGGAATTGGGCGGCCATATTGCTTCTTTCCAATCTTCCGCCACTTTGTATGATGTCGGCTTCAACCATTTCTGGAAAGCCAAAGGCGACGGCGAAGAGGGCGATATGATCTTCATTCAAGGCCACGTTTCACCGGGTATTTACGCCCGCGCTTTCGTAGAAGGCCGTCTGACCGAAGCTCAACTCGACAATTTCCGCCAAGAAGTGGAAGGCGAAGGTCTGTCTTCTTACCCGCATCCCCACTTGATGCCTGATTTCTGGCAGTTCCCCACTGTATCTATGGGCTTGGGCCCGTTGATGGCCATTTACCAAGCCCGTTTCCTGAAGTATCTGGAATCACGCGGCTTGAGCAAAACCAAAGGCCGCAAAGTATGGGTGTTCTGTGGCGACGGCGAAATGGACGAACCGGAAAGCCAAGGCGCAATTTCACTGGCCGCCCGCGAAGGTTTGGACAACCTGATTTTCGTGATTAACTGTAACTTGCAACGCTTGGACGGCCCAGTGCGCGGAAACGGCAAAATCATTCAAGAGTTGGAAGGTAACTTCCGCGGCGCAGGTTGGAACGTGTTGAAAGTAATTTGGGGCCGCCGTTGGGACAATCTGCTGGCTGCCGATACCAATAATGCCTTGAAACAACGCATGAACGAATGTTTGGACGGCGATTACCAAACTTATAAATCTAAAGACGGTGCCTATGTGCGCGAGCATTTCTTCAATACGCCTGAGCTGAAAGCCATGGTGGCCAGCATGTCGGACGACGAAATCTGGGCGCTGAACCGCGGTGGTCATGACCCGCACAAAGTTTATGCTGCGTATTACGAAGCGGTAAACAATGCCGGTGGCCGTCCGACCGTGATTTTGGCCAAAACCATTAAAGGTTACGGCATGGGATCTGCCGGCGAAGGTCAAAACGTCGCCCACCAAGCCAAAAAAATGGACGTGGAATCACTCAAAAAATTCCGTACCCGTTTCGGTATTCCGGTAAGCGACGAGCAAATAGAAAGCGGCGATTTGCCTTACTACCGCTTCCCCGAAGACAGCGAAGAAATGAAATATCTGCGCGAACGCCGCAATGCTTTGGGCGGTTACCTACCCCAACGCAACCCCAACAACGAAGCATTATCCGTGCCTGAACTGAGTGCATTTGATGCACAACTGCAAACTAGTGGTGACCGCGAGTTCTCCACCACTATGGCGTTCGTGCGTATTCTTTCCACTTTGCTGAAAGACAAGCAAATCGGTAAACGTATTGTGCCTATCGTACCTGATGAAAGCCGCACTTTCGGTATGGAAGGCATGTTCCGCCAATACGGTATTTGGAACCCTAAAGGCCAACAATATACTCCTCAAGATAAAGACCAATTAATGTTCTATAAAGAATCTACTGATGGTCAAATTCTGCAGGAAGGTATTAACGAGCCGGGCGCGATGGCCGACTGGATTGCCGCTGCAACCAGCTATGCCAACAACCGTTACGCTATGATTCCGTTCTACATTTACTACTCAATGTTCGGCTTCCAACGCGTAGGCGATTTGGCTTGGGCGGCAGGCGACATGCACGCACGCGGCTTCTTGGTAGGCGGTACCGCAGGCCGCACCACGCTGAACGGCGAAGGTTTGCAGCACGAAGACGGCCACAGCCACATTCAAGCCGATTTGATTCCGAACTGCTTGTCTTACGATCCGACTTTCCAATACGAATTGGCAGTGATTATCCAAGACGGTTTGCGCCGCATGTATGTGGAACAAGAAGACGTGTTCTACTACTTGACCGTGATGAACGAAAACTATGCCCACCCCGCCATGCCGCAACGCAAAGGCATCGAAGAAGAAATTCTGAAGGGTATGTATTTGTTCCGCGAAGGCGCGAAGAGCGACAAGAAAGTTCAGTTGATGGGTTCGGGTGTGATTCTGAACGAAGTCATCAAAGCTGCTGATATGCTGAAAGCTGATTTCGGCGTAGAAGCCGATGTTTGGTCCGTACCTTCATTCAACCTGCTGCACCGCGATGCCATCGAAGTTGAGCGTTACAACCGCCTGCACCCGATGGAAGAAAACAAATTGCCGTTTGTTGCCCAGCAGCTGCAAGGACATGAAGGCCCGGTAATTGCTTCTACCGATTACATCCGCAGCTTTGCCGACCGCATCCGCGCCCACATCCCCAACGATTACCACGTTTTGGGTACCGACGGTTTCGGCCGCAGTGATTCACGCGCCAACCTGCGCGACTTCTTCGAGGTGGATAGCCGCCATGTTGCCGTTGCCGCACTGAGCGCACTGGCCGACCAAGGCAAGATTGAGAAAGCGATTGTGCAACAAGCCATCGAGAAATACGGCATCAAAACCGATACTGCACCGAGCTGGAAGCGGTAATGATATTTTCAGACGGCCTCTGAAAGTGAAAGAGGCCGTCTGAAAAGAATATCCGCTTGAAACCGTTTTTAAGTCTTACAACAAAACAACGTGCCGCAGCACACTGCTGCTGCGGTTGTTAAAGGAAAGCACGATGAGTCAAATCGTAGAAATCAAAGTACCCGACATCGGCGGCCATGAAAATGTAGACGTGATTGCCGTTGAAGTGAAAGCGGGCGACACCATCGCTGTCGACGATACCCTGATTACGCTGGAAACCGACAAAGCCACCATGGACGTACCCGCCGATGCCGCAGGTGTGGTAAAAGAAGTTAAAGTCAACGTAGGCGACAAAGTTTCCGAAGGCAGCGTGATTGTCTTGGTTGAGGCCGCCGGTGCTGCCGCGGAAGCTGCTGCACCTGCCGCCGAAAAAGCAGCCGAGCCTGCACCTGCCGCCGCACCTGCACAAGCTGCTCCTGCTGCGGGCGGTGCAACTGTAAAAGTGGAAGTACCCGACATCGGCGGCCACGAAAATGTGGATGTGATTGCCGTTGAAATCAAAGTGGGCGACACTGTGTCCGAAGACGATACATTGATTACTTTGGAAACCGACAAAGCCACTATGGACGTGCCGAGCACTGCTGCCGGCGTAGTGAAAGCCGTGTATGTGAAAGTGGGCGACAAAGTTTCCCAAGGCACTCAAATTATCGAAGTGGAAACCGGAGGCGGTGTCACTGCCGTTCCTGTCGCAGCTCCCGCACAAGAAGCACCTAAAGCTGCAGCTCCTGCGCCACAAGCCGCTCCGGCTCCTGCCGCACCTAAGGCCGATGCCGCACCTGTTGCTGCATTCGGCAATACGCCGGTAAATGAAGCCGCATTTGCCAAAGCACATGCCGGCCCGTCTGCACGCAAACTGGCACGCGAATTGGGCGTGGATTTGAGCTTGGTAAAAGGTACGGGTTTGAAAGGCCGTATCGTCGGCGAAGACATCAAAGCCTTCGTTAAAGCCGCTATGCAAGGTGGTGCGGGCAAAGCTGCGCCTGCTGCTGCAACCGCTTCATTGGGCGGCGGTTTGGACTTGCTGCCGTGGCCGAAAGTAGATTTCAGCAAGTTCGGTGAAATCGAAGTGAAAGAACTTTCCCGCATTAAGAAAATTTCCGGTCAAAATCTTTCACGAAACTGGGTGATGATTCCTCACGTTACCGTGAACGAAGATGCCGATATGACCGAGCTGGAAGAATTCCGCAAAACTCTGAACAAAGAGTGGGAGCGCGAAGGTGTGAAACTGTCGCCGTTGGCGTTCATTATCAAAGCTTCCGTAACCGCATTGAAAGCTTTCCCCGAGTTTAATTCTTCTCTTGACGGCGAAAACCTGATTCTGAAGAAATACTACAACATCGGCTTTGCCGCCGACACACCCAACGGCTTGGTTGTGCCGGTAATTAAAGACGTGGAAAAAAAAGGCTTGAAAGAAATTTCCCAAGAGCTAACCGAGTTGAGCAAAAAAGCCCGCGAAGGCAAGCTCAAGCCCAACGAGATGCAAGGTGCTTGCTTCACCATTTCCAGCTTGGGCGGTATCGGCGGTACCGGCTTTACGCCGATTGTGAACGCTCCCGAAGTGGCCATTTTGGGCGTGTGCAAATCACAAATGAAACCGGTATGGAACGGCTCGGCCTTTGAACCGCGCCTGATGTGCCCGTTGAGCCTGTCGTTCGACCACCGCGTGATTGATGGTGCGGCCGGCATGCGCTTTACCGTGTATTTGGCGAACCTGTTAAAAGACTTCCGCCGCGTAGTGCTGTAAGGCTTTTCAGACGGCCTTTAGGAATCTTACGAGGCCGTCTGAAAACAAGATTTTAATGAAAGCAGTATATAAACTGCTTTACTGAAAGGTTTAACAATGAGCTTGATTGAACTCAAGGTTCCTGATATCGGCGGCCACGAAAATGTGGACATCATCGCCGTAGAAATCAAAGCAGGCGATACTGTGGCGGTTGAAGATACGCTGGTTACTCTGGAAACCGACAAAGCTACTATGGATGTGCCTGCCGAAGCTGCCGGCGTAGTGAAAGAAGTGAAAGTCAAAGTAGGCGACAAAATTTCCGAAGGCGGCGTGATTGCCGTGATTGAAGCCGCCGGTGCCGCAGCCGAAGCGCCAAAAGCCGAAGCAGCCCCTGCGCCCGTGAAAGAAGAAGCACCCAAAGCGGCTGCACTCGCATCGCAAGCCGCCCAATTCAGCGGTTCTGCCGATGCCGAATACGACGTAGTGGTGTTGGGTGGCGGCCCGGGCGGTTATTCCGCTGCATTTGCCGCAGCCGACCAAGGTTTGAAAACCGCGATTGTAGAGCGTTACGCCACTTTGGGCGGCGTGTGCCTGAATGTAGGCTGTATTCCTTCCAAAGCCTTGCTGCACAATGCTGCTGTGATTGACGAAGTACGCCATTTGGCTGCGAACGGTATCAAATACCCCGAACCGGAATTAAATATCGATATGTTGCGCGGCTATAAAGAAAAAGTGATCGGAAAACTGACTACCGGTTTGGCCGGTATGGCTAAAGCCCGCAAAGTGGATGTAATTCGCGGTAACGGCCAATTTGTCGGCCCGAACCACATGGAAGTGGCTCTGACTTCAGGTGAAGGCAAGGAAGAAACCGGCGAGAAGAAAACCGTTGCTTTCAAAAACGCCATCATCGCTGCAGGCAGCCGTGTGGTAAACCTGCCGTTTATTCCCGAAGATCCCCGTATTATCGACTCTACCGGCGCGCTGGCCTTGAAAGAAGTGCCGGGCAAAATGCTGATTATCGGCGGCGGTATCATCGGTTTGGAAATGGGTACGGTATACAGCACGCTGGGCACCCGTTTGGATGTAGTTGAAATGATGGACGGCCTGATGCAGGGTGCCGACCGCGACTTGGTTAAAGTTTGGCAGAAGCTGAACGAATACCGCTTCGATAACATTATGGTCAACACCAAAACCGTTGCCGTAGAGCCGAAAGAAGACGGTATTTATGTAAGTTTTGAAGGCGCGAATGCTCCGAAAGAGCCGCAGCGTTACGATGTGGTGCTGGTTGCAGCGGGTCGTGCGCCCAACGGTAAGCTGATTGGTGCCGAAAAAGCCGGCGTGATTGTTACCGATCGCGGTTTTATCGAAGTGGACAAACAGCAGCGTACCAATGTGCCGCATATTTACGCCATCGGTGATATTGTCGGTCAGCCTATGTTGGCGCACAAAGCTGTGCACGAAGGCCATGTAGCGGCGGAAAACTGCGCCGGCCACAAAGCCTATTTTGATGCACGTGTGATTCCGGGCGTGGCCTATACCGCTCCCGAAGTGGCTTGGGTAGGTGTAACTGAAACCGCTGCCAAAGAGCAAGGCATTAAGATTACCAAAGCCAATTTCCCATGGGCTGCTTCAGGCCGTGCGATTGCCAACGGTTGCGATCAAGGCTTTACCAAGCTGATTTTTGATGCCGAAAGCGGCAAAATCATCGGCGGCGGTATTGTCGGCCCCAATGGCGGCGATATGATCGGTGAAATCTGTTTGGCTATCGAAATGGGTTGTGATGCTGTCGATATCGGCAAAACCATTCATCCGCATCCGACTTTGGGCGAAAGTATCGGTATGGCTGCGGAAGTAGCATTGGGTACTTGTACCGATTTGCCGCCGCAACGTAAAAAATAAAGCAGTTTGATTTAACTGTTGAGAAAGAGGCCGTCTGAAAAAATTTTCAGACGGCCTCCTCGTGTCATACGGTCTACAGCAACACTTTCTCAATACCGCCGTTATTGGCTTTTTCGACAAACTCGTTTTGCCAGTTGTCGCCGAGGATGTGTTTCGCCATTTCCACCACGATGTAGTCGGCGGGCATGGCGTTGTCGTCGGTGTAGCGGCTCAAACCTTGTAGGCAGGCGGGGCAGGAGGTGAGCATTTTGACCGGCTCGCCCTGCGGCAGCTGCTTGAGGTTTTTCTCGATTTCTTCCTGTTTGCGGAATTTCACTTGTGTGGCGATATCGGGCCGTTTGACGGCAAACATGCCCGATTCGCCGCAGCAGCGGTCACTCAACACCACTTCTTTGCCCATCAGTTCGCTGGTCATTTTAGTAGCATTCATGGTTTTGATCGGGCTGTGGCAGGGGTCGTGGTAGAGATACTGCTGACCCGTGATGCCGTCGAGCTTGATGCCTTTTTCCAATAAAAACTCATGAATATCAATGATGCGGCAGCCGGGGAAAATGTCTTCGAAACGGTATTTTTCCAGCTGGTCGTAGCAGGTGCCGCAGCTTACCACTACGGTTTTGATGTCGAGGTAGTTTAAGGTATTGGCCAAACGGTGGAAGAGCACGCGGTTTTCGGTGGTCATCTGTTCGGCTTTGTCTTTGTTGCCGCCTGCGTCTTGCGGATAGCCGCAGCAGAGGTAACCCGGCGGCAGCACGGTTTGTACGCCGGCATGCCAGAGCATGGCTTGCGTAGCCAGTCCGACTTGGCTGAACAGCCGCTCGGAGCCGCAGCCGGGGAAGTAGAACACGGCTTCGCTGTCTTCGGAAAGCTGCGGGTTACGGATAATCGGCACGGTTTTGTTGTCTTCGATGTTCAACCAAGCGCGGGCGGTTTTTATCGGCACATGGCGCGGCAGCGGGCGGTTGATGAAATGCACTACCTGCTCTTTAATCGGCGAACCGCCCGTGGTGGCTTTGGGAGCTTTTTTCAGACGGCCTGCACCGATATGGGCTTTCTTGCCCCAGTTGTATGCCATATTCTGAAATTTGAAACCGGCTTCCACTACGCCTTTGCGCAACACTTGGATGGTGCGCGGGTCTTTGGCATTGAGAAAAGCCATGCCGGCGGCCACGGCGGGGTTGAACTTGCGTTTGCCGGCTTTGCGCAGATAGTTGCGGATGGCCACGGTTACGTCGCCGAAGTCGATGTTGACGGGGCAGGGCTTCACGCAGCGGTGGCACACGGTGCAGTGGTCGCCGAGGTCGTTTAATTCGTCGAAGTGGCGCAGCGATACGCCGCGGCGGGTTTGTTCTTCGTATAAAAACGCTTCGGTTAGCAAGCCGACACCGAGGATTTTGTTGCGCGGGCTGTAAAGAAGATTGGCGCGCGGCACATGGGTGCTGCACACGGGTTTGCACTTGCCGCAGCGCAGGCAGTCTTTCACCGATTCGGCGATGGTGCCGAGGTCGGACTGTTCCATAATCAGCGATTCCACGCCAAGCAGCTCAAACGAAGGCGTGTAGGCGTTGCGTAAATCCGAACCGCGCATCAGTTTGTGGCGGTTGAAGCGGCCTTGCGGATCGACTTTGGCTTTGTAGTCCCAGAAGGGCTGCATTTCTTCGTCGGTAAGGAATTCGAGTTTGGTAATGCCGATGCCGTGTTCGCCGGAAATCACGCCGTTGAGGCTGCGGGCGATTCTCATGATGCGTTCCACCGCTTTATGAGCGGTTTGCAGCATGTCGTAATCGTCTGAATTCACAGGAATATTGGTATGGACGTTGCCGTCGCCCGCGTGCATGTGCAGGGCGACGAACACGCGCCCGCGTACCACGCGGCTGTGAATCTTGGCCAAACCTTCCATGATTTTGGTGTCGGCCTTGCCGCTGAAGATTTCAGACAGGGGTTTCATCACGTCGGCTTTAATCGACACGCGCAGGCGGAAATCGCGGAAGGCGATGAAGCAGCTTTCTTCGTCTTTGGCTTCGGGTGCGGCGTGAACGGCATGGCCGTAGCGTTGTTTGTATTCGCCCAAAGGCGCGTCGAGGTTGCTAAGCAGCCATTCCCAACGCTCTTTCACGGCGGAAACGTGTTGGAGCGCGTGTTTGGCGCGTTCGCCCAGCAATTCGCTGCTGGGCAGGTCGGTGCCCATTTTATCGACGGGCAGGCTGCCTTGCAGATATTGGATTAAGGCTTCGCACAAGGCCAGTTTGTTTTTGATCGACAACTCGATATTGATACGCTCGATGCCGTCTGAATACTCGCCCAAACGCTCCAGCGGAATCACCACGTCTTCATTGATTTTAAAGGCATTGGTGTGCTTGGCGATGGCGGCGGTGCGGCTGCGGTCGAGCCAGAAGGTTTTGCGCGCTTCGGGGGTAACGGCGATAAAGCCTTCGCCGTCGCGGGCTTGCGCCAGTTTGACGATATGCTCGGCGGCATCGGCGACGGCGGCTTCGTCGTCGCTCACAATATCGGCAATCAGCACCATTTTCGGGCGGCCTTTACCCGCCGCTTTGGTGGCATAGCCGACCGCGCGCACATAGCGCCAGTCGAGATGTTCCAAACCGGCCAGCTTCACACTGCCATGGCCGAGCATGTAGTCGCGGATTTCCACGATAGACGGTGTGGCGTTGGCAACCGTGCCGAAAAATTCCAAACATACGGTGCGGATGTATTTCGGCATGGTGTGCAGCACGAAGGCCACGCTGGTGATGATGCCGTCGGTGCCTTCTTTTTGCACGCCGGGCAGGCCGCTGAGGAATTTGTCGGTAACGTCTTTGCCGAGGCCGACTTTGCGGAATTTGTGGCCGTCGATTTCCAAGCGTTCGGTTTTAACGATGTTGAGGCCGTCTGAATCCAAAGTATGTACGTCGAAAACGGCGGTTTCTTCGTCGTGGATTTTGCCGAAGTTGTGGCGCACACGCTCGATTTTCAGCCATTCGCCTTGCGGGTTGACCATTTTCCAGTAGGCAAGATTGTCCAACGCCGTGCCCCATAGCACGGCTTTTTTGCCGCCCGCGTTCATGGCCACGTTGCCGCCCACACAGGAAGCGTCGGCGGAGGTAGGGTCAACCGCGAATACCAGTTTGGAGGCGGTGGCGGTTTCCTCCACCCGCCGCGTTACCACGCCCGCGCCGCAATGGATAATCGGGTGCTTGCCTTCCAATCCGGGCAGTTCCACATATTCCACGCCGTTGTGTTTGTCGAGTTTTTCGGTGTTGATGACCGCGCTCATGGCATCCAGCGGCACCGCGCCGCCGGTATAGCCCGTGCCGCCGCCCCGTGGAATGATGGTTAAATCGAGTTCGATTAAGGCTTTTACCAAAGGTGCGATTTCGTCTTCGGTGTCGGGGTTGATGACCACAAACGGATATTCCACGCGCCAGTCGGTCGCATCGGTAACGTGTACCACGCGGGCGAGGCCGTCGAACATGATGTTGTGTTTTTTGGTGATTTTGGAGAGGCGTTTTTGGATTGCGGCGCGTTTGTTGCGGGTGGCTTCAAAACTTTCATCGAAGCGGTGCACCGCCGCTTCGGTGGCTTGAAGTAAATGTGCAACCTGGATGTTATTGTCGCGGCGTTTTTGGATTTCGTTGAGACGATGATGCATTTCCCGAACCAGTGCGGCTTGGCGCTGCTTCTGCTCAAGCAAATCGTCTATCAAATAGGGGTTGCGTACCACCACCCAAATATCACCCAACACTTCAAACAGCATCCGTGCCGAACGACCTGTTCTGCGCTGGTTACGCAGCTCTTGCAGTATGTTCCAAGCTTCTTCTCCGAGCAGGCGGATCACAATTTCGCGGTCGGAATAGGATGTGTAATTGTAGGGAATTTCCCGGATGCGTTGTGTTGTGTCTGTGGTCATGGTGGCGTGCTGCTCCGTGTGTTTTTAAAATTCTCGGCAGGCTCTGTTGTTAATTTTTTGAGGCCGTCTGAAAAAAATGTACAGAAATAGTTGTGTAATGTAGTGTAATTTCCATTGTTTTTCAATGGAAAAATATAGATATCGGTATGCAGGTATTTCATAGAGAAGCAGGAATTTTGTTGACAATTTTGTTGTTGAACAATGTATTGTGCTGTATTCCGAAGGCGGTTAACTGCCTGTGGAAGAGCGGCAAATGTAATATATCGATAGATGTTGTAGATTCGTATTCGTTGGGAAACGATTGATAACGCAAAAAGTATTGTTGCCGTTGGTATATCGGTGTTGGCTGTGCCTGCCGTTTATGCCCAACCTTCCGTTTCTGCCGATTTCGGAACAGAGCGTGCTTTCCGAAAGAGGTATTATGGTGGCTGACAACAGCCGCTTTGCCTTGCTTATTCATTTTTTTGACTATATAATACGCATCTTTCCTATGGCGGGTCTCCCCGCATGGTAATTTGGAACAACGGGTCAGGGGCGGAAGCCAGCAGCCCACTCTGATGCGCCAGTGCCGGGGGTCGGGCTCGCCACCCTAACATTTGAAAGCACCGACAAATGAACCGTCGGTGTTTTTTTATGGCTGTTTTACCGACCGTAAAGTCTTTGAGGCCGTCTGAAAAGAATGCAGGCTGAATTCAGACGGCCTCTTGAAACCGGCCAATTAACGGAAAACCGATTATGTCTGTCAACCATTACGAAAATTTCCCCGTCGGTTCGATCATGCTGCCGCGCCGCCTGCGTGTGCCGACGCATGCGGTTTATGTTTTCGCCCGTACTGCCGACGATATTGCCGATGAAGGTTGTGTCAGCGATGAAGAGCGTTTGCTGAGGCTGGATGCTTTGCAGCAAGAGTTGGATACGATTTCGCGCGGTGAAACGCCGCAAACCGAAATGATGTGCCGCTTGCAACGCGAAGCGGTGCGCCCGTTTGAAATGCCTTTGCAGCCGTTTTACGATTTGCTTTCCGCGTTCCGTCAGGATGTGGTGAAAAAGCGTTATCAGAATTTTGCCGAATTGGTGGATTATTGCCGCCGCTCCGCCAACCCGGTGGGGCGCATCATGCTGCATCTTTATGGTGAAACCGATGCGCGCAGTATCGCCCAAAGCGACGGCATTTGCACGGCTTTGCAGTTGGTTAACTTCTGGCAGGATGTAGCGGTCGATTGGGAAAAAGGGCGGGTTTATATTCCGCAGGACGATTTGGAAAAATTCGGCGTAAGCGAAACCCAAATCGCCGAAGACCGTGCCGACTTTGCTTTCCAACGGTTGATGGCGTATGAGTGTACCCGTGCGCATAATATGTTGAAAGCGGGGTCGCCGCTGGGTAAAACGTTGAAAGGGCGCATCGGTTTTGAATTAAGGATGATAGTGATCGGTGCGCAGCAGATTTTGAGCAAACTGGAAGCCAACCGTTATGATGTTTTTCAAAAACGCCCCAAATTGGAAGCGAAAGATTGGTGGGTAATCGTGAAACGTGCGGCATTGAAGAAATAACCGAACAGGCCGTCTGAAAATTTTTCAGACGGCCTGTTCGGTTAAGTGTGGAAGCGGGTTGTTTAAAGGCGGCCAAGCGGCCGGTATCATTGTGATGATAAGTTCTTCGTTAATGTGTCATTTTTCTTTTCAGACGGCCTGAAAGCGGAAAAAGCCGTTGTCTCAACATAAGCGCGTGAAATGGCGATAAAATGGCTGCCTGCATAAACCGTTAAATCATCATGGCTAAAAAAATTCTGATTATTTCCCCGAGCTGGATCGGAGATTGCGTGATGACGCAGCCGCTCTACCGTCGTTTGCAAGAGCTTTATCCCGATTGCACGATTGACGTATTTTCCCCTAAGTGGTCGATGGCCGTGTTCGAGCGCATGCCCGAAATCAATGAAATTTTTGAAAACCCGTTCGGGCATGGTGCGTTGGAATTGAAAAAGCGTATCCAAACAGGCAGGGCGTTGGGAAAACGGGGCTATGATCAAGTAATCGTGTTGCCCGGTTCGCTCAAATCAGGTTTGATTGCGGCTGCAACCGGCATCAAACAGCGTACCGGTTATGTAGGCGAAACCCGCTATCTGCTGCTGAATGACATACGCAAGCTCGATAAAGCCGCTTTGCCGCTGATGGTGGACCGTTACACTGCGCTGGCGCATCCTTCCCAAGCCGATTTTAACGGTCGTTCGAGTTATCCCGCTTTTCAAATCGACCCCGCAAGCCAGCAGGCCGCGCTGGAGACGCACGGTTTAAACACGGCCAAACCGGTTTTGGCTTTCTGCCCCGGCGCGGAATACGGCCCTGCCAAACGCTGGCCGGCCCATCATTTTGCCGAACTTGCGCGACGTTACGCAGCCAAAGGGTGGCAGATTTGGCTCTTCGGCTCGCAAAAAGATTTCGATATCGCTGAAAACATCAACATGCTTTCAGACGGCCTCTGTGTCAATTTATGCGGCAAAACCAGTCTTTCCGAAGCCATCGACCTGTTGGCCTGTGCCGATACGGTGGTCTGCAACGACAGCGGCCTGATGCACCTCGCCGCCGCGTTGGGCAGGAAACTGGTGGCCGTATACGGTTCGTCGAGTGCCGACCACACGCCGCCGTTGAGCGATAAGGCCCGAATCGTCAGCTTAAACCTTGATTGCTCGCCTTGTTTCAAACGCGAATGCCCGTTCGGGCATACCGATTGTTTAAACAAACTCGGCCCCGATATGGTAGAAAAGGCGGCACAGGAATTGTGCTGAAGCAGGCCCGCTTTTTCAGACGGCCTCAAATGTTGCTTAATCCGTTTGCTGCGTTTACCATAGCCGCGAAGTCCTATGTTTTAAGGCTGCCTTCAAATCCATTACTTTTCCATTTTTCATCGGGCCGCACATTATGCAGAATATCCAAGAATACGTCCGTCAAACCGCCGCCGCCGCCAAGCAGGCTTTTTATGCATTGGCGGCAAGCTCCACCGCACAGAAAAATGCCGCTTTGCTACGGATGTCTGAGCTCCTCAAACACCATCAGTCCGCCGTGCTTGCCGCCAACGCCCAAGATATGGAGCAGGCGGCGGCAAAAGGATTGGATGCCGCTTTACTCGACCGACTGAAACTGACTGAGAACACCATAGAGAGTATGTGCGAAGGGTTGCGGCAAATTGCCGCTTTGCCCGACCCCGTAGGGGAAATGGACGAATTCCGCATCCGCCCGAACGGTTTGCAAATCGGCAAAATGCGCGTGCCACTGGGTGTTATCGGCGTTATTTACGAATCGCGCCCGAACGTAACTGTTGATGCAGCCGCTTTGTGTTTGAAATCCGGCAATGCCTGCGTGCTGCGGGGCGGCAGTGAAGCATTCAACAGCAATATGGCAGTGGCCAAGCTGATTACTCAGGCGTTGGCTGAAAACGGTTTGCCCGCGGATGCCGTGCGCCTGATCGAAAACACCAGTCGCGAAAGTGTCGGCGCAATGCTGCAAAGCCCCGATTTGATTGATGTAATCATTCCGCGCGGCGGCAAATCGCTGGTTGCTCGCATCGCCGCCGAAGCACGTGTGCCGGTGATTAAGCATCTCGACGGTATCTGCCATGTTTATATTGACCGAGCCGCCGATACGCAGAAGGCCGTGGATATTGCTTTCAATGCCAAAACTTCGCGCTATGGCACTTGCAATACCATGGAAACGCTGCTGGTACACGAGAGCCGAGCCGCCGAAATTCTGCCGTTGCTGGAGAAAAAATATGCAGAGAAAGGCGTGGAGTTGCGTGGTTGCGAACGTACGTTGGCCGTCTTAAAGAACATCAAGGCGGCAACTGAAGAAGATTGGCGCACCGAATATCTGGCTCCCGTTTTGGCTGTAAAAACAGTCGAAAGTATGGCCGAAGCGATTGCCCACATTAACATGTACGGCAGCCACCATACCGACAGCATCGTTACCGAATCTTATACCGATGCGCAGATTTTCCTGCGTATGGTCGACAGCGCCAGCGTAATGGTAAATGCCAGCACACGTTTCGCAGACGGGTTTGAATACGGGTTGGGGGCGGAAATCGGCATTTCTACTGATAAAATCCATGTGCGTGGTCCTGTCGGATTGCACGGTTTGACAAGCCAAAAATGGGTAGTGTTGGGCAATGGCCAGGTACGAATGTAATCCGTTTTGTAAACGTGTCAGATGTTATCAATCGGCAAATGGGCGGTCGAATGAAGCGGTCGATTTTTTCAATAAATAGATGCTAGTGTAGATTTACTGCTCTATATTATGCCGAAAAGGTATTTTAAAAGCTGATTATGCCGATTTTTTGAAAAAAAAGGCCGTCTGAAAAATACATTAAGATATCTTCCGGCGGCCGTTTGCCTGTTAAATAAGCCGTTTGAAACATTCACAAATTTGCATACCTTTTCTTAACGGCATCTTTGCGGTTATCAGCCTTTTTGCGACAATATCACCGTTCTTTAGGACACAGAACGCATTCTCCTGGCGATTTAAAAATCCATATCGAAAACAATACACAAATTGCACTCCCAAAGGAAAACTCGTGAAACGTATCTTTTTGTTTTTAGCAACCAACATTGCCGTTCTCGTTGTTATCAGCGTTATCCTCAGCGTTCTCGGCGTGAGCAGCAACCCCAATGAAATGGGCAGTTTGCTGGTGTATTCCGCCGTTATCGGTTTTACCGGCTCGATTATTTCGTTGTTGATGTCAAAAACTATGGCGAAACGCTCGGTCGGTGCCGAGGTGATTACTCAGCCGCACAACGAAACCGAAGCATGGCTTTTGCAGACGGTTGAGAATCAGGCCCGCCAATGGAACCTGAAAACCCCTGAAGTTGCGATTTACCATTCACACGAACCCAACGCTTTTGCCACCGGTGCCAGTAAAAACAATTCGCTGGTTGCCGTCAGCACCGGTTTGCTCGATCACATGTCCCGTGACGAAGTGGAAGCCGTCCTTGCGCATGAAATGGCCCACGTCGGTAACGGCGATATGGTTACGCTCACTTTGATTCAAGGCGTAGTCAATACATTTGTCGTATTCTTGGCGCGCGTGGTTTCGGGCTTGGTGGCTCGAAATGACAACGGCGAAGTTTCGCAAGGCACTTATTTCATTGTGAGTATGGTATTACAGGTTGTATTTGGTTTTCTGGCGAGCTTTATCGTTATGTGGTTCAGCCGCCAACGCGAATACCGTGCCGATGCGGGTGCCGCCAAACTGGTGGGTGCTCCGAAAATGATTGCTGCGCTGCAACGTTTGAAAGGAAACCCGAGCGATCTTCCTAAAGAAATGACGGCGATGGGTATTGCCAGTGAAGAACGTGATTCGCTTTTGAGTACACATCCGACCTTGGATAACCGTATTGCACGTTTGAAACAATTGTAAGGAAATGAAAGATTAGGCCGTCTGAAATAAAGTTTTCAGACGGCCTTTTATTATATATCCTGCATATATTCGGTTTTAACAGTAGAATAATTACAGTAAAAGTTTTATTTAAAAATGTAAGTGCCATTTAAATAATTTTTAATGGTACTATTTCTTTAGGTATTTATTAACCGGTTGGAGAGCAGTAAGGCCGTCTGAAAGTATTTCAGATAATTGAATAAGATATTGTATAAAATAAATAAACTATCTGATGGAGCAAAGCGTGTACCGCAGTACCCACATTATCAGCGGAAAAATATTATTTGAGCGTCCGGCACAGCAATGGGCTGAATTTGAGGAAAACTTGCAGGATTTACGTTGCAAACAGCGTGACTTTGCCGCATTGCCTGTAACGGTAAGAACCGCATTATTGCTGGATTTTGCCGAAAAATTGGCAGCCGACCGCGACCGGCTGGCAGAAATGGTGTGCGAAGAAGTGGGGCGCTGTTTGCGCGAGTGCGAGGCGGAGTTGGATAAGTCGGTAGAGCTGATTCGTTATTATGCACGTTTGGCTCCCGAATTATTGGCTCATAAAACTATTGCAACACAGGCCAGTCTAAGCCAAGTGCGCTTTGAACCTTTGGGAGTCGTGTTGGCCGTTATGCCGTGGAACTACCCGGTGTGGCAGGTTTTGCGTTTTGCCGTTCCCGCTTTATGTGCCGGTAATGCTTGCGCGGTAAAGCCGGCACCCACTGTGGCAAGGGTAACGAAAGCGTTGTTTGAATTGGTTGGCGGCACATTGCCGTTAATTCCCGCTTGGTTGGATGATGCCGATGTGCTGCGTGCGATTGAGCAAACCGATGCGATGGCGTTTACAGGTTCGGCAGATACCGGCCGCCGGTTGGCGGCACATGCGGGCATGAATCTGAAGAAAACGGTGCTTGAACTGGGAGGCAGCAATGCTTTTATAGTGATGCCTGATGCGGATGTGGCTCAAGCGGCAAAAGACGCATGTTATTCCCGTTTTCGCGACGCGGGTCAGTCGTGTAATGCAGCGAAGCGGATTATCGTTACCGAAGCGGTGGCTGATAAGTTCCTGCCGCTGTTCCTTGCAGAATGTGCCAAGTTGAAAACCGGTCATCCGATGGATGAAGAAACAACATTGGCCCCGCTGCATCGAAGCGATTTGCGCGAACGGGTTCATAGTCAGGTGCAGGATGCGTTGGCAAACGGTGCAAAGGCTTTGTGTGGCGGTTTTTTGCCGGAGGGTAAAGGTTGGTTTTACCCTGCTACCGTTTTAGACGGCGTGACCCGTAGTTGCCGAGTGTATCATGAAGAAGTGTTCGGCCCCGTGGCCGTGCTTTTGAGGGCGCAGGACGAAGAACATGCCGTGCGGCTGGCAAATGACAATCCTTTCGGGTTGGGCGCGAGTATTTATAGTGAAAATGTTACCAAAGCGTGGCAATATGCGGAAAAACTGCACACGGGCGCGGTGTTTATCAACCGTCACACCAGCAGTGATTTGCGCCTGCCGTTCGGTGGGGTGAAAGATTCGGGTTACGGAAGGGAGCTATCGGAATTCGGATTGTATGAATTTGTAAATGTAAAAGCTTATTGGCAGAGATAAAAGAACAATGAACAGATTATTGCAGGCAGGTTTCACGGCGGCAGTGCTCGTTGGCGTTGCGTTGCCCGCAGCAGCGGAAACCATGGAAGTTTATTTCAACCAGCAGGGGCAGGTTACTGCAAGCATGTCGGCGGTATCGTATGTGCGTAAATACGAGGTAAAAGACGGCATTGCGCAAGTGCAGGATTTCTATTACCCGTCGTTGAAAAAATATTCCGACCCGTATCAGATAACGGCAAACCAGATTAAAGAATTTGTGCCTGCTTTGGCGAACGGCACCATTACACTGTGGCATTTTAACGGCCAGAAAAAGATGACCGGCCAGTATAAAAACGGCAAACCGGACGGCGAGTGGATAAACTGGTATCCAAACGGTAAAAAGTCTGCCGTAATGCCTTACGCTGAAGGAAAAAGCGAAGGCACGGGGGCGCGTTTTTACCGTAACGGCAACAAAGAGAGCGAGATTCAATTTAAAAACAATCAGGCCAACGGTTATTGGAAGCAATGGTATCAAAGCGGCGAGCCTAAAACCGAGATGGTAATGGTAAACGACAAGCCGGTGAGCATCATCAGTTGGAATGAAGACGGGCTGCTGCTTTCGGAAATCACCATGACTGACGGAAAGAGAAACGGCATCGTGCTCGATTGGCATGACAACGGTGCCAAAAAATCGGAGGCGGTTTATCAGGATGGCGAACTGATAAAAAAGACCGTTTGGGATGAAGAAGGTTATCTGTTGGAAGAGTAAAACATAAAGCCGGAACAGCATTCTTCGAGGCCGTCTGAAAAACATATTTCAGACGGCCTTTACATTCGTCTTTCCGACAGGCAAATGTTTTCCGTTATAATGCTCACTTTCTTAACCGTTGTTTCCAAAACATATTCAGGCCGTCTGAACACCCATGAAATTTGCCCGAGCCTACCGCCGTTGGTGGCGTTACCGTACATACTGCAGCGATGCGACTTTGCCGGCGCATTCGTTGGATTGCCCCGAATGCGGCTTGCGTATGAAACTGCCGCGTTTGCGGCAGGGGCAAGAAGCACACTGCCCGCGATGCGGATATGAAGTGGTTGAAATCGAAAAAAATCCCTATATCGCTCCTTTGGCGTACGCCGTTGCATCTTTGGTGCTGATGGTATTTGTGTATAACATGATGTTTGTTACCGTAACGATAGCCGGAGTAACATCAATTCTGTCGCTGCCTTCGATGATGAAACAGTTGATTTTGTCGGACTTCGGTTTTCTGGCGGAAGTGATGTTCGTGCTTACCTTTGGCACGCCGCTGCTGTTTCTGCTGCTTTGTATATACGTGTATACCTCTCTGATACGCGACAAAATTTATCCAGGGCTGTTTTACGCTACCCGCACGTTGGTGCGGCTGCGCCATTGGATTATGGTGGATGTGTTTTTTATTTCGACGCTGGTGTCGTACATCAAACTTTCTTCGGTGGCACGGGTGGAATTCGGCGCGGCGTTTTATCTGATGTTCGGGTTGGCCGTGATGCTGATACGTACTTCGGTGGCGATTCCGCAACATTGGGTTTATTATAAAATCCACCACATGCTCGGCAGAAATGCTGTTCAGACGGCCTCCGAAGAGCATGTCTGTTGCAGCCGCTGCCTGTATTTCCGTGATAAAACCGAAAGCACTTGCGGTGTGTGCGGAGCCGATTTATACCGCCGTCGCCCGCAGAGTTTGAGCGTATCGATGGCGTTTTTGGTTGCGGCCATCGTACTGTATGTTCCTGCCAATGTATTGCCGATCATGATTTCCTCAAACCCGACAACAGTGCAGATTAATACGATTTTCAACGGCATCGTGTATATGTGGAACGACGGCGACAAGCTGATTGCGGTGATTATTTTCAGCGCGAGTATTTTGGTGCCGGTGGCAAAAATCGTATCGCTGTTGTTTTTAATCGGCAGTGCGCGTTTCGGGCTGCCGATAGGTATACATAAAATGTCGCTGCTCTATCGTTTCACCGAGGCGGTAGGCAAATGGTCGATGATTGATATTTTTGTCATCATTATTTTAATGAGCGCCTTCCACTCCAACCTGGCGCGGGTAGTGCCGGGTGCTGCGGCCATATACTTTTGTTTGGTGGTGCTGCTTACCATGCTTTCCGCTTATTTTTTCGATCCGCGCCTATTGTGGGACAAAACCCGCAACGATACTGCTTTAACCGAAAGGCCGTCTGAAAACGTGCCAGCAAACCAACCCGAATATGAATAACGAAAATCCAAAAAACGATAACCAACCCGTACCGGCCCGTGTACGCAAAACCAATGTATTCACCTCGGTGGTGTGGCTGATTCCGCTAATCGCTTTGATCGTAGGCGGCTGGCTGCTGATGAAAGACATCCGCAACCGGGGGCCTGAAGTAACCCTGTTGATGGAAAGTGCCGACGGTATCGAAGTGAACAATACCGTGGTAAAAGTGCTGAGTGTGGAAGTAGGGCGTGTTTCACGCATCCGGCTGCGCAGCGACCGCAAAGGTGTGGAAGTAACCGCCCGCCTTACGGCGGATGCCAAAGATATGATGCGCAAAGACACCCAATTTTGGGTAGTGAAACCGCGCATCGACCAAAGCGGCATTACCGGCCTGAATACTTTGGTTTCAGGCTCTTATATCGCATTCACGCCGGGCAACAGCGAAGAAACCGAAGATGTTTTTGAAGTGTTGGATATTCCGCCGATTGCCGCCATCGGTCAAAGCGGTTTGCGCCTGAAACTGATTGGTGCCAACAATAAAATGATTGCCGTCGGCAGCCCCGTGCTTTACGAAGACTTTATGGTGGGGCAGGTGGAAAGCGCCCAGTTCGACCCGAAAGATCAAACCGTTAATTACACCGTTTTCATTCAAAGCCCGAACGACAAACTAGTAGGCGAACACAGCCAGTTTTGGTTGCAAAGCGGCATCAATATCGAAACCACCAACGGTGGAGTCCGCGTAGATTCCGCCCCGCTTTCCGCATTGCTTTCCGGCGCAATTTCGTTCGGTACGCCGTTGGATGGCGACAAAGGTAAACCCGCGGTCAATGACGATACTTTCGAACTGTATGACGACCGCAGCCAAATCGACAACCTGCCAAGCTCGCGGGCGTTGTATTACATTGCTTTTTTTAAACAAAGTGTGCGCGGTTTGAACCCGGGTGCGCCGGTGGAATACAAAGGCATCAATATCGGGGCCGTGGCCGACGTGCCATATTTTGCCGGCAGCGACAGCCTGAAACTTCTGCAAAACGGTTGGATTCCCGTACGTATCCGCATAGAACCCGCCCGTATGGAAATCAATACGGGCGAGCAAAGCCGCGAATACTGGCAAAACCAGTTTCAGACGGCCTTAAAGAAAGGTTTGACCGCAACCATTTCAAGCAACAATCTGCTAACCGGCAGCAAAATGATTGAATTGAACGACCAGCCTTCATCAAGCGCGAAACTCAAACCGTATGCAGATTATGCCGGCAATGTCGTGATTGCCACCCAAAACGGCGGCTTGGACAATTTGCAGGCTCAGTTGGGCGATTTGCTGGAAAAATTCAACAAGTTGCCACTAGACAAAACCGTCGGCGAATTAAACGGCTCGCTACGCGAATTAAAAGCCACGTTGAAATCTGCCAATGCGCTTCTCGGCAAACCGCAAACGCAGAATATTCCGCAAGAATTGAACCGGACGCTGAAAGAATTACGCCAAACTCTGCAAGGCGTATCACCGCAGTCGCCGCTGTATGGCGATGTTCAGGCCACGCTGCAAAGCATAGATAAAACCCTGAAAGAAGCGCAGCCGGTTATCAATACCTTGAAAGAAAAACCCAATGCGCTGATTTTCAACAGCAATGTTAAAGACCCGATACCGAAAGGAAGCCGCTGATGCGTAAAATATTTTTTATTGCCGCCTTTGCCGCGTTAAGCGCATGCAGCACGCCTGCACCGCAGTATTTCACATTGCCCGACAGCCAATACAGCCAGCCTGCACGCAGAGGCAGTGAAATCGCCGTACGCGTTTATTTGGCGGAGCCGTTAAACAACGGCGGCCTTGTGTATCAAACCGATGCCTACCATGTGAATTTTGCCCGCAACCATCTTTGGGCAGCTGCGCTGGATAACGCATTGACCGCCGGTTTCAGTAACAAACTCAATCGCTCGGATACCCGCTATATGTTTGTGCCTGCCGCGCGGAGCGGTAGCACGCAGACATTAAAAATTTATGTGGAAGCGTTTCAGGGCAGTTATCAGGGCAAGACTTTGGTAAGCGGCTATGCCTTGTGGCCGAACGGAGAGAGCAGGCCGTTCCATATCGAAACGCCACAGCAGGGCGACGGCTATACCGCAATGGTCGAATCGCTTAACAAAGGTTTGGAAGATGCCGCACAAGCGATTGTCTATTAATTCGGCTTTCAGTCTTAAAAGGCCGCCTGAAAAAGCTTTTTCAGACGGCCTTTGCTGTTTGTCTGCCGGATATCTCTCACCCGCATTAGCGGAAATGTTGTTTTTCGGCTAAAATATGCAGCTATTTAATTCCAATTTTATCAGGCCGTCTGAAAAAGCCGGACACTGTTTCAGACGGCCTACACAGCACAAAAGAGTAGTATGTCTAACTCAATGAAAAATATTAGAAACTTTTCCATTATCGCCCACATCGACCACGGCAAATCCACACTGGCCGACCGCTTTATTCAATATTGCGGCGGCTTGGAAATGCGAGAAATGAGCACGCAGGTGCTGGACTCGATGGATATTGAAAAAGAGCGCGGCATTACCATCAAAGCGCAAACCGCCGCCCTGAACTATAAAGCGCGCGACGGGCAAACCTATCAGCTCAACCTGATCGACACGCCCGGACACGTCGACTTTTCCTACGAAGTTTCCCGCTCGTTATCTGCTTGCGAAGGCGCACTTTTGGTGGTGGACGCTTCGCAAGGTGTGGAAGCACAAACCGTGGCCAACTGCTACACTGCGATTGATTTGGGCGTGGAAGTGGTACCCGTGCTGAACAAAATCGATTTGCCTGCCGCCGACCCCGACCGCGTGGCGCAGGAAATCGAAGACATCATCGGCATCGATGCCGTCGGCGCGGTAACCTGCTCCGCCAAAAGCGGCTTGGGCGTGGAAGACGTGTTGGAAGAAATCGTAGCCAAAATTCCTGCTCCCGAAGGTGATGAAGAAGCATCTTTAAAAGCCATGATTATCGACTCTTGGTTTGATAATTATGTCGGCGTGGTGATGCTTATCCGCATTAAAGACGGCCGTCTGAAACTGAAAGACAAAGTTCAGTTTATGAGCACCAAAGCGGAAACCCAAGTCGAGCAACTGGGCGTATTCACGCCTAAATCGGTGCAGAAACAAGAATTAAAAGCCGGCGAAGTAGGCTTCCTGATTACCGGCATCAAAGAATTGAATGCTGCCAAAGTTGGCGACACCATTACCTTGGCAGCCAATCCTGCCGAAAAAGCTCTGCCTGGTTTCCAAGAGGTTCAATCGCAGGTATTTGCCGGTTTGTATCCGGTGGAAAGCCACGATTACGAAGCCTTGCGCGACGCTTTGGAAAAACTGCAATTAAACGACGCTTCGCTGAAATTCGAGCCGGAAGTTTCCCAAGCCTTGGGTTTCGGCTTCCGCTGCGGCTTCTTGGGGCTGTTGCATTTGGAAATCGTGCAGGAGCGCTTGGAGCGCGAATTCGATATGGACTTGATTACCACTGCGCCGACGGTGGTATATGAAGTATTGCTGAAAAACGGCGAAAAAATCGAAGTGGAAAACCCGTCCAAACTGCCGGATGTCGGTTTGATTGATACCATTTTCGAGCCGATTATTACCGCTACTATTTTGGTGCCGCAAGAATATGTGGGTGCTGTGATGACTTTGTGTAACCAAAAACGCGGTGTGCAGAGAAACATGCAATACATGGGTCGGCAAGTGATGCTGACTTATGATCTGCCCATGAACGAAGTAGTGATGGACTTTTTTGATAAGTTGAAATCCACTTCGCGCGGTTATGCTTCGTTAGACTACGAATTCAAAGAATTCCAAGCAGCCGATCTGATTAAGCTGGATATCATGGTCAACGGCGAAAAAGTCGATGCCTTGAGCCTGATTGTCCACCGCTCCAATGCCGTGTTCCGCGGCCGCGAACTGGCGGCGAAAATGCGCGAACTGATTCCGCGCCAGATGTTCGATATTGCCGTGCAAGCGGCAATAGGCAGCCAGATTATCGCCCGCGAAACCGTGAAAGCCCTGCGTAAAAACGTATTGGCCAAATGTTACGGCGGCGATATTACGCGTAAGAAAAAACTTCTTGAAAAACAGAAAGCCGGTAAACGCCGTATGAAGCAGGTCGGCAATGTGGAAATTCCGCAGAGCGCGTTCTTGGCTATTTTGCAGGTTGGGGATAAATAATGAGTAAAACATTGATACTGGGCGCAGTTGCCGCTCTGATTATCGGTTTGGTGCTGTTTGCCGGAAGTAATAAGCAGCGCGAAGAAAACGGTGAGTGGAGTAATTCGCTGCAATGGGGCTATCTGCTGATGATGATAGGTGCGTTCGGCATATTGTCGGCATTCATGAGTTTCACTGCCGTTTTGCTGATTTTCGTGCTGTTTACCGGTGTGGTTTGGATTATCCATAAAGGCCGTCTGAAAAAGCAGGCGGGAAGTGTGGAAAGTAATCATTTTACCGATTATATGGGCGGGTTTTTCCCGATTATTCTGGTGGTATTCGTATTGCGTACTTTTATCGGCGAACCGTTCCAGATTCCTTCCAGTTCGATGCGCCCCGGTTTGGTAGTCGGCGATTTTATTTTGGTAAATAAGTTTGCCTACGGCATCCGCACGCCGATTATCAATAACGTTTTGATTCCGGTGGGCAGCGTGGAACGGGGCAATGTTGTGGTGTTCAATTATCCTGAAGATACATCCATCAATTACATCAAGCGTGCCGTCGGTTTGCCGGGCGATTTGGTGGAATATAAAGATAAGGTGTTGAGTGTTAACGGGAAAGTAGTAGAGGATCACTCCGTCGGCGAGCAAAGCTATACGGAAAATACCCGCCAGTACGGTTCCCTCACCGTTCATGCCGAAGCATTTAAGGAAACACTCGGTTCACACCAGTTTGAAGTGTTGAAAATTCCGGAACAGCCCAGCTTCCTGCCGCAAGGCGTGCGTCCTGAGTTCGCCCACCGCCAGAATTGCGAGTATGCGCAGGACGGATCGTGGTTCAGATGTGTTGTGCCCGAAGGCCATTATTTTATGATGGGCGATAACCGCGATAATAGTGAAGACTCGCGTTATTGGGGTTTTGTCAGCGATAAGCTGATTGTCGGCAAGGCTTTCTTTATTTGGATGAATTTCGGTGATATGAGCCGTATCGGTATGAAAATCCGATAGTTGGATCTGTCTTGATGAGGCCGTCTGAAAAAGGTTTTCAGACGGCCTTTTTTATGGGTAGGGGGATATGGCTGCGAAAAGCGCCGGTTTATCCGTTATCCATTGAAAATAAACAATAATCAGCGCATAATGACTCTCATTTTTTGAAAAAGGAATACCCATGCAAAACTATCTGACTCCCAATTTTGCTTTCGCTCCCGTTATTCCCGATCACGCCTCCGGCAGTCGGGTGTGGGATAGTGAAGGGAGGGAATACATTGATTTGGCAGGTGGTATTGCGGTAAATGCGTTGGGGCACTGCCACCCCGTATTGGTTAGGGCATTAACCGAGCAGGCGGGAAAATTGTGGCATATCTCCAATATCTACACTACCGAACCCGCACAAAAACTGGCAAAAAAGCTGACTGAGCATACTTTTGCCGAGAAAGTGTTTTTTTGCAATTCCGGTGCGGAAGCCAATGAAGCGGCGTTAAAACTGGCACGCAAATATGCCCGCGATCATTTCGGCGAAGGTAAAAACGAAATCATCGCCTGCATTAACGGTTTTCACGGGCGCACATTGTTCACGGTTTCCGTAGGCGGCCAGCCGAAATACAGCCAAGATTTCGCTCCTTTGCCGCCTGCCATTTCCCATGTGCCGTTTAACGATGTCAAAGCATTGTCCGAAGCGGTCAGCGAGCGAACTTGCGCAGTTATCCTCGAACCGATACAAGGCGAAAGCGGTGTTTTGCCGGTTGATGCCGAATTTTTGCACACTGCGCGCCGATTATGTGATGAAAACCATGCTTTGTTGATTTTGGATGAAGTGCAAACAGGCATGGGGCGCACGGGCAAATTATTTACTTATGAACATTACGGCGTTACGCCCGATATTCTTACCAGCGCCAAAGCACTCGGCAGCGGCTTTCCGATTGGTGCGATGCTGACGACCGATAAAATCGCTGCGGCTTTTACTCCGGGAACGCACGGCACCACTTTTGGCGGAAACCCACTGGCATGTGCCGTTGCCGGAAGCGCTTTTGATGTGATTAATGCGGCGGATACGTTGGAAAACGTTCATCAGCAAGGAGAAAAGCTAAAGGCCGTCTTAAAAGATTTGGGTGATGAAACAGGCGTGTTTAAAGAAGTTCGCGGTATGGGGTTGCTGGTAGGCTGTGTTTTGGCGGACGAATATGCAGGCCGTGCCGGAGAGTTGATACAAGAAGCGTTGAAACATGGCTTGATGATTTTAGTGGCCGGCGGAAATGTTATCCGCTTGGCTCCCAGCTTGTTGTTGAATGACGAAGATAGGGAAGAAGGAATACGCCGCCTGCGTTTGGCGGTATCGTCGTGGCTGGGGAAGCAGTAGTCGGTTTATTGCCTTGATATGTAAATAATTAAGATGTTGAGACCTTTGCAAAATAGCTCTTTACCCAACAGCTGAAATTCAAACACGGGATTTCGGCTGTTTTTACTCCAATTATCCCCTTTATCCTTTCTCAGATACCCAATCATAGGGTATCCCTACCGCTTTTCAGACGGCCTCAGGCGCACGTAGCCTGTTGGCTGCTTTCAGTAGGTTCAAATAAATCGCTTTTACTTTGTGCCGTCATTTTGCTCAGATCAAAATGATCAGTGGACGGTTGAGCTAGTCGCTAATGGAGCGGATTCTCTGACGGTTCAAGTAATGTTCGACGGGGTTTTCAATCGATCACTTGCTCCAGTTTCAATAAAGGGGGGGAGCGGTCGATGTGTTTGGCAATCATGGCCTGTATGGTTTGCTGAAAGAAGATGCTCATGGAAACTCCCCTAAATATCTTAAGTAGCGAATTCAGGAGAGTTTTGCAACGGTCTCTATCTATGTGATATATCTGCGCCTGTTGAGCTGCTATGCCTTGAACGGCACCCGCATTCGGCAAGTTTTCAAGGCCGCGGCCTTTATTCGTGCTATTGGTTATCAATCAGTTTGGCCGTTTAGCAGCTGTTAAAATGTTTTGGAAAATTCTATAAACATATTCTGTTTGCGGTAATCATAGAGAAACACATTACTTTTGTTGCGGGTATGCTGCCAGGTAATCCGCGGGGTAATGCCCCAGAAATGGATGTTGCGGTGCCAGACGGAAAGGTGTAGCTGTAAGGTACGGTCTTTTCGGATTTTTAGAATCGGCCAAGGCATGGGAGCATGGTAAGTTTGTTTGCTCCATGCGGCGCGGGTGCGGGTGCTGAAGCCTTTGGGCCATTCCTGTATCCAGCCCAGCGATGCCGTCCATTGGTGGTTGCTGTTGTCGGGGTCGTACAGGGTTTCGCGCTGTAAATCGAAACCTCCGAACCATGCTTGGCGCGGGCTGGATTGGTAAATCAATGTGTGGCCGATTTGGCGGCGGATGCCGTCGAAGCGGAAGCGGTGTTCGTGATTGATTTTTTCGATGCGGGCGTATTGGTTCAGTCGCCAGCGGCGATTGAGGCGGGAATTTAGGCTGAGGGTAGTACCGAAGCTCTCCGAAAAAGGCTTCAGGCCGCTTTCTTCTTTATGACCCTGCCACCAGCGTTTGGAAACGAATGGCATGATTTCGGCATCAAAACGTGCGTTGCGGTAGCCGATACCTGCGGCGGTATTGACCAGCAGGTCGTTGTATTGTTTGTGGGCGGGGTAGTGTTTGCCGTGGATGTCGGTGCTGAATTTGGCGGTGAAGCCGTGCGGCAGTGCCCAGTCTTTTTCTGCGCCGAGATGATAGCTGATGCCATGGGCACTTTCGGGTTGCGATTGGGTGTCGAGGTTGCCTTGCTGTTTGACGATAGGGGCGTTGTTGATATTGGGTTCGTAGGCGTAGTTGGCTCCGCCGCTGAATTGCCAGCGGTGGTGTTGTCTGAGTTCGTCGAGAAAGCGGTTAATGGCTTGTTTTTCGGGTTCGGGTAGATTGGATTGGGCGAGAAGTTTGGTAAATTGGTCTTTGGCGGCGAGGTTTTGGCGGTTGTAGAACAGGGCGATTGCCAGATACATGCGGATCACGTCTAACTCGGGTTTTTCGGCAATCAGGTTGCGGAGTCCGGCTACGGCTTCACCAAAGCGGCCTTGGTGCATGGCAAGTTTGCTTTCGGCCAATTGCAAAAGGATAGGGTCGCGGTTGCTTGAGGGCAGTTTGCGGTAAACGGGCAGTAATACACCGATGCCGTCAAAGTCGTTGCGCAATACGCTTTTATCCAGCAGCAGGTTGAGCAGTTGCGGCCGGGCGAGCAAAGTGGCTTCGTCGATATCCTGTATGGTAGCGGACGCTGCTTCGGAGGTTTGCCATACGGGCTGTTCGGATACCAGTTCGGGCAGCTCGGGTTGGATGGGTTCGGGTTTTTGTTCAGGGGTGAGCGTTTGTGCCGTTGTGGCGTATGTGAACAGCAACAAGGCAGCGGTGAGGCTCGTTTTGGCGAAACTCGCAAAGCTCGCTTTCAGACGGCCTGAACGGTGTGTGTTGGTTTGCATGGTATGTGATGTCGTGAAATAAGATAAATGGCGTAATAAACCGCAGGTCGGTTCGATATAGTGTGTGCTGTTGCACGGCTCTGGCCGTCTGAATGTTTTTCAGACGGCCTTCATGTGTTTGAAGCCGGTTAGTTAGAACTTCATTTCAAAACCTACGGTAATGTTGCGGCCGGGTGCGGCAAACTGCTTGTAGTCGGAACCGGGTACTTTTTGCTGCGACAGCGAGTTGATGGAGCTTTGGCGTACGGTTTCCCAAGTCAGATAACGGTAGTTCATGGCGTTATAGATGCCGGCACGCAGGGTGGCTTTTTTCCACGGGCGGTAGTAGCCGATCAAATCGACGGTTGTCCACGGTTTGGTTGCTGCTTTGGTAACGGCGCGGTTGATGGTAGGGCCGGTATCCGAATAGGCTTTGCTGATGAGTTCCTGCGGGTTTTTGCCGCGCGAATGTATCCAGTTCATCGACATTCCCCATTTTTCGGAAGGGGCGTCGTAATTCAGCCCGAGCACATAGCGCGACGGCTGGATGGTTTCGAGCGGATAGTCGGCCAGCCAAGTGTAGCGTTCGGGGTGGTTGTTAAACAGGCGTTTGGCCTTGATGCGGTTGTAGGCCATGTTTAACGACAAGCCTTCGGGCAGTTTGCTCCACATGCCGTTCAAGTCTATCGACGAACGGATATTGATACCGTTCAGATCGGCGTTTTGAAGGTTGAAGTTACCGATATTTTGGTAGTTGTTTTTGTCGGTTTTGGTGATGGCATAGGCAATCAGGTCGCGGTAGCGGCTGTTGAACATGCTCAGTTCGATATTGCCGAAGTTGCCTTTGAATGTCAGGCCAAATTCTTGGTTGAACGATTTTTCCGGCTCCAAATCGGCAACGTAGTGGACTTTGCTGTCGCGCGGGATGCCCGGCACGTTGTAACCGTAAAGCTCTTGGAAGCTGGGTACACGGAAGCCGTTGGAAACGCGATAGGAAACCGCCCACCTGCTGTTGGGTTTGAGAACGAGGCCCGCATTCCATGAGCGGTTGGTGTAGTTTTTGTCTTTGATGGCGACATCTTCGGAACGGAAACTGTGGTTGTCTAAGCGTAAGCCGAGGCCGAGATCGATATATTTGCCCAAGGCCATGTTGTCGCGCAGGGCGAGATAATAGCTGTTGCCCTTAATCGGTTTGCGCGAGCAGGTTTCGATCTTCCAATCGATACAGGGATATACATCAGTTATAACGGTACCTAAGTCTTTATAAATGTCGATGACGCGCTTTTGCCCGTTGATAACGCGGGTTTCCGTACCTATTCTGACTTGGTTTTTCTGTGCAGAGGTTTCGCGGAAAGCTTTGGCAAAGCTCGAATCGAAATGGTCATAGCCGGCTGCAATTTGAACGTCGTGTTTGCTGCGCCCCCACTGCCATTTTTTGTTCCATTTGGTGTTGAACAACGTATGGTTTTCGGTGTAGTCGATTTGCTCTTCACTTAAAAAAGAACCGGGTTTGTCTTTGCTGGGGGCGCAGTTGAGCGTTGTGCTGTAATCCGGATAGCGGGAACAGTGGGCGTGAACGGTTCCGGTGTCGGTTTTAATGTTTTGGCGGTCGATGCTCAGCTCTAAAGCGTCGGCCCAAGTTCCGCCTTCTTGAGGTTTGTAACGGTAGGCGATGCCGTTACGCATTTTGCTGTGCCGCTCTTGCAAGAAACGGGCGCGCGACCACAGCAGCTTGGAGTAGCCTTCGCGGAGGTCGTTGCGCCAAACGCCGTTATCGTTCAGCTCGAAGAGGGGTTTGGATGAAGGCGGGTAGTAGGAAGGGTAGCGCATGTCGCGACTGTCGTAGTTCTGTTTGGTGTGTTCCGTCAGCCAGCCGATATGATGCTGCGGAGAAATATGGTAGCCCAAACGAGCCAGCCACGAACCGCTGCGGTATTCCATCGGATTGGGGCGGATGCGGTTGGCACCGGTGTATTCTTTAGCCGACACGGTTTCTTTTTTATGCCGCATGGCGTGGCGGCGCTGGGCTTCTTCTTCGGGCGTGAAAGGCTCTGTGCGGCTTTGGGGTTGCCATAAGTCGGGGCGGGTGGGGGCGGATTTGTGGCGGATAACATCCGGCTCGTCTTCAAAACGGAACATATTGTCGCTCAAAAGACCCGGTGCTCCGCGCAGGTCGTATTTGTCTTCGTAAACATCTTGTTTGTAAAACGATTGGTTGGCGTTGCCCGCATCTTTGTGGATGTCAATTTCGTTGCCTTTGCGGTGGGTGTATTGCAGCAAACCTTCAAAACCTTGATAGCTGAATGCACCGCCGAGGGTTTGGGCGAATCGTTTGTCTTTGCTGCTGTAAACGGATTTGCTCGTCAGCCCCCATTTTTCGCCGTCTTGAAGAAAATCGCCGACGTTTTTGGTGCGGTAGTTTACCGAACCGCCCAAGCTGCCGCTACCGGATTCAACGCTGTTGCTGCCTTTGCTGATTTCTACGGCAGATACGTTTTCATATTCGATTTCGTTCATGGAACCGCTGCCGCCGCTGGATGAAGTGGTATCGGCATACGATTGCAGTTGAGGGATGCCGTCTACCGATACCTGTACGCGGTTTTTGTCCACCCCGCGGATGGAAAATCCGCTGCTACCGCCCCGGCCTTGTTCGACCACGGAGATACCCGGGTCGTAGCGTACCAAGTCGCGGATATTCAGTACTTGTTCTTTTTCGAGCTGTTCGGCGTTTTTAACCACTTTGCCCAAGCCGGTAACTTCTTGGGTTTTGCGGTTGATTTTTTTGGGGGCGGTTACATACACGGTGTCGAGGTCTACCGTGCTTTCGGCTTGAGCTTGATCGGCAGCATACAGGTTGCCGGAAAATGCGGTAAAACATAGGGATAATGCGGTTACGATGATTTTTTGCTGTGATGAGGAATGAGTAGTAAACATGATGTTTTTTTGCAGATTGATTTATGATTGTTGTCGGTAACGGTGGATGAGGCCGTCTGAAAACTCGGGCAGGTAAACGGCAGGTGGCGGATAAACCGCCTCTCCTGCTGCGCTTAACCTATGGTTTATTGCTGTTTTTGTGCGCCGAATACTGCACCTGCACGCACGTCTGTACCGTTTTTGTCTTTACCCGGGGTATTGTAGATCAGCGTACCACCTAGTTCGCGTGCGCCGGGGCCATAGAAACCGCCTTCCACTTTGGCATCCTGAATGTTGACGGAATAACCGCCGTTTTGATTGCCGGGATCGAAGGGGAAATTGCCGTCGGTATAGCCGCGTCCTTTAAAGCCGCTGCCGTTGATATCAGCCTCGATATTGAATACTTTGCGGCTGTCTGAGCCGATTAATGCACCGCTTAACTTTTTGCTACCGAAGTCCACATCGAATGATGAAATGCCGGCGCTGTTGTTCGAACCTATGTTCATCATGGTGGCATTATGGCCGTAATCGGGGTTACCGAATGCGTTGCGTTTGGGCGGTTCTACTTTGATGAAACCGGTCCAGCTGCCTAAGTATTTGACTTTTCCTGACTGGGGTAGATCGGCTATGGGGGTTCTTTCGCCTTGCAGATAGAGGGCATGTACGGGGTCTTGCCCTGCTTTTTCCTGTAACACGAATTGGCCGAAGCGCAGATAGCTCAGATTGCTGCAACACACTTGTACGAATTCGCGGGCTTTGCCTTCGCTGTTCTTCGATAGGGTGATGGTGTGGGTTTTGCCTGCTTTATCGGTGCTTATTTCGGCTTTAGCGTTTTTCAGCATTTTGTCAAGCTCGGCTTTTTCCAAGTCGAAAATTTTGTTGCCGAAGCGCAGTTTCATGGCATAGCCGAAATTGGGCAAAGGTTTGCGCTCGGCTTGGGTAAGGTGTTGGCGGACTTCAGGCTTTTTTTCTTCTTCTGCAAGCTCATTCGGCAAAGTCTTCTTATCCGAATTGGCTGTGTCGGCATCGTTGCTTTCTTTGTCTTCGTCGTTTTCGTATTCCACCTCAATCCGTTTGGGAACGGTAAGATAGAAAGCATCTAATAATGCATTGGTTTTTTTGGGTTGCTTCGGATTGTCGCCGTTGCGTTTAGCACCGAACACGACAAACAAAGAGTTGTCGTTGGCTAAAAATTTACCGGCAAGTTCTTGGGCTTGAGGGCCGTAGAAACCTCCTTCGAGCAGGTTGGAGTTGGCACCGAAAAACGCTTTGTCCAAGGTTGAAGAGTTGTTGTTGACGTTAGACAGAGCTTTGCCGGTGAAGCGGTTGCCGTTAAGTTGCGCTTCGATATCGTACATTTTCTTTTTGGGTTCGGTACGTGATTGATAATGAAGTGCACCGGTCATGCGCTTATTGGCGAAATCGACAGTAAAGTTAGACGTATATTTTGCGTCGGTGGCCCCACTTGATTGGCTGGTGGCACTGGCAATATCGCCGTCGCCTTTTTGGCTGTTAAAACCATTGCCGGTGCCAAAGCCTTTTCCTTTACCTTTTTTTACATCGCTCATGAAATACCATTCGCCCCGATAATTCACATTGTTATCGACAGGAAGGGCGGCTGAGGCAGAGGTACCATGATAAAAGGTGTAAACGTTCCAACCTTCCTTGAAGGTGTGCGATCTCAGTTCGCCGGCTTGATCTCTAACTTTTTCTTCTATGATTTTGGGGTAGTCCACGGTAAGGTGGCCGAAACGTATGTATTGATATTTGCCTTCTTGCTGTTTGCCTGTATGGTAAACCTTATTCGCGCCGCCGTTGTCTGGATCGTTTTGCATCTCCATCAGCTTGGGAATAGTCAAGTCTGCATCGTTGATAGCTTCGATCTGGTTGGGATCAAGCGGAATATAGATTTCCGCTTCGGTGGGCTTGCCTGAAGCATCCAGCAGCGGTTTACCGGTTTTATCGTATTTGGCTTGATTGCGGCGCAGACCTTTCATCACAAAACCTGCTGCAGGTTGTTTTAAGGCTTCCTGCTCTTCCGGGCTTTGGCGGGGTTCAGGTGCTTTTTCTACTTTGGGCGGTTCGGGCAGGGGAGGCGGTTCGGGATTGACGCGTAAGGTATCGAAGCTGCCGCCTGCACAAGCGGTAAGCATGACGGTAAGACTGCAAAGTGAGAATGTTTTGAGCTGCTGCATTTTATTGTTTCCTTTTATCGTATCAATAGTGTTCTGTAAGAATAGCTTTTTGAATATGTTCTTAAGGCTGAACAGGCATGCTGATTCCTTACGCACAACATCTGTTAAAGCATCAGGATGTTTTGTTATGTATTTGATAATATTTTTATTTTATGCAAAACAGTTTTTTATCAAAGAGAATGCTTCTCTTAAAGAATCAGTAAAACGGGGAGGGGTAATACCCATGGGTGGTTTGGCCGGTGCGTTAAAAAGCACTTGTTATGTGAAAAATTTACGTTTAATGAAACGAAAGTAAATCATTACAATTTATTTCGTTTTTTAAAATATTAAACCAATATGTAATTTATGTAAATAATAATCATTATTATTTTTATTAAAGCGTAAAGTGAGAATGCCAAACTGGTTGAGGTTTCCTGAAACCGGAATTTGTGAGGACTGAGTTTTGCCGAAGGAATATATTGCTTGAAAGAGGCCGTCTGAACAGATTGACTGAGACCTTTGTAAAATAGCTCTTTACTCAACAGCTGAAATTCAAACACAGGATTTCGGCTGTTTTTACTCCAATTATCCCCTTTATCCTTTCTCAGATACCCAATCACAGGGTATCCCTACCGCTTTTCAGACGGCCTCAGACGCACGTAGCCTGTTGGCTGCTTACAACAGGTTTAAACAAATCGCTTTTACTTTGTGCCATCACTTTGCTCCGGACAAAATAAGCTGCCTGGGCATAGCGGAATTTACGGTGGAGCGTACCGAAGTTTTTTTCCACCACATAACGGGTTTTCAACAGGTGTTCGTTGCGGCTGGTTCGGGCTTTGTCAGTGGGCGGTAGCGGGTTCTCTGACGGTTCAGATAATGTTCCATTGGTTGCCGGTTGATCATTTGCTCCAGTTTCAATAAAGGGGGATAGGTCGATGTGTTTGGCAATCATGGTTTGAGCGGTTTGCTGAAAGAAGGTGCTCATGGAAAATCCCCTAAATATCTTGGTAAGGAATTTAGGGGATTAGGGGAATGTTGGAAGGTCTCAGGCCGTCTGAAAACTTTTCATACGGCCTTTGCTACCAAGCCTTATCTGTTGAACAGTTTCTCGGTGGCAATACGTGCTTTTTCGCGGATTTCTTCAGTTAAATAACTTTTAACCTGGGTGTAAACCAAAGTAATGACTGCGATGTCGTCGCTGAATCCCAAAGGCCCGAGCAAATCGGGAATACTGTCTATCGGGCTGAGGAAGTAAACCAAAGCTCCGAGGATAATGACTTTGGCACGTTTGGGTGTAGTGGGTGCTTTAAACAGAAAATACAGCGCATACAGTTGACGGACTACCGGTGCGCCGAGCTTACCGGCAAAACGACCGAGTTTGCGCAGAAAACCGGGATCGTCTAATTTTCGGCGACGGAATTTGGGGATGAACTCTTCAGGAGATGGTCTGTGCATATTAAAACCCTCGTGGTGTGTAATATGTAATACGTTTGAAACGTCGCAAAACTTTTCTTGTAGCGCATTGAAGTGTTGTCAGCGGTTGCTATACCTTAAACTACTTCCGCCTCGAGGAATTTTGCAAAGGTTTCGTTCCGTACATGGGGAAAGGTTGCCGTAATTGCAAGTGAAAGTATATTTGACAGTCAGTTAAAGAAAGAAAAAGCGCAAGACGGTATGCTTTACATAATGAAGGCTGCAACCGCATATACATCGGATGGGCTTTGGTGCACAAGAAACAGATGTAGAAAGGCCGTCTGAAAAAGCGGACAGTGCGATAAATGCCTTGGGCTTGTTTTCAGACGGCCTTTTCGGGTTTTAAAAAGATTACAGCAGGTGGGCAACGCCTGCTTTTTCTTCTTCCAGTTCTTTCAACGTAATATTGATGCGCTCTTGGCTGAATTCGTCGATTTCCAAACCTTGAACCAGTTTGTATTCGCCATTTTCGCAAGTAACGGGGAAACCGAACATGGTGCCTTCGGGAATGCCGTAAGAACCGTCAGACGGAATGCCCATCGTTACCCATTTGCCGTTGGTGCCCAACACCCAATCGCGAATATGGTCGATGGCGGCATTGGCAGCTGATGCGGCGGAAGACAGGCCGCGTGCTTCGATAATAGCCGCGCCGCGTTTGCCTACGGTAGGCAGGAATACATCGGCGTTCCATTCTTGGTCGCCAATCATATCTTTTACACTTTCGCCGTTAATGGTGGCGAAGCGGTAATCGGCATACATGGTGGGAGAGTGGTTGCCCCATACGCACAGTTTTTCAATTTCGGCCACAGGTTTGCCGGTTTTCTCGGCGATTTGGCTTAATGCACGGTTGTGGTCGAGGCGCAGCATGGCGGTAAAGTTTTTGGCAGGCAAATCGGGAGCCGATTTCATGGCGATGTAGGCATTAGTGTTCGCGGGATTGCCGACAACCAGCACTTTTACGTTACGGTCAGCAACCTTGTTCAGCGCTGCCCCTTGCACGGTAAAGATTTCTCCGTTGGCTTGCAATAAGTCGGCACGTTCCATGCCTTTACTACGCGGACGCGAACCTACCAAAATGGCGATTTGGGCATCTTTAAACGCTTCTTCAGGATTATCGGTAGTGAACATGCCGGCCAGAAGCGGAAAAGCACAATCCTGCAATTCCATCATTACACCTTTTACGGCATTCTGAGCTTGGGGCAAATCCAGCAACTGCAAAATAACGGGTTGGTCTTTACCCAGCATTTCACCGCTAGCGATACGGAACAATAAAGCATAACCAATTTGACCTGCTGCACCGGTAACGGCAACGCGAACGGGTGTTTTCATACCAAAATTCTCCTGAATTAGTTGTTTGTGTAAAGAAACGGTGTTCTGTTGGGAAGCATATTTTCAGACGACCTTAGTTAGCAAGAGCAGTCTTCATAAAACATTGAACGGATAAGTATGCTGTACGAAATATTTGGTTGTATGTGCAGTAAAACCGGCTTCCGCGTAGAAACCAAGCGTGGGAAACCATGCTACGGCATTTGTAATCATACCAAATTTATTGATAGGGGCAATATTATTTTGTAGTCGCTTGAAACTTTTCAAATGCAATAAGTCCATATCAATAAGTAAGTATCGGATATAACTATATTATATCGGAAAAAGCTGTTTCTTTTACCTGTATTTGAAGGTATTGGAAAAATGAATATCGCCTGTTTTTTGGAAAATAACCTGGCAAGGAAGCCGATGAAAGGCTCTTGATTTGTAAGTTTGGTGTTAAATTTCATTAAAAAAACCGCTAAAGGGGCTATTCAATATTTGGCAAACCATGTAAATTATGTACTGAAGTAGTTTTGTGTAGCTTGATTTTTAATAAAGTTTAGGCAAAACACTTCTCGGTTTTGAGAATTTGAGAAAAATACTGTCGAAAGAGGATATTGAAATGCAGACGAAACAGCGCCCTGTATTCCTTGAACTCCCCAATATCAGGTTGCCGATACCCGGGATTGTTTCCATTCTGCACCGCATCAGCGGGGTCATTTTGTTTGTGAGCCTGCCGTTATTGCTGTGCTTTCTTAGTGGCACGTTAAGTCGTGAAGCTGCATTTGAAACGTATCGTGCAGCTGTTTCCAACCCTTTTGTCAAACTTGCTTTAATCGGATTGCTTTGGGCCTATTTGCACCATTTGTTGGCCGGCATCCGTTTTTTATTTTTAGACACACATAAAGGTTTGGAACTGCAAACTGCACGTACAACTGCGAAATTGGTATTTGTTGCAGCTTTGATTTTAACTGTCGCGATAGGAGCATGGTTATGGTAGACCGCAAATTGGCCGGTGCCCATTACGGCTTGCGTGATTGGGCGATGCAGCGAGCAACAGCCGTGATTATGCTGATTTATACCGTTGCATTTGTTATCTTTCTTTTGTCATTGCCCAACAATTATGAGTCTTGGCAAGTATTTTTCTCCCAAATTTGGGTGAAAGTATTTACCCAGGTTACTTTTATTGCCGTGCTCCTGCATGCTTGGGTAGGTATCCGCGATTTGTGGATGGACTATATCAAGCCGTTCGGACTGCGCTTGTTTTTGCAAGTGGCCACTATCGTTTGGCTGGTGTGCTGTTTAGTGTATTCGGTTAAAGTAATTTGGGGTATCGTATGAGTTTTCCTGTTCGTCGTTTTGATGCTGTTATCGTTGGCGGAGGTGGTGCCGGTTTGCGTGCTGCCCTGCAATTGTCTAAGTCCGGTTTGAATACAGCCGTATTGTCTAAAGTTTTCCCTACCCGCTCTCACACCGTAGCTGCTCAAGGCGGTATTTCCGCTTCGTTGGGTAACGTACAGGAAGACCGTTGGGATTGGCACATGTATGACACTGTAAAAGGTTCGGATTGGTTAGGAGACCAAGACGCAATCGAGTTTATGTGCCGTCGCGCTCCCGAAGCCGTAATTGAATTGGAGCACATGGGCATGCCTTTCGACCGCGTAGAGAGCGGTAAGATTTATCAGCGCCCGTTTGGCGGCCATACGGCTGAACACGGTAAGCGTGCCGTTGAGCGTGCTTGCGCAGTGGCCGACCGTACCGGCCATGCCATGTTGCATACGCTGTATCAGCAAAATGTACGCGCCAACACTCAGTTTTTTGTGGAATGGACTGCTTTGGATCTGATCCATAATGAAAACGGCGATGTTGTCGGCGTAACCGCTATGGAAATGGAAACCGGTGATGTTTACATTTTCCACGCAAAAGCCGTCTTATTTGCGACTGGTGGTGCCGGCCGTATTTATGCTTCGTCAACCAATGCTTTTATGAATACCGGCGACGGCCTGGGTATTTGTGCCCGTGCGGGTATTCCGCTCGAAGACATGGAATTCTGGCAATTCCACCCGACCGGTGTTGCCGGAGCCGGCGTATTGATCACAGAAGGTGTGCGCGGTGAAGGCGGTATTCTGCTGAATTGTGACGGTGAACGTTTCATGGAACGTTATGCACCTACCGTAAAAGATTTGGCTTCACGCGATGTGGTTTCCCGTGCAATGGCAATGGAAATTTATGAAGGCCGTGGCTGCGGCAAAAACAAAGACCATGTATTGCTGAAAATCGACCATATCGGTGCAGAAAAGATTATGGAGAAGCTGCCGGGTATCCGCGAGATTTCCATCCAGTTCGCCGGTATCGACCCGATTAAAGATCCGATTCCGGTTGTGCCGACCACCCACTATATGATGGGCGGTATTCCTACCAATTATTTGGGTGAAGTGGTTGTGCCGCAAGGCGATGATCCTGAAGCCGTAGTGAACGGTTTATATGCAGCCGGAGAATGTGCTTGTGCTTCCGTGCATGGTGCCAATCGTTTGGGTACCAACTCCCTGTTAGACTTGGTTGTATTCGGTAAATCTGCCGGCGACAGTATGATTGAGTATATTAACAAGCAAGACGGCTGGAAAGAGTTGCCCGGTAATGCAGGCGAGCTTACCAAACGGCGTTTGGATCGTTTGAATAACCAAACCGGTGGAGAGAATGTGGATGAATTGCGTCGCGAGTTACAACGCACGGTTCAACTGCATGCCGGTGTGTTCCGTACCGATGCCATCTTAAAAGAAGGTGTGGAAAAAGTATTGAAACTTGCCGAGCGTGTTAAATACACCGAAATCAAAGATAAGAGCCAAGTATGGAATACTGCGCGTATTGAGGCTTTGGAACTGGATAACTTAATGGAAGTAGCGAAAGCGACTCTGGTTTCTGCCGAAGCGCGTAAAGAATCACGCGGGGCACATGCTTCAGACGACCACCCCGAGCGCGATGATGAAAATTGGATGAAACACACGCTTTTCTACACTGCTGATAACAGCTTGTCTTACAAACCGGTTCACACCAAACCACTTACTGTCGACTACATTGAACCGGCCAAGCGCGTTTACTAAAAAATATAAGGAACACAACACATGGAAAAGATACGTTTTCAGGTGTACCGCTACAATCCTGACGTAGATGCAAAGCCCTACATGCAGGATTACGAAGTGGAAATCGAACCTACCGACGTTAAATTATTGGATGCATTGGTTAAATTAAAAGCTGTGGATGATAGCCTGTCTTTCCGCCGTTCTTGTCGTGAAGGCATTTGCGGTTCAGACGGCATGAACATCAACGGCAAAAACGGGTTGGCTTGCTTAACCGATATCCGCGGTTTGAAACAGCCGATTAAATTGCGCCCATTGCCGGGATTGCCTGTTGTTCGCGATTTAATTGTCGATATGACCCAATTCTTCAAGCAATACCATTCTATTAAGCCTTATGTGGTAAACGACACTCCAGCACCTGATCGCGAGCGTTTGCAAACCCAAGAAGAACGCAAAGAGTTGGACGGCTTGTACGAATGTATTTTGTGCGCTTGCTGTTCTACCGCTTGTCCGTCGTTTTGGTGGAATCCTGATAAGTTTGTAGGTCCGTCCGGATTATTGAATGCTTACCGCTTTATTGCCGATAGCCGCGATACCATTACCAATGAACGATTGGATAATTTGAACGACCCTTACCGTTTGTTCCGTTGCCATACGATTATGAATTGCGTGGACGTATGTCCTAAGCATTTAAATCCGACACGAGCGATCGGCAAGATCAAAGAAATCATGTTGAAACGAGCTATTTAATAAAAATGGTGGCTTTTGATGAAACCGCGAAGCGGAGAATCCGCTTCTTAACCCGCAGAGGTTTGCTTGAGCTTGATATCGTGCTCGGGCGGTTTATGGAAAAAGAATTCCAGAACCTCAATGATGAAGAATTGTCAGTGTTTGTAGCGCTTTTGGATTTACCCGATCCTGAATTTTTGGCGTTGGTAAACGAAAAAGAAAAAACAGACAATCCGCAATTTAAATCATTGCTGGATAAAATCAGGCAGTGTTAATAAGACTGCTTGCACATTTCATCACCTTGCATAGAAGAATAAAGGAGCTAAAGAGATGTCTCAATCAATTAAAGTAGCAATCGAAGGTAAGGACACCTTGGAACTGCCTGTTTTGAAGGGTACTTTGGGTAACGATGTAGTCGATATCCGTACCTTTACCAAAGGTTCTGGCATGTTTACTTTTGATCCGGGTTTTGTTTCAACTGCGAGCTGCGAATCAAAAATTACATTCATTGATGGTGATAAAGGCCAGCTTTATTATCGCGGCTATCCCATTGAACAATTGGCCGAAAGCAGTGATTATTTGGAAGTATGCTATTTGTTGATTTATGGCGAATTACCTACTGCCGAACAGAAAAACAAATTCGTTGATACCGTGATGCACCATACGATGGTTCATGAACAACTGACTTGGTTTTTCCGCGGTTTCCGCCGTGATGCCCACCCGATGGCCATGATGGTGGGTGTGGTAGGTGCTTTGTCCGCTTTCTATCAAGACAGTTTGGATATTGCCGATCCGGATCATCGCAAAGTAGCGATTTACCGTTTGATTTCCAAAATCCCCACGATTGCTGCAATGTGCTACCGTTATTCAAATGGTTTGCCGTTTAACTACCCGAAAAATAATCTTTCGTATACGGCAAATTTTATGCATATGATGTTTGCTACTCCTTGTGAAGATTACGAACCTAATCCGGTATTGGTGCGTGCGCTGGATCGTATTTTCATTCTGCATGCAGACCACGAGCAAAATGCATCCACTTCTACCGTGCGTTTGGCAGGCTCTTCCGGTGCCAATCCGTTTGCATGTATTGCTGCCGGTATTGCCAGCTTGTGGGGGCCGGCTCATGGCGGTGCCAACGAAGCCGTATTGAAAATGTTGGATGAAATCGGCGATGTATCTAATGTAGCAGCCTTTATGGAAGGTGTGAAAGAGCGTAAATATCGCCTGATGGGTTTCGGGCACCGTGTTTACCGTAATATGGACCCCCGCGCCAGTATCATGCGTGAAACCTGTTATGAAGTATTGAATGAATTGGGCTTGCAAGATGACCCGCAATTCAAGTTGGCGATGGAATTGGAGAAAATCGCGCTCAATGATCCTTATTTTGTCGAGCGCAAGTTGTATCCTAATGTGGATTTCTATTCAGGCATTGTATTGTCTGCATTGGGTATTCCGGTTTCAATGTTTACCGTTATCTTCGCTTTGGCGCGTACAGTAGGTTGGATTTCGCATTGGCATGAAATGATTAGCGATCCCAATCAGAAAATCGGTCGTCCGCGCCAGCTTTATACCGGCTCGCCGCGACGCGATTTTGTACCGGTTGAGAAGCGTTAACTGATTGATTGTTTTAATGTCCTACTTGTTTCAGACGGCATTTGAAGCAAGTAGGATTCATTTAAAACAGATATGATTATTGTGTAGTTTAATTACTTTAAAATCAAAGCGGAAAATATTAGCAAACTTAATTTTCAGAGGGTAGAATGAGTATATTTTCAAGCGACACAGGCTGCGTTTTGAAGATAAATAAGTTCTACTCTTTTAAATTTTCTACAAACCAAAGGCAAAGGCAGAAGCCATGATGGACGATAAACTAAATTTCTCTTATTTATTTGGTTCCAACGCACCTTATATCGAAGAATTATACGAAAACTTTCTTAATGATCCCCAATTAGTAGACGATAATTGGAGGCATTATTTTAGTGATCTGGCAGCACAACCCGGTGCGGTAGAAAGAGATGTGGCGCATCGCCCGATTCAGGAGTCTTTTGCTAATCTTGCCAAAAATAAAGCCACGGCTGCTATTTCGGGAGGGCTGGATGAAACTTTGATGAAAAAGCAAGTAGGCGTGCTGCGTTTGATGTCTGCTTACCGGATTCAAGGAGTAGGTGCTGCCCGGCTTGATCCGCTCGAACGTATGCCTTCTCGTAATATAGAAGCTTTAGATCCTAAATTTCACGGCTTAAGTGATGCCGATATGGCCGTTCAGTTTAGTGTGGGAGAGGGAGATTTTTCCGGTCGGGACAAAATGACCTTGTCGGATATTGTCAGCAACCTGAAGCAAACTTATTGCGGACATATCGGCATCGAATATATGTATATCGCCAATACCGATGAGCGTCGTTGGATTAGAAATTATTTTGAAAGCAGTTTGTCCACCCCTAAATTTAATGCTGAACAGAAGCGTTATATTTTGAAACAAATTACTGCGGCAGAAACAATGGAGCGCTATTTGCATACCAAATATGTGGGCCAAAAACGCTTTTCTGTCGAAGGGGGTGAAAGTGCCATCGCGGGTTTGAATTATTTGGTTCAGAATGTGGCAAAAGACGGCGTGGAAGAAGTGATTATCGGTATGGCGCATCGAGGCCGTCTGAATGTGTTGGTTAACACTTTAGGAAAAAACCCCAGCGATCTGTTTGCCGAATTTGAAGGTCGTGCTGCGGCGACACTGCCCAGCGGCGATGTGAAATACCATATGGGTTTTAACTCGGATATTGCCACGCCTCACGGCGCAGTGCACGTTACTTTGGCATTTAACCCGTCTCACCTTGAGATTGTTAATCCGGTAGTGCAAGGTTCGACTCGAGCCAAACAGCGCCGTCGCGGAGAGAACGGCCAAGGGCAGGTATTGCCTGTGTTGATTCACGGGGACTCTGCATTTATTGGCTTGGGCGTAAACCAAGCAACGTTTAATTTATCGAAAACCCGCGGTTATACAACCGGCGGTACGATTCATTTGGTGATTAATAACCAAATCGGCTTCACCACATCCGATACCCGAGATGTGCGCTCAACAGTTTACTGTACGGATATTGCCAAAATGGTTGAGGCACCGGTGTTCCATGTTAATGGAGATGACCCGGAAGCAGTATGCTTTGTTGTGCAGGCCGCTTTGGATTACCGTAAGAAATTCCACAAAGATGTTGTGATTGATTTGGTGTGTTACCGTAAGCTTGGTCACAATGAAGGGGACGATCCTACATTGACACAACCGATGATGTATAAAAAAGTGTCGCAACATCCGGGCACACGGGCTTTATATGCTGATAAATTGATTACGGAAGGTGTTATTAAAGCCGAAGAGGCAGAAGGCTATATTCAAGCTTACCGTTCCGCTTTGGATAAAGGCGAGCATGTTGAGCAAACCCGCTTGACCGACTATGAAAGCAAGCATCGTGTGGATTGGTCTAGATACCAAGGTCAAGATTGGCGTGAAAAAGTGGAAAGCGGCCTGCCTGCCGCCGATATCAAACGTTTGGCTGATAAATTTACCGAAGTGCCTGAAAATTTTACTTTGCACAATACGGCCAAGCGTGTGCTTGAAGCACGCAAGGGTATGGCTGCGGGCAAGCAGCCGATAGATTGGGGTATGGCAGAAACGATTGCGTATGCCAGTTTGGTAACCAATGGCACCGGTGTGCGGATTTCCGGCGAAGATTCCGGACGAGGTACTTTCTCCCACCGCCATGCCGTGCTGCATGATCAAAATCGTGAAAAAAGCGATGACGGTGCTTATGTTCCGCTCCGCCATATGGCAGATGGGCAAGCCGATTTTATGGTTATCGACTCTATTTTGAATGAAGAAGCAGTCATGGCTTACGAATATGGTTTTGCTTGTTCGGCTCCCGATAAATTAACCATTTGGGAAGCGCAGTTTGGTGACTTCGCCAACGGTGCGCAAGTGGTTATCGACCAATTCATTTCTTCAGGCGAAACCAAGTGGGGTCGTTTGTGCGGCTTAACGACGATTCTGCCGCACGGTTATGACGGCCAAGGTCCGGAACATTCTTCCGCACGTTTGGAACGTTGGTTGCAGCTGTGTTCAGAAGAAAACATGCAGATTATTATGCCGTCCGAAGCATCTCAGATGTTCCATATCTTGCGCCGCCAAGCACTGCGTTCATACCGCAAACCGTTGGTTATCTTCATGTCGAAACGTTTGTTGCGCTTTAAAGATTCGATGAGTCCGTTGGAAAACTTTACCGAAGGCTCTGCGTTCCGCCCAGTTATCGGCGATGTGGAAAAACGTGATAACAGCAAAGTGAAACGGGTAATTTTATGTGCCGGTCAGGTTTATTACGATTTGGCGGCGGCACGGACGGAGCGTAATTTGACCGATGATATCGCTATCATTCGTCTGGAACAGTTGTATCCTTTCCCATACGAAGAAATAAAAGTCGAGTTGGATAAATATCCGCAGGTAAAAGAAGTGATGTGGGCACAGGAAGAGCCGCGTAACCAGGGAGCGTTTTATCAAATCCGCCACCGTATCGAGCGTGTTTTGAATGACTCGCAAAAACTGACTTATGCAGGCCGTCCGGCAAGTGCTTCTCCTGCTGTCGGCTATATGAGCAAACACGTTGCCCAACTCAAACAGTTGGTTGACGATGCTATAAATTTGAACTGAACCATCAATGTAGCCGTCTGAGGAATTTTTTAAGACGACCGCATACTACCGGAGAAAAAAATGATTGTTGAAGTAAAAGTACCTGTATTGTCGGAAAGCGTGTCTGAAGGCACTTTGATGACTTGGCACAAAAAAGTGGGCGACTTTGTAGAGCGCGACGAGATTCTGATTGATGTGGAAACCGATAAAGTGGTTTTGGAAGTTCCCTCGCCGCAAGCGGGTGTGTTGGTTGAAATCGTTGCACAAGACGGTGAAACCGTAGTGGCGGAACAGCTGTTGGCCAAGATCGACACCGAAGCCAAAGCAGAAGCTTCTGCGCCTGCCGCAGAAACCAAACCTGCCGAAGCTCCCGCCGCCGCTCCTGCGGCATCCAAGGCCCAAGCCGGTGTGGCTATGCCTGCCGCTGCCAAACTCGCCGCGGAGAAAGGTGTCGATATTGCTTCCGTGCAAGGTTCCGGTCGTGACGGCCGAGTATTGAAAGAAGACGTTCAAAATGCTTCTGCAGCACCCAAAGCGGGCGCACCTGCCGCTCCCGTTCCTGCCGGTGTGCGTCCTGAGCAACGTGTGCCGATGAGCCGCTTACGTGCCCGTGTTGCCGAGCGTTTATTGGCCTCTCAACAAGAAAATGCCATTCTGACTACGTTTAACGAAGTCAACATGAAGCCGGTAATGGATTTACGCGCCAAATACAAAGAAAAATTCGAAAAAGAGCACGGCGTGAAGCTGGGCTTTATGTCGTTCTTTGTTAAAGCTGCTGTAGCAGCACTGAAAAAATTCCCGGTTGTGAATGCCTCTGTTGACGGCAACGATATCGTTTACCACGGTTACTTCGATATCGGTATTGCCATCGGCAGCCCGCGCGGTTTGGTTGTGCCGATTTTGCGTGATGCCGATCAAATGAGCATTGCCGATATTGAAAAAGCCATTGTGGATTACGCCGTAAAAGCCAAAGACGGCAAAATCGCTTTGGAAGATTTAACCGGCGGTACTTTCAGCATTACCAACGGCGGTACTTTCGGTTCGATGATGTCTACACCGATTATCAACCCCCCACAATCAGCTATTTTGGGTATGCACGCTACCAAAGAACGTGCAGTTGTGGAAAACGGTCAAATAGTGGTGCGCCCGATGATGTATCTGGCACTGTCTTACGACCACCGTATCATCGACGGCCGCGAAGCAGTGCTTACTTTGGTAACTATTAAAGACTTGTTAGAAGATCCGGCACGTTTGTTGTTGGATCTCTAAAAAACGATAACTTGGCTTTCAGACGGCCTGAGGGTGTTTTCAGGCCGTCTGAAAAGAAAATATAGAAGAATATGAAATATACTGTTTTACTTTTTACTTTATTATTAGGGGCTTGTGCAAGTACTCCGGAAGAGGAATATCTGGTGTCTGCTTATGATAGTCATGGCCGCTTGTTAAGCAAACGGGTTGAAATGGGCAGCAATAGAGCAGGTGTTCCGTTTGCACGGGATACTTTATGTAAAGTACACCCGAAAGCAATCATCCGTGTGCACAATAAAGCGACCAAACAAATGGTAAAAGAATATCCGCCGTATAAGTGCCGTTGATGCTGTAAACGGCTTTTTATTTTGATGCCTGCCGCTTTGCAGGCAACAGCAAAGGATTTTGAGATGTCACAATTTGATGTAGTGGTTATCGGTGCCGGCCCGGGCGGTTATATTGCCGCCATTCGTGCCGCACAACTCGGTTTTAAGACGGCTTGCATTGATGCAGGGGTTAATAAGGCAGGCGACGCGCAGGCATTGGGCGGTACTTGTTTAAATGTGGGCTGTATTCCGTCTAAAGCCTTGTTGCAGTCGTCCGAACATTTCCATGCAGCTAAGCATGATTTTGCCGAGCACGGCATTACGGTAGGCAGTGTGAAATTCGATGCTGCCAAAATGATTGAACGTAAAGATGCAATTGTTACCAAACTTACCGGTGGTATTAAGTTTCTTTTCCAAAAAAACAAAGTGGAAAGCCTGTTCGGTAAAGGATCGTTGAAAGGTCGTAACGGTGATTTGTGGCAGGTAGAAGTGGACGACAAAGGCAAAAAAACGATTATTGAAGCCAAACATGTGATTATTGCCACCGGTTCCGTACCACGCCCGTTACCTTTAATTGAAATTGACAATGTCAATGTGTTGGATAACGAAGGGGCATTGAATTTGACCAAAGTGCCGAAAAAGCTGGGCGTTATCGGTTCCGGTGTAATCGGTTTGGAAATGGGTTCCGTATGGAAACGTGTGGGTTCGGAAGTTATCATTCTTGAAGCTCTACCTACTTTCTTGGCTGCTGCCGACCAGCAAATTGCTAAAGAAGCCTTTAAAGTATTTACTAAAGAGCAAGGTTTGGTAATTGAGTTGGGCGTGAAACTGAATGAGATTAAAAATAGCAAAAAAGGCGTAACGGTTTCTTATGAGGTAGATGGTCAGGCCAAAGAAGAAACCTTTGACAAACTGATTGTTTCCATCGGCCGTATTCCCAATACCGAAGGATTGAATGCCGAAGCGGTAGGTTTGGAAAAAGACGAGCGCGGCTTCATCAAAGTGGACGCTGAATGCCACACCAATCTGCCTAATGTTTGGGCGATTGGTGATGTGGTGCGCGGCCCGATGTTGGCACATAAAGCCAGCGACGAAGGAGTGGCTGTTGCCGAGCGTATTGCAGGTCAAAAACCGCATTTGGATTTCAACACTATTCCGTTTGTGATTTATACCGACCCTGAAATCGCATGGGTAGGTAAAACCGAAGAGCAGCTGAAAGCCGAAGGTATAGAATATAAAAAAGGCACTTCGGGGTTCGGCGCAAACGGCCGTGCGTTGGGTTTGGGCAAGGCCAAAGGTACGGTAAAAGTATTGGCTTGTGCCAAAACTGACCGCGTGTTGGGTGTGCATATGATCGGCCCGATGGTTTCCGAATTAGTTGCCGAGGGCGTGATGAGTATGGAATTTAGTGCCAGCAGCGAAGATATTGCCCGCATCGTTCATGCACATCCGACTTTATCGGAAGTGTTGCATGAAGCGGCGTTGGCCGTCGACAAGCGGGCATTGCACGGTTAATGGGAGGTGTCTGAAAATCCCAATAAAATCAAATCGAGCCGCCTCGTTGCAAGTAGGGCGGCTTTATTTTGATATTCCTCAAATTACTTTTTCAAGGCTGAGTGGACAATACGTCGAAATGCATAGCCGATGTGTTTTTCAGATGGCCTGAAAGACAGATTAAATTGCGGGAATAATAATATATAACAAAAAAATATACCTCAGAGCAGTATCGGGTGAAGGTATGTGTCTCATGCAGAAGCAGTTAAGCCATTAGATAGATTTTTGTAAAACAATATTTATGATTAATCTGCCGATAGGAGTGTCTTATGATAAACGCGTTACAAAATTTACAGCACAGACGCTGGTTGTTTGAGCAAAGCATTGCTTTGCTTGATTTTGCCCGTAAATCTAAAGTGTCTTTAGGTTTCGGCTATCTCGATAAAAACGGCGAAGTCGATTACGACCAACCTGTTCAAGCATGGATCAATTGCCGTATGACGCATATTTACAGCATTGGTGCGTTGATGGGGGTGGAAGGTTGTCGCGAACTTGCCGAACACGGTATTTGTGCATTGCTCGAATATTTTGAAGATCCTATACACGGTGGTTTTTTTGAAGCCATCGAGCATCAGCCCGATATCGACGGTAAAGCCGTACCCACGGAATCCGGTACACGAAAAACTGCTTATGCCCATGCGTTTGTATTGTTGGCCGCATCGAGCGGGGTGTTGGCATATATCAAGAGAGCCGATGAATTGTTTGACAAGATCAGCAAGGTTATCGACGAATATTTTTGGGATGAGGAAACCGGCAAAATGCGTGAATCTTTTTCACGCGATTTTTCAGAAAGCGAGCCTTATCGCGGCATCAACGCCAATATGCATATGGTGGAAGCCTGCCTTGCCACGTTTGATGCCCAACTGATGCAGAATCTTTCTTCAGCCGACGAACAGACGCTGAACTGGTTGCGGCGTGCCAACTCGATTATCGGTTTCACATTCGGTTTGGCCAAACAGAACGATTACCGTATTCCCGAACATTTCGATGAAAATTGGCAGGTGCTTTGGAATTACAACGAAAACGACAAAGCACACCAGTTCCGCCCCTATGGTGTCACCGTCGGCCATGCTTTCGAATGGGCGCGGTTGGCGTGTAATGCGTCGGTTATGAATCAAAAATACGGCATCCGCGTTCGGGAAAATTTTGTCGATATCGCCCACAATTTATTCCGCCAAGCCTTGAACAACTGGTGTTGCGACGGTGCGGACGGTTTTGTGTACACCACGGATTTCAAAGGCAAGCCGATTGTGCACGACCGTATGCATTGGGTATTGTGCGAAGCCATTGGTGCGAGCGTGGCGTTAAACGGCGTGGAGGCAGCTTCAAATGCATTGCCGCAGAAATCAACCAGAGTAGCCAACTATATCGCGGCAGAGCTGGGTAATGAGTTTTCTTATTGGTATGAAGAATTTATGGCTTATGCGGCAGGATTTTTGATTGAGGACGGCGGTAAGTGGCATCATCAACTTGATGCCGAAAACCGTCCTGCCGACGGTATTTGGGCGGGCAAACCGGACATTTATCACGCATTCCAAAGTTTGATGCTGCCGCTGCTGCCTTTCGGGCATTTCATTACCGCTGCCGTGAGATACAACTCTCCTGACCGCTACCGACCTAAAATGGACGGTCGCGTTCGAATAGATATTTGATAGGTTTGTCTTAATTATCAAATAGGAAACCGTTACATGCATGGCGCTGTAACGGTTTCTTGTTTGTTCCGTTATAATTCAAGTTTATTTTCAGACGGCCTTTCATCATGAATCAAGAACTGCTCGGTATTATTTTTCTGCCTGCGGGCATTATCAGCATGTGCATGGCAGGGTTGTGGCAGATGTACGTGATGATGACTGAAAGTTATACGCTAAACCGTTACAAAGACAAACAATTGGTGTGGGTGGTGGCGGCTTTATTTTTCAGTTTCAGTTTGGCCGTATATTGGTTGTGTCCCAATGCCCGTAAGAAAGGGCTTCTATTTGCGTTGCTCGGAATAGGTGGCGCAGTGATGTATGTATTGGGGAAGCAATGGTTGCCTTTTACTGCGAAATGATGATGTTTGTTTGGAGGCCGTCTGAAAAGTTTTCAGACGGCCTCTTGCATGCAATATTCGGGCAGGCGGTTTAATGCAGGCTGAAATCCGCCGCTCGGCATAGGTTCGGTTTTCACGGCTTTCAGTAAGATGAAGGGTGAGGCCGGCGGGCAATGGATGTAGTCTGCTGTAATTCATAAAAGGCCGTCTGAAAGCATTTGTTGCTAGAACAATGCCGGTTTGAAAATAACTCCGCATTATTATTGCTTTCAGACGGCCTCATATTCAATAGCGTCAGCTTTTCCGTTAACATCTGCGATAGCCTTTGATTTGATTAAGGTTAAAGTATAAAAACGGTTGTCTGGCGGCGTGCAAATGATGCAAGACGCGGTAATTTAAACTATACTGCTTCCGTTTAACCAAACAATCGGATTATGGCGTTTCGCTTTTGTGGAGAAGCACCTGTCATCAACAATTATAGAGGACGATTTCATGAACTTACATGAGTATCAGGCAAAAGAACTGCTTGCAAGCTACGGTTTGCCAGTGCAAGGCGGTATTTTGGCAGCCAGCGGCGAAGAAGCAGCAGCGGCTTACGACAAATTGGGCGGCAAGTTTGCCGTAGTCAAAGCCCAAGTTCATGCCGGCGGCCGCGGAAAAGCGGGCGGTGTCAAAGTGGTTAAAAGCCGCGAAGAAGCAAAAGAAGTAGCTGAGAGCCTGATTGGTACCAATCTCGTTACTTATCAAACCGATGCCGACGGCCAGCCTGTTAACAGCGTTTTGGTTTGCGAAGACATGTATCCCGTCCAAACCGAGCTGTATCTGGGCGCAGTGGTCGACCGTTCCACCCGCCGCGTAACTTTCATGGCTTCGACCGAAGGCGGCGTGGAAATCGAAAAAGTAGCCGAAGAAACGCCTGAAAAAATCTTCAAAGTAACCGTTGATCCGCTGGTTGGCCTGCAACCGTGCCAAGCGCGCGAAGTAGCGTTCCAATTAGGCTTGAAAGATAAGCAAATCAACGAGTTCGTCAAATTGATGACCGGTGCCTACAAAGCCTTTATCGAAAACGATTTCGCCTTGTTTGAAGTAAACCCGCTGGCGGTGCGCGAAAACGGCGATTTGGCCTGCGTGGACGGCAAAATCGGTATCGACAGCAACGCGCTGTACCGTTTGCCCAAAATCGCCACCCTGCGCGACAAATCGCAAGAAAACGAACGTGAATTGAAAGCCTCCGAATTCGACCTGAACTATGTGGCCTTGGAAGGCAACATCGGCTGTATGGTGAACGGAGCAGGTTTGGCGATGGCCACTATGGACATCATCAAATTGAAAGGCGGCCAACCGGCGAACTTCCTCGACGTAGGTGGCGGCGCGACCAAAGAGCGCGTAGTAGAAGCCTTCAAACTGATTTTGGAAGACAAATCGGTGCAAGGTGTGCTAATCAACATCTTTGGCGGCATCGTGCGCTGCGACATGATTGCGGAAGCGATTGTAGCCGCCGTAAAAGAAGTGAACGTAACTGTTCCCGTGGTGGTTCGTTTGGAAGGCAACAACGCCGAACTGGGTGCCAAAATTCTGAACGAATCAGGCCTGAAACTGACTTCTGCCGACGGCTTGAATGACGCAGCCGAAAAAATCGTTGCAGCCGTAAAAGCCTAAGGAGAACACAATGAGCGTATTGATTAATAAAAACACCAAAGTATTGGTACAGGGTTTTACCGGCAAAAACGGTACTTTCCATTCGGAGCAAGCGATTGCTTACGGCACTAAAGTGGTGGGCGGTGTTACCCCGGGCAAAGGCGGCCAAACCCATTTGAATTTGCCTGTTTTCAACACCATGAAAGAAGCAGTGAAAGAAACCGGTGCGGATGCTTCAGTGATTTACGTTCCCGCGCCTTTCGTGTTGGATTCCATTGTTGAAGCCGTTGATTCTGGTGTAGGCTTGGTGGTTGTGATTACCGAAGGTGTGCCGACGCTGGACATGCTGAAAGCCAAACGTTATCTGGAAACCAACGGTAACGGCACTCGTTTGGTCGGCCCGAATTGCCCCGGCGTGATTACTCCCGGCGAATGCAAAATCGGCATTATGCCCGGCCATATCCATCAACCCGGCCGCATCGGTATTATTTCCCGTTCCGGCACGCTGACTTACGAAGCCGTGGCACAAACCACCAAACTGGGCTTGGGTCAGTCTACCTGTATCGGTATCGGCGGCGACCCGATTCCGGGTATGAACCAAATCGATGCTTTGAAACTGTTCCAAGACGATCCGGACACCGATGCCATCATTATGATCGGCGAAATCGGCGGTACGGCTGAGGAAGAAGCTGCCGAATATATCCAAAGCAACGTAAGCAAACCGGTTGTCGGCTACATCGCCGGTGTAACCGCGCCTAAAGGCAAACGCATGGGCCATGCCGGTGCGATTATTTCCGGCGGTAAAGGTACTGCCGAGGAGAAATTCCGTGCCTTTGAAAAAGCCGGTATGGCTTACACCCGCAGCCCTGCCGAATTGGGCAGCACCATGCTGGAAGTGTTGAAAGCCAAAGGTTTGGCATAAACAGTTTAAAAGTTTGAAAGGCCGTCTGAAAATGTTTTCAGACGGCCTTTTTGTTGTATCTCGATGGTTATAGAGCAGCCAAAACAGCATCGCCCATTTCGGAGCAGGAAACGAGCTTGCAGCCTTCTTCAAAAATATCACCTGTACGGAAACCTTGTTCCAGCACTTTTTGCACAGCATTCTCAATGCGTTTGGCACCCGTTTCGTCATTCAGGCTATAACGCACCAGCATAGCCAGCGATAAAATCGTAGCAAGCGGATTGGCCTTGTTTTGGCCTGCGATATCGGGTGCGGAGCCGTGCGAAGGTTCGTACAAACCTTTGCCGGTTTCGTTCAAAGATGCAGATGGCAGCATACCGATAGAGCCGGTTAGCATTGAAGCCTGATCGCTCAAAATGTCGCCGAAAATATTGCCGGTAGCGATGACGTCAAACTGTTTCGGCGCGCGCACAAGCTGCATGGCGGCGTTGTCGACATACATATGCGAAAGCGCCACGTCGGGGTAATCTTTTGCGGTTTCGGTAAAGATTTCTTTCCATAGCTCGGTGGTTTCCAGCACGTTGGCTTTATCAACCGAACACAGCTTTTTATTGCGTTTTTGTGCGGCTTCAAACGACACTTTGGCGATGCGAAGGATTTCGCTTTCGCTGTATTTCATGGTGTTGAAGCCTTCGCGCTCGCCGTTTTCCAGTGTGCGGATACCGCGCGGTTCGCCGAAATAAATATCGCCGGTCAGTTCGCGTACAATCAGAATATCCAAGCCTGCAACTACTTCAGGTTTGAGCGTGGAAGCATTGGCTAACTCTTTATACAGAATGGCGGGGCGCAGATTGGCAAACAGGTTTAAATCTTTGCGGATGGCCAACAAGCCGCGTTCGGGGCGCAGCGGGCGGTCGAGATTGTCGTATTGCGGGCCGCCGACTGCGCCGAGCAATACGGCATCGGCTTCACGGCAGAGCTTTTGCGTGAATTCGGGGTAAGGATGGCCGTACTCGTCGTAGCCTGCACCGCCCAAAGGTGCGTATCGGTATTCGACATCGAGGCCGTCTGAAATCAATTTGTCTAACACGCGCACGGCTTGGGCGATAATTTCTGGGCCGATGCCGTCGCCGGGAAGAATGGCGATTTGTTTGGTCATTTTTCAGCTTTCCTTCACAGAAGTAATATGATTTATCGAAAGTGGAATAAAGGAATTTTATTATCTTCAAACCAGTAGAATTTTAATGAAACTAAACAGGCTTCTTTGTTTTTATTGGTTTAATTCCTGAAAGGGTCCAAGTTGTTTACATTTTTTCGGTTAAAGGATTTCGTTTGGGAAAAGTATTAAGAATCATCCTGCTTCACTGTATTTCTTAAACATTCTCGGGACTCGCAAAAATATTTTGTACAGGATGTTTGTACAAAAAACGAAAGGTGTGTAAGTAACGTTGGCACTCTCTCAACTGCTCGTTCAGCTCTTTACTGGGGTTGTACATTAAACGGCATATTGATTTTTTGCCATTGTTCGCTTTCATATTCTAGCGCACCATCAATCAAAGGGTGTTCGTCGAGCCAGTTTTGATCGATGCGTAAGGTAAAAGCTTTGCCGCTGTCGGCGGAGCGCAATTGGGTAAATTGTGGTAATTCCAGTGGTAAGCGGGAGCGGCAGAATAAGGCGGCAAGACGAAGTGAGAGAATGGCAAACCACATCATACGGTTGTTACCGACCAAATCGATCATTTTGCGTAAATCGCCACGATGACCGAATACCAATAAAGAAAGAATATTTTGTTCTTTACGGGAAAAGCCGGGCATATCGGCATTTTCGAGAATATAGGCGGAATGTTTATGGTAGCCGGTGTGGGAGATATTAATGCCGATTTCGTGTAGCAGCCCTGCCCAGTTGATGTATTGCTGCCAGTAAGCCAATTCTTGTACGGGAGTGTTGTGGGCGAGGCAAAGGCTTTCCATGAATTTTTGTGCGGTTTCTGATATACGCTTAGCCTGATTGCGGCTGACATGATAGCGAAGCTGGAATTCCGCCGTGGTTTGGTCACGCATGTCTTCATTAAGCTGGCGGCCGATGAAGTCGTAAAACACACCATCGCGCAGTGCTGCGTCGGTTACCATCATTTTTTGAATTTCCAACTCTTCAAACGCCGCCATCATGACGGCCAGCCCGCCTGCAAATACTTCCACACGGTCGGGTTTCAAACCTTCGAGTTTGGCTTTTCTGGTGCTGCCGGCACTAATGATTTTATTAGCTATTTTTTTCATGCCTGCATGGGTAATATCGGCTTCCTGCGGGTTTTCTGCGGCAATCACATCACGGATGGATTTGGCAGAACCGGATGTTCCAACGGCAAAATCCCAACCGTTTCGTTTCATCAGTTTGCTGATACGCTGTATTTCGTTGCGGGCTGCAGTAATTGCCGCCTGAAAATCTTTTTGGCCGATTTTGTTTTGGAAAAAACGTATGCTGTAAGTTACGCATCCCAAAGGCAGGCTTTCGGTTAATGTGGGTTGCAAGTCTGAACCGATAACAAATTCGGTCGAACCGCCGCCGATGTCGATAACCAGCATTTTGTCGCCGTTAGGAGGCAATGTATGAACCACCCCGGTGTAAATCAAGCGTGCTTCTTCACGCCCCGCAATGATTTCGATGGGGAAGCCTAAAGCGGCTTCGGCTTTAGGAATAAATTCGCCGATATTTTTTGCCACGCGGAAAGTGTTGGTGGCCACAACCCTAACTTGTTCGGGGTTGAATCCTTTTAACCGTTCGCCGAATTTGGCCAAACATTCCAGTGCGCGTTCCTGAGACTCTTTGCTGAGGTGTTTCTGATTGTCTAAGCCAGCGGCAAAGCGTACCATTTGTTTAAAAGAGTCAATAACTTTTAATTGACCGTTATGGTTTTCACAAATTTGCAGCCGAAAGCTGTTGGAACCTAAATCGACAGAAGCGAGCACATTGGAAGCTATGGTGGTCATAATGAAGAAGATAATGAATCGAACGGGATTATCATGTTACCGTGCGAGGTGGATACTGTCATCTTTTTTGAAATGATTAAGATATTGCCGGTTTATGTTGATAAAATAAAAACCCTTTGTAAAACAAAGGGCTTTTAAAATTTGGCAGAGAGGAAGGGATTCGAACCCTCGATACGCTATTCACGTATACACGCTTTCCAGGCGTGCGACTTAAACCACTCATCCACCTCTCTAAATCGAATAGGAGTAGAATTGTTTAATTATACGGTGTTTTTTACCTTGCAGCAACAAACGGTTCAAGAGGCCGTCTGAAATAATTTTCTGTATTTTAGCTATTATTTTTTATACATTAAAAAAACAAAAATCCGGTAGGGTAAGCCGGAATATTCTATTTGGTGCCCAGGAGAAGACTCGAACTTCCACACCCGTGAGGATACCAGCACCTGAAGCTGGCGCGTCTACCAATTCCGCCACCTGGGCAATTAAACAAAAATTGTATTTTTTAAAGCAAAGTTAAGAAATATTGGTGCCCAGGAGAAGACTCGAACTTCCACACCCGTGAAGATACCAGCACCTGAAGCTGGCGCGTCTACCAATTCCGCCACCTGGGCTTTGCTTTAATATTTACTTTGCGATAAAGTGTCGTTTCACAAAGAAAAAATGCATTATATATTTAAATGAAAGATTGTCAATCATCAGTATGAAGAAAAATTTTAAATCATTCAGTTTACGTGAGAAAGACCCTTTTTTGAGCAGAGAACGGCAGCGTTATGAAAATCCTTTGCCAAGCAGGGAGTGGATTACCGAATTATTGGAGCGGGAAGGTGTGCCGCTCAAAATTTTCTCATTGGCACAAAAATTATCGATTACCGATAAAGAATACGAGTTTTTTGAACGGCGTATTAAAGCAATGGCGCGCGACGGCCAAGTATTGATTAACCGCCGTGGTGCAGTATGTGCTGCAGATAAATTGGCCTTGGTGAAATGCCGGGTTGAAGCGCATAAAGACGGTTTCGGTTTTGCAGTACCTTTAATTCCGACCGGTAACGGTGATTTTGTGCTTTATGAACGCCAAATGCGCGGTTTGATGCATGGGGATATTGTTACAGTGCGCCCTGCGGGTATGGATCGGCGGGGGCGGCGTGAAGGTCAGGTTTTGGATATTGTCGAGCGGGCGCAGAAAGAGGTGGTAGGGCGGTTTTATGTGGAGCGCGGTATTGCGATTTTGGAGCCTGAAGACCAGCGGCTGATTCAAAGTATTGTGCTTGAGCCCGACAGTTTAACGGCATTTCAGCCCGAACAAGGGCAGGTTGTGGTGGCGGAAATTGAAAGTTATCCCGACGGGCACCGTCCTGCAGTGGCTAAATTGATCGAAGTGTTGGGTAACTATGCCGACAGCGGCATGGAAATTGAAATTGCCGTACGCAAACATCATTTGCCGCATGAATTTAGCGAAGCATGCCAAAAAGCCGCCCGGAAAATTCCGGATCATGTACAAGAGCGTGATTTGGAAGGGCGGGTGGATTTGCGAGAGTTGCCGTTGGTAACCATAGACGGGGAAACGGCACGCGATTTCGATGATGCGGTTTATGCGGAAAAAATCGGCCGCAATTACCGTTTGGTAGTGGCGATTGCCGATGTTAGCCATTATGTTCGTCTGGATGATCCGATTGATGTTGATGCTGAAGAGCGTGCAACCAGTGTTTATTTTCCGCGCCGCGTCATTCCGATGCTTCCCGAAAATTTGTCTAACGGTATTTGTTCGTTGAACCCCGATGTCGAACGCTTGTGTATGGTGTGCGATATGGTAATTACTTATGCGGGAAATATCAAAGAATATAAGTTTTATCCTGCGGTAATGCGTTCGCAAGCGCGTTTGACTTACACTCAAGTATGGGATTGGATAGAAAGAGGCGGCGATTACCCGCACAAACAACAAATCGATACTTTATATAAACTGTTTAAAATTCTGCATGCCAAACGTAACCAGCGCGGTGCGGTCGAGTTTGAAAGCACTGAAACGCAGATGATTTTTGATGATAACGGTAAAATTGAGCGGATTGTGCCGGTGGTGCGTAACGATGCGCATAAGCTGATTGAGGAGTGTATGCTCGCAGCAAATGTGTGTGCGGCGGAGTTTTTATTGAAGCATAAGCATAAGGCATTGTTCCGTAATCATTTGGGCCCGACCATCGAAAAGTTGGCTGCTTTACGCGAGCAGCTCGGTTTGCTTGGTTTACATTTGGGAGGAGGCGATCAGCCTGCACCTAAGGATTATGCGCTACTGGCGGAGCAGTTCAGTCAACGCCCCGATGCCGAGCTTTTGCAGGTGATGATGTTGCGTTCGATGCAGCAGGCGGTTTATGAGCCGAATAACGAAGGCCATTTCGGATTGGCTTATGATGCCTATGCCCATTTTACATCGCCCATCCGCCGTTATCCGGATTTGACCGTCCACCGTGCGATTAAGGCCGTCTTAAAAGGTGAAAAATATACACCCAAATCATGGCAGGCTTTGGGCGTGCATACTTCGTTTTGCGAACGCCGCGCCGATGATGCCAGCCGTGATGTGGAAAATTGGCTGAAAACTTATTATATGCGCGATAAAATCGGCGAAGTTTTCAGTGGGCGTATCTCTGGTATGGCCAACTTCGGTATCTTTGTAACGCTTGATGATATCCACATCGAAGGCATGATTCACATCAGTGATTTGGGCGAAGATTATTTCAACTACCGACCCGAACTCATGGCAATGCAGGGCGAGCGCAGCGGTATTCGCTTTAATATGGGCGACCGCGTAACGGTAAAAGTGGCGCGTGCCGACTTGGATACCAGCAGGATTGATTTGAATCTGATCAGCGGCGGGGAAGTGCCTGCCAAAAGAGGTAAAAAGAAAAAAGACATTTCGGCGACGGTATCTCCTGAAAAGGGTGGAGTTAAAAAATCTCGCAGCAATACGAAGTCGGCGGAAACCAAAGCGGTAAGCAGAAAACAGGGAAAATCCGGAAAAAATGCCCGGAACGAGAAAGCGGTGAAGAGTAAAGCCCGAAGCAGCTCTGCCGGTAAGCGCAACCGTAAGAAATAAAATGTAGCCATAAAAAAGCGTTTGAACTTCATGGGTTCAAACGCTTTTTTGTGTGCGGTTTCATGAAAGGCCGTCTGAAAAGTTTTCAGACGGCCTCCGAAGTTAAGCAAAGAAAGTATAGGCCCACATGGCAACCAAGACTACGCACAAGATGTTCAACAGGATACCCACGCGCATCATTTCTTTTTGTTGCACCAATCCCGTACCGAATACGATGGCATTCGGCGGGGTGGCAACCGGCAGCATAAATGCACACGATGCACCGATACCGATAACGAATACCAACACTTCTTTCGGCAACCCCATTTGGGTGGCGATGCTGGCGAAAATCGGCACCAATAATGCGGCAGAGGCGGTATTACTGGTGAACTCGGTGAGGAAGATAATAAACGTAGCTACGGCGAAAATAACAACCAGCGGATGGGCCAATACAAAAGCCGTAGCCAACTGTTGGCCGAGTGCGAGGGATGCGCCGGAAACTTGTAACAGGTTGCTCAAAGCAATACCGCCGCCGAACAGCATCAGCACGCCCCAGTCGGTGTTGCGGGCGACTTCTTTCCAGCGTGCGACCCCGAATACCACTACGGAAACGGCGGCGGTAAGGGCGATGACGGTATCGGGGTTGGCGATGCCGAAAACGGCTTTGATTTTAGAACTGAAAACCCATGCGGCGGCCGCGCCGATGAAAATCAACATGGCGATAACGCGGTGCAGTGTCCAGGGGATATGCTCGGCTTTTACTTCCACACGCTCGTTTAAGTTCGGGCGGAGAATGATATAAAGAGAAAAAAGCATCAGGGGCAGAATAAGCAGCAGCATCGGCAGGCCCATTTTCATCCAGCCGAAGAAATCCAAATCCAATGCTTTCGCGGCAATGGCATTGGGCGGAGAGCCGACGATGGTACCCAAACCGCCGATGCTGGCGCAATAGGCGATGCCGAGTAGCACGAAAACGAAGGTTTTGCGGTCTTTTTCTTTATCCATATGATCCATCATGCCCATTGCCAGAGGCAGCATCATGGCGGCTGTCGCCGTATTACTGATCCACATAGATAGGAAAGCGGTTACGCAAAACAACATCAATACGGCCGCTTTCATATTGCCGCGCGAGAGCGATAACAGCCATACGGCGATTTTACGGTCGAGCCTTTGCATGTGCAGGGCAGCGGCCAATGCAAAACCTCCGAAGAAGATATAGATAATCGGGTCGGAAAAACTGCTCATGGCTTTTTTGATGTTCATATCGGGAAAGCCGAGTAAAGCGGCCAAGATAGGAACCATCAAAGCGGTAACGGTAATGTGCACGGCTTCGGTAAACCACATGATGGCCACAAACAGCAATACGGCGATACCTTTGTTGGCGTTGGTGTCGTAAGGCAGGATATGGTAAATGCCAAAGCACACCACGGCGGCGATAATCGTAGTGATCAGACCTCGAAAGTTGGTAATCGGAGCTTGTGCACTGAGCAGCTCGATATTTTCCGGACGGTTTTTATCAGAAGTCATACTGTTTGTTTCCGTTCTATATGGATTAAAGGTTTGTAGAAAAAGCAGAAATCCTATTCTGTGCGATGAAAATCATGCACCGGAAAGGCAAAAGCAGTATAAGTGTAATTGAATGTAGTTGTAAAGAATGTGTAAATAATCGGTATTGTTCAGATGATCATGTTTGAAATATGGAATGTTTGACAGCAGCCTATTTATCTGTATTGAATAAAATATTTATACTTTTGCGTTGAGGCAGGCATTGAGGCCGTCTGAAAATGTAAAGAAACGTATATTCAGACGGCCTGTTTTCATTTCTGCACACATTTAACCGCGTGGATGGTGTTCCTGTACGATGTTTTTCAACCGTTCGTTGGCAACATGGGTGTAAATTTGGGTAGTGCTGATGTCGGCGTGGCCAAGCAGCAGTTGTACCACGCGCAGGTCGGCGCCGTGATTGACGAGATGGGTGGCGAAGGCGTGGCGCAGTCCGTGCGGGCTTAGGTGTTCGATACCGGCTTCTTGGGCGTATTTTTCGACAATCATCCAAGCGAGCTGGCGGCTGATGCCGGTACGTTTCTGGCTCACGAACAATTCGTCGCAGGCTTTGTTTCTCAGCAGCAGCGGGCGGGCTTCGGAGAGGTAGCGTTCTATCCAGTAGGCGGCTTCTTCGCCGAGCGGCACGATGCGTTGTTTGTTGCCTTTGCCGATGGTGTTGATGATGCCTTTGTGCAGATTGGCTTCGCCGATTTGGAGCTTTACCGCTTCGCTGACGCGTAAGCCGGTGGCGTAGATAAGCTCCAACAGGGCTTTATCGCGCAGGCCGTGTGCGCTTTCGGTGTCGGGCGCATTCAGCAATGCGTCGATTTGTGTTTCGGTAATCAGCTTGGGCAGGGTTTTGGGCTGTTTGGGCGTGGTAAGGCGGCGGGTGGGATTATCGCTGCGCTGTTCAGTTTCAAGCAGCCAACCGTAGAGGCGTTTGCAGGCGGAAAGGGCGCGGGCTTGCGAACGGGTTTTCTCGTCGGGATGGTAAACGGCGGCGGATAAGTCGCTGCTTTGTGCCGTTTGCCAGTTGAGATTGCGTTCGGCCAAACGTGCGGCGACTTTTTGCAGGTCGCGGCGATAGCTGTCGAGAGTATTCTGGCTGAGGCGGTCGTTAAGCCAAAGGTGTTCGAGCAGGCAGTCGATATAGGTATCGGGATGGTGTTCAGACGGCATCACAAACGGTTTTCTTAAAGAACGGCCATGGCAATAATAAAGGCGAACACCAGCGCAATCACCATCAAAATGCCGACCATCACGATTTTTGCGGTTCGGGCTTTGGCTTCGGCCAAGCGCACTTCGGCTTGCAGCTTGGCGGTTTCGGCTTTGGTTTTTTCAATGTCCCATTCCGTCAGGCGGGTTTGAGGGTCTTTGTCGGAGGTTTCGTGCATGTTCATTTCCTTGTGGGAAAGGGTTTTTTCAGACGGCCTTATATCTCAATGCCTTCATGTTGCAGCAGCCAACGCTTAATCGCCAACGCATCGCCTTCTCCGCTGGAGAATCCGCCCAAGCCTTGTTTGGCGACAACGCGGTGGCACGGCACCACTAAGGCCAGCGGGTTTTTGCCGCATGCGCCGCCGACTGCGCGGGGATGGCTGCCGATTTTGCGGGCAATGTCTTGATAAGTGAGCACTTCTCCGGCAGGGATTTCGGCAATCGCCTGCCAAACCTTCTGCTGGAATACCGTGCCTTGTGTGGAAATAGGATGGTTGAAGTTTTTCAAACGGCCTGAAAAGTAGTCGTCTAATTTCTTTTTCCATGCTTCGGGCAAAGGATAAGGCGCATATTCGGGGCGGCCGTGCAGGTTCAGTTCGACAAGGTTTTCTTCTGCATCGAAGATTAAGGTGATGTCGCCGAACGGGGCGGGATAAAGACAAGGATAGTTCATGGTTCGAGGCCGTCTGAAAAAGTTTGCTTTAAGCGGTTTTATTCAAGGTTTCCAACACTTCCTGCGCGTGCCCCGCCACTTTGACTTTGCGCCATTCGTGCTCGATTTCGCCTTGTTTGTTGAGCACGAAAGTGCTGCGTTCGATGCCGAGCGATTCTTTGCCGTAGAGTTTTTTCAGTTTGATCACGTCGAACAATTTGCACACGGTTTCGTCTTTGTCGCTCAACAGTTCGAATTGGAAACCTTGTTTGGTGCAAAAGTTCTGATGCGATTTCACGCCGTCGCGCGAGATGCCGACCACGGTGTAGCCGAGGGCTTTGAATTGGTCCAAGCGGGCGTTGAAGTCCAAGCCTTCGGTGGTGCAGCCGGGCGTGCTGTCTTTGGGGTAGAAATAAACCACCAGCGGCAGGTGTTCGTCGGATACGAAATCGCGTTCTGCGGAAGAAGGCAGGGTAAAGCTGTATTGCGGCATGTCGTTCTCTTTCTCAATCGGTTTTCAGACGGCCTTTATCTTATACCATTCTGTGCATCCGGCCCAAGGCCGTCTGAAAAATTACACCACCTGCAAATCAGATGGCCGTTTGAAAATTCCGCCACGGCTTTGCGTAGGCTTCCTTTATAATGGCGGAAATTTATAAGCAACAGGAAATCGAAAATGGGCGCATTAAACAGTTTGTTGGGCATGGTGGTTTTGGTTGCCATCGCCGTATTGCTTTCCACCAACCGTCGAGCCATCAATATCCGCACGGTGGCGGGTGCGTTCCTGATTCAGGTGGCACTGGGCGCGTTGGTATTGTATGTGCCGTGGGGGCGGGACGGCCTGTTGGCGGTATCGGAAGCCGTAGGCAAAGTAATCGCATACGGCAACAACGGCTTGGGCTTTTTATTTGGCGGACTGGTGTCGGACAAAATGTTTGAAGTGTTCGGCGGCGGCGGTTTTGTATTTGCCTTGCGCGTATTGCCGCTGATTGTGTTTTTTTCGGCATTGATGGCGGTGCTGTACTACATCGGCGTGATGCAGATGCTGATTAAATTTATCGGCGGTTTCCTGCAAAAAGTGCTCGGCACGTCCAAGGCCGAATCTATGTCTGCGGCGGCCAATATTTTTGTGGGTCAAACCGAGGCCCCGCTGGTGGTCCGCCCCTATATCAGCAAAATGACCGAATCCGAACTGTTTGCGGTAATGAGCGGCGGTTTGGCATCGGTGGCCGGTTCGGTATTGGCCGGTTATTCCCAGATGGGCGTACCGCTTCCCTATCTGATTGCCGCTTCGTTTATGGCAGCTCCGGGCGGTTTGCTGTTTGCCAAGCTTCTTGTGCCGGAAACGGAAAAAACGCAAAACGAATCGGAAGTATTGGTGCAAAGCGACGAAGAAAAACCCGCTAATGTGATAGACGCGGCAGCGAGCGGTGCCGTTACCGGTGCACAAATTGCCATAGCGGTAGGTGCTTCGCTGCTCGCTTTTGTGGCTTTGATTGCCATGATCAACGGTATTATCGGCGGCGTGGCGGGTTGGTTCGGCTACGGTGATCTCACCCTGCAAACCATTTTAGGCTGGCTGTTCTCTCCTCTGGCTTGGGTCATCGGCGTACCGTGGAGCGAAGCAGGTGTGGCAGGCTCGCTTATCGGGCAAAAAGTGGTGGTAAACGAATTTGTGGCGTATTCTGAATTTGTGAATTATCTGAAACCGGAATCAACGGTTACATTGAGCGACACAACCAAAGCCATTATTTCCTTTGCTCTATGTGGCTTTGCCAATTTAGGCTCGATTGCCGTATTGGTGGGCGGTTTGAGCATTATGGCTCCCAAACGCCGCAAAGACGTGGCCCGTTTGGGCATTAAAGCAGTAGTTGCCGGTTCGCTGTCCAACCTGATGAGTGCAGTGATTGCCGGTTTGTTTATCGGTTTGTCAGGTGTGGCTGTTATCGGATAACGGTGATGCGGATTGAAAGAGGCCGTCTGAAAATTTTTCAGACGGCCTCTTCAGTATTGTTTTATTATTTTTCCAAAACCGACGGCACGAAACGCAGCACGGTATGGCGCAGGGCAATCAGTTTGCCGTGGAAAAAATGCGAAGATTCCGGCAGCACGATTACCGGCAAATCTTGCGGAGCCGCCCATTTGAAAGCGTTTTCCAGCGGCACCACTTCATCGGTTTCGCCGTGGATCAGTACGGTTTTAGCCGGATTGGGGGCATCGGGTTCACGGGTGTCGTAGTGCCGTACTGCGGGGCCGATAAGCAGGAGCAAATCGGGTTCGCGTTGTTGGGCGGCAAACAGGGAAACGTAGCCGCCGAATGAAAAGCCGCCCAAAATAAATTGCGCTGCATCGGGATGGCGGGCACGGGCATAGTCTATCACGGCGGTACAGTCGTCGGTTTCGCCGCGGCCGTAATCGTGTTCGCCCTCGCTGTTGCCTACGCCGCGTAAGTTGGGCAGGTAGCAATGGAATCCCAGAGAGGTGAGGGCTTTTGCAGCGGTTTGAATCACTTTGTTGGTGTTTGTGCCGCCTTGGCGCGGATTGGGATGGTTGATAACGGCTACGCCGCGTTCGCGGCCGTGTGCCGGCAGGTAAATGGTTTCCAAGCCGCCGGCGGGGCCTTGAATGATGATTTGATCGGTCGGTTTCAGCATGGTATCGAATCGTTTGTTAAAGGAGGCCGTCTGAAAAATACGGTTTAAGACGGCCTGCGGAGAGTAGGGGCGTCATTCGGTTTCGGGAGCGTCTATCAGCAGGTGTTCCACGGCTTGGCCGCCGGCTAAATCCTGTTCGAGGATGTCTTGCAGGTCTTCTTCGTCCACATAGGTATACCAGCGTGCTTCGGGGTAAATAACCATCAGCGGGCCGGATTCGCACCGCCCCAAGCAGCTGGTACTGCTGATACGCAGTTTGCCGGGGCCAATCAAGCCCATTTTTTTGGCATTGCCTTTTAAAAAATCAACGGCTGCCGTGCCTTCGCCGTTGTCGTTGCAACTTTGTTTACAGGCATCGTGGCGGGCATTGGTACAGATGAATAAGTGGCGTTCAAAATAACTCATAACGGTTTGCTCTTTATGCGGCGTTGTTACAGATAAAAATGTTTGCCGTTGTTTTGATTATTGGCTTTAAGCTCGGACAGCATGCGTTTGAAATCCAAGCCGTATTGTTCGGATAATTTATCCGCCCGCTTTTTCAGATGATCTAGATTTTGTTCTTTCGGGGCGTTTTGGAAAGCCATAACGGCCACATTGCCGTGGCTTTCGGCAGGCAGTTCCAATACGCGGCCTTCAAACACCTCCAACAGGCGTTCGACGAAGCGGCGGTAACGGCGGTCGCCGCTCCACCAGTTGGTAACGAAAATGCCGTCGGGCGAAAGGGCTTGGCGGCAGTCTTCGAAAAAGGGTATTTCCACCAAAGCATCGATAATCTGCTGCCCGTCGAAGCCGTCGGTAAGAATCACGTCGGTGCTGCCGCGCAGGGTTTTGATGTATTCGGCACCGTCGGCTTCGATGATTTCGAAGCGTTCGTCTTCAAAAGGCAGCTCGAACAGGCTGCGGGCCACGTTGATCACTTGCGGATTGATGTCGATGGCGGTTTGGCGGGTGTCGGGCAGGTAAGCGTCTATCCAACGGGTAAAAGAGCCGCCGCCCAGACCGATTTGGGTGATATGTGCGGGCGGCTGCTCTGCAAACAGCAGCCAACCCATCATGGCGCGGCTGTATGAAAGCACCAGCTCCGAGGGATTGTCGAGGTTCATCGAACTTTGCACGGTTGAGCTGCCTAAATGCAGCGAACGGATATTGTCTGTTTCGGAAATACCTACTTCAGGCAGTTCGAACTGTTGTGCGCGCAGACGGCGGTAAGGATGGCGGGCCATGGGCTGAATGATGCGAAAAAAGGTGTATTTTAATACAGTTTGCACTCGGGCGCGGTTTAAAATGCTTGATTCGGCTGATTGCTATGTGCCGGAATAGCCTGAAGCCGTTGGCGGAGAGGCTTTGAGGAGGTCGGCACAGATAAACGGCGGTTTTCAGCCGGTTATCCGCATTGGCCGCAATCGGCTTTGTTTGCCTGCAAGCGCAGGGATTTGCGCTGTTCGGCGGCTTCAAAGCGGCAACGCTGCAATTCGGTGGCGATTTCCAGTGGCGGCACGGCGACGGGTTTGCCGTTTTCTATGGCTACCATGGTGAAGTAACAACTGTTGGTGTGGCGGCTGGTGCGTGCACGGATGTTTTGGGCTTCGACACGGATACCGACTTCCATCGAAGTGCGGCCGACATGGTTGATGCTGGCGAAGAATGTAACCAGTTCGCCTACGTGAATCGGCTCTTTGAAGGTTACTTGGTCTACGGAGAGGGTAACACAGTAATGGCCGCTGTAACGGCTGGCGCAGGCATAGGCTACTTGGTCGAGCAGTTTGAGCAAATCGCCGCCGTGAACATTACCGTTGAAGTTGGCCATATCGGGTGTCATCAATACGGTCATTTGTAATTCGTGCTGGGGTTGTGCATGGGTTAATGTGTCCATTGGATTGCTCTGTAAAGGTTGATAGATAGGAGGCCGTCTGAAATATAACCTTTACAGCCATTTTCTGCGATAAAAAAAGACTAACAGGCCGATAATTATCAATATCATCAAGCCGAGTACCATAAAGTAGCCGTAGTGCCAACGAAGTTCGGGCATATACTCGAAATTCATGCCGTAAATGCCGGTAATCACGGTAAGCGGCATAAAAATAATAGTGATGACGGTAAGCACGCGCATTTGCCGGTTTAGACGGTTGGATTGAAACGACAAATAAATATCCATCATACTCAACACCATATCGCGCGAGGCATCTAGAGACTCCATCAGTTGCATGGTATGGTCGTATACATCGCGTAGATAAAGCCGCGGTTCTCCGTGAAAAATGGCAAATTCGCCGTGTGCCAGTTGGTAAAGTACATCACGCAAGGGCTGCAGCGTGCGCCTCAACCTTACGGCATCACGTTTCAAACGGTGAATGCGGCTGAGGATGAGCTTGTTTTCAGCGGTTTCGCTGAAGAGGGTTTTGTCTATGTTTTCAACAAAATTATCGTATTTGTCGAGGGTAAGGAAGTAATCGTCGATCATCCGGTCGATAAAACGGTAGGCGAGAAAAGCCGCGTCTTTGCTGCGGATGTTGTGACGATTGTCGTGAAGCTGACGGCGGGTAGGGCTGAACAAACCGAGCGGACGCTGCTGGAAAGTAAAAACAAAATCAGTGCCGATGATCAGGTAAACTTGATCGGATTGCAGCTTATTGGATGTATATTGATATACGCGGGCGGCAATAAAAATATAATTTCCGTAATCTTCGATTTTAGGGCGTTGCTTTCGGCTGAGAATGTCTTCCAGCACCAGATCATGAATGCCGTATGGGGTGAGCGCGTTTTTCAGCAGGGTTGTATCGGTAATGCCGACGAAATGCAGCCAGTTGGTTTCCCTGTTTTGAGGTTGGCGGAAAACCGGCGGATGGCCGTCGGGGAAGTAGTCGGTTTGAAAAAAAGTATCGGGGGAGTAAACCGTTTGGTGGACGGCGTGCTGCGGCACGCCGTCGATATTACTGCGCGGCACGGTTTCGTCGGCATTGTGTATCAGATCGGGAGATAAGGTTTCTTGCATATGTTTTGTTTTGAAAATTAAACAGTTGCTCCCGATATTTTGAAGTTAACCGGGACGGTTTAATGTCCTTGATGACCTATTTGGAAAGTCATCGTAGTGTAACTGGCAAGTTTTTGGCAAATTTTTTGATCCGGAAAGTCGGTTTTGTGCTCGACATTGATTTTCCAGAAACCTTGGCGTAACGGAATCACTTCAACGATGCCGTTGCCGCCGGTTTTGTCGTAAAACGCTTGCGCTTCCACTTTGTGCGTTTTACTGCGGTCGCTGGTGTCGAAGCCGTCGAATGTGGCAGTAACTACGGCATCAGGTAAAGGCTCGCCGTTAAACAGTACTTTCACTTTAAAACGGTCGCCTACATGAATGTTGGCTGGATTATCTAACGGTACGATTTCCAAGCCTTGGCCTACCGGACGGGTAATGATTTTGGTGTCGGCACTTTCATGGCCGACATTGACGATGTTTTTACCATACATTCTGGTTTGCTCGCAATAATCGGCATCAACCATTTCTTTCATACTAACCTGCTTCCAGCCGGCTTTGTTTTTCGACCAAAAAGTAGGCTGGTATTCGGCAAGAACCAGATAGCTTCCGTCCTTCACCGGCTTTTTGCTTTGGTATTGGTAATTAAATTTTCCCTTTTGAATCAAATCTTCTTTGCCTTTTTCCGTAACCAGCTGCATAGGTTTGCGGAAAATGTGCAAACGGTCTTTGGCGATGGGCTCCATTTCGGGAAATTCACCGTAGCCCAGTTCGGCTTTCAGAATTTCGCCTCCATGTGTGTGGGCAGTTTCCACCCATACCCGGTGGGCGTGTGCGGATGTGGTGCATAATAAGGCGGCCAGCGTTAATAAAGCAGTTTTTTTCATGTTTTTCTCTCTCAGGTTGCAAATTTTCCAAATCGAAAGGTTGTTATAATATAGCATTGAATATTGAAAATGAACCGAAGCTTTTGAAAATATTTCAGATGGCTCCAAAAATCATATGCCCAATGGTTATATCAAAGTTTATCTATTTGTTTTAAATTGGGGAATTTTTTTGAAGCCATTAGGCCGTCTGAAAATTTAAAATATAACCGGTCGCTTACAACGGTTAGGATGCGCCGTGTTTTTGTTCAAAGATAATACTGTTGCAGACTTTAAAAATATAGTAGAAACGGTTCCGCACTATGTAGCAAATAAACTTATTTCTGATACAAGGCGGCAAGCCGCAGAAAAGTACGGGTGGTACGGAAACGATTCTGTTGTTTGCCACTTCGGCAGTTTACAAAACTGTTCCCTTTAGGCTTAGGCGAAAGGGTAGCAATGTTGCAGTCAGTTAAGTCTCTGTTAAGTTTCTTGGCTATATCCGTAGTGCTTTTATTTTGCTGCTTTATATTGGTCGTGTTGCTTGGGGATGAAACGGCTCGATTACGAAAGGCCGTCTGAAAATTTATTTTCAGACGGCCTGTGAAACTAACGGAATCAGTCTAATTTTTTGAAGTGTTTACGGCGCTCATGCTCTTGCAGGTAACGCTTGCGCAAGCGGATGGATTGCGGGGTGATTTCCACCAGTTCGTCGTCGTCGATAAACTCGACCGCGCTTTCCAAAGTCAGCTTGATCGGCGTGGTCAGGCGCACGGCTTCGTCGGTGCCGCTGGCGCGCACGTTGGTGAGTTTTTTACCTTTTAAGGGGTTAACCACCAAGTCGTTGTCGCGGCTGTGGATACCGATAATCATGCCTTCGTAGATTTTTTCGCCGGGCGATACAAACATACGGCCGCGGTCTTCCAAGTTCCACAATGCGTAAGCCACCGCTTCGCCTTGTTCTTGAGAAACCAAAACACCGTTGTGGCGGCCGGGCATATCGGGTTTAACCGGTGCGTAATCATCGAAAACGTGGCTCATCAGGCCGACACCGCGGGTTAAGGTCATAAACTCGCCTTGGAAACCGATCAGGCCGCGTGCGGGGATATGGTATTCCAAGCGGGTGCGGCCGTTGCCGTCGCTTTCCATATTGGTCAGCTCGCCGCGGCGGCGGCCGAGTTCTTCCATCACGGCACCTTGGTTGTCGTCGGGCACGTCAACGGTCAGGTTTTCATAAGGCTCGCATTTTTGGCCGTCGATTTCGCGGAACACCACGCGCGGTTTGCCTACTGCCAGTTCGTAACCTTCGCGGCGCATGTTTTCCAACAGAATGGTCAAGTGCAGTTCGCCGCGACCGGATACGCGGAATACGTCGGCATCTTCGGTATCTTCCACACGCAGGGCGACGTTGGTCAGCAATTCTTTTTGCAGACGGTCGCGGATTTGGCGCGAGGTAACGAATTTGCCTTCGGTGCCGGCCAGAGGAGAGGTGTTCACCATAAAGTCCATCGTCAGGGTAGGCTCGTCCACGCTCAACATGGGCAGACCTTGTGGGTTGTCTTTGTCGGTGATGGTAACGCCGATGCCGATGTCTTCGATACCGGAAATAATCACGATGTCGCCGGCTTCGGCCTCTTGCAAGGGTACGCGCTCCAAACCTTTAAAGCCCAACAGTTGGTTGATGCGGCCTTGTGCCACTTGTTTTTCGTGGTTCATCACGGCAACCACTTGGCCGGGTTTGATGCGGCCGTTCAAAATGCGGCCGATACCCAAGCGACCGGTGTAGTTGTCGTAGTCGAGTTGGGAAATTTGCAGTTGCAGGGTTTCGTCGGCATTGCCGCTGGGGGGAGGGGTGTGCTTGAGAATGGTTTCAAACAGCGGGCGCATGTCGCTGCTTTCGTCATCTTCTTCCAATTTGGCAAAACCGCTCAAGCCGGATGCGTACACAATGGGAAAATCCAATTGCTCGTCGGTTGCGCCGAGTTTGTCGAACAGCTCGAAGGTTTGGTCGATTACCCAGCTCGGGCGCGCGCTCGGTTTGTCGATTTTGTTGATCACAACAATCGGGCGCAGACCTAACGCCAAGGCTTTTTTGGTAACGAAGCGGGTTTGCGGCATAGGGCCTTCTTGGGCATCTACCAGCAATACCACGCAATCGACCATGCCCAAGACGCGCTCCACTTCGCCGCCGAAGTCGGCATGTCCGGGAGTGTCGACGATATTGATGTGGTAGCCTTCGTATTCGATGGCGGTGTTTTTGGCAAGGATGGTGATGCCGCGTTCTTTTTCGAGATCGTTGCTGTCCATCACGCGCTCGTCAACCTGCTGGTTGGCGCGGAAAGTGCCGGATTGGCGCAAGAGCTGGTCTACCAAGGTGGTTTTGCCGTGGTCGACGTGGGCGATAATGGCGATATTGCGGATTTGCTTCATGATTTTTCTTTGATAATGGATAAAATAAAAATAACTGTGCATTATAACATGGTTTTTTTAGCATTTTATTGTGTACTTATCGGCATTCTGGAAAGGGTTTTGTAGTTAGTGGGTAATTTCAAACAGTTAAATAATGTAAATAAATGTTTAGATATTTATGTTTTGCCACGTTTGAATAGCAGTCAAATTTTAAAATAAATGTTTAATAAACAAGATGGTAACCTTGATGCAGCTTATTCTTTAAATCCGCATTGTTGTTGATAATTGTTTGTATTTTAAATAGAAAATTTAAAATTTTTAGATTTGTTGTTACAATTTATAAAAATTGAATTCAAGTAAAAACCGCTAAAAGTTGAACACAGCATATATTTTAGAAAGGACACATCATGAAAGGCGATAAAGCCGTTATCGATTATATGAACGAGTTGTTGGCAGGTGAGCTGGCAGCCCGCGACCAATATTTTATCCACTCGCGCATGTATGCCGAATGGGGCTACACCAAATTATTCGAACGCATCGGCCATGAAATGGAAGATGAAACCCTACATGCCGAAGCGTTTATCCGCCGTATTCTGATGTTGGGCGGTATTCCGAACATGGTTCCGTCTAAAATCAATGTGGGTGCCGATGTTCCTGCCATGCTGAAAGCCGATTTGAATACTGAATTGGAAGTACGGGAAGCCCTCAAACGCGGTATCAAATTGTGTGAAGAAAAACAAGATTACGTTACCCGTGAGTTATTAGTGGAGCAGCTGAAAGATACTGAAGAAGATCATGCACATTGGCTGGAGCAACAGCTTCGCTTGATTGAATTGGTAGGTATGCAAAATTATCTGCAAAGCCAATTATAATCAATTGGATAAACAAGGAGTTTGTTATGCAAGGCGATCGTTTGGTTATTCGCGAGTTAAACAAAAACCTCGGCCTGTTGCTGGTAACCATCAACCAATACTTCTTACATGCCCGTATTTTGAAAAACTGGGGCTTTGAAGAATTAGGCGAACATTTCTATAAGCAGTCTATTGTAGAAATGAAAGCTGCCGATGATTTAATCGAACGTATTTTACTGCTTGAAGGTTTGCCTAATCTACAAGATTTAGGAAAATTGCTGATTGGCGAAAGCACTGAAGAAATCATCAAATGTGATTTAGCTAAAGAGCAGGAAAAGCACGATGCACTTATCGCAGCAATTGCATTGTGCGAAGAAAAACAAGATTATGTAAGCCGCGATTTGTTGGAAAAACAAAAAGATACCAATGAGGAACATATCGATTGGCTGGAAACCCAGCAAGAATTGGTTACCAATATCGGTTTGGCCAATTATCTGCAAACCGGGGCGCAAGAGGACTGAAACACAAACTACTGCCAATATAGCAGTTCTTTTGAGCACCTGAAAATAAAACGGCATGCAGTTTCAGCATGCCGTTTTCTTATGTTTGAAAAGTATTTACCATGATTGGTGTGCTTAATTTATTTGGATTGCCTGACGGCTTTAGTTTATAGGAGCTACGGACTGCGATTTTTTACGCATTTTCAGCCAACCGTCCAGCAAACTCAACCCGAGCCCGCACCAAATCAAACCATAAGTAGTTAAAGATTGCACGGAAACCGGTGTTTGGAGTACCAAGACGGCAAGCATAAATAACAATACGGGTTCGAGATAACTCAACATGCCGAACAGGGTTACGGGCAGCATCCGACTGGCTTGCAGATTAAGTTGCATGGCTGCGGTACTAATGATGCCGAGCAGAGGAATCAGCAGCCAGTATTTAGACGGTTCCGCCAAAATTTGCAAACTGTGCGGTTGCAACAAAAGGTAAATAACGGCAATGGGAGAAATCAAGGTTAAGTCTATCAACAATCCTGCCAGTACGGGCACACGCATTATACGGCGGAGAAGATAGTAAATCGGGTAGGTGCCCAGAACCCATAAAGTAGCCCAGGAAAAAAGCATGGGTTTGCCATAATTCATGTGCCACACCGAGAGCCGCCAAACCTACGGCCAGCCATTGCAGGCGGTTGACATATTCGGCTAAAAAAATGCGCCCGCACAAAACCATCATCAGCGGGAATAAAAAGTAACCCATTGCAATGTCTACACCATAACCGTTGACAGGGCCCCACATAAACAGCCATAACTGGCTGGCTAAAATAGGAGTGGGCAAAATGATATAAGCCCACTGTTTCCGATTTTTTCCAATTTTTTTGATGTAGGTAAAAACACTATGTAGTGTGCGGGTAGTCAGCAAGGTCAGCCAGAGTATGAACAGCATGCTGACTATACGCCATGCAAAAACTTCCGTGCCGCCCATCGGTTCCATCCAGCGGCCGTAAAGGTACAACACGCCGAATAAGATGTTGGATAGCAAGGCGGCGAGTACGCCTTTTCGTATTTCACTCATGATGGCATTTCGATTTATTAATATATTATTGTATAGCGGATGGACAGGATAATTCTATGGTGTTATCGGTTCAGGTGAAAAAATAACTACTTTGAGGGTAGCAGATTCCTGCTTTAGTTTGTCGGTTTATCCGCAAGTGCCGATGTTAATTGAGGCCGTCTGAAAAGGGGGGAGGTGTGTTTCAGACGGCCTGAGTAATGTTGTTTTAGCTTTATTGTTTAAAATGATGTCTTGCATAAAGCATGGTTGATTTTACGGCGATTGCGTTTGGATTTAATACTGTCACCTATACCTGCAACAGTGAGCGGAATGGAGTTTTAAGAGAGTGATGTATTTGAAAACCCGGAAACGAACCGGCGCAAGGCATCCGTAAAAATCCCGAAAATGTATTCAGAGGCTGTTTTTATATTTTGATATTGGAATAACTAAATAGAGGCCGTCTGAAAAGTTTTCAGACGGCCTCCGGGGCTTACTGAGAGATTACTTTATTCGCTACTTTTCTCTTTTTTCGATGCCGGTTTTTTAGCGGCGAGCCCGAGAGATTTTTGCCATTGAGCGGGTGATTTTATCAAATCCAAGGCTTTTTTCAGTTGGTCGTCTTTGGCCGGATTGGGGATACGACGCGAAGAAATATCTTCGTCTTTTTTATCTTTTTTGCCTTTGATTTTCGGAGCAGGTTCCGGTTCGGAGGGCACATAGTCGTTACCGTTTACTTCCTCACCACCGAGCGGATTGCCGATATGGCCGAGCAGATCGGCTTCGCGGCTCTCAAACAGGCGGTTTTTGTCTTTTACTTCCACATCGGGAACGATGCCCTGTGCTTGGATTGAGCGGTCTTTCGGTGTGTAATACAGGGCGGTTGTCAGCTTGATTGCACTGCCGTTGGAAAGCGGTAATACGGTTTGTACCGAACCTTTACCGAAACTTTGTGTGCCGACTACCACGGCACGGCGGTGATCTTGCAGTGCACCGGCAACGATTTCGGAAGCGGAAGCGGAACCGGAGTTAATCAGTACGGTAACCGGAACGGTTTTCAATTCGGCGGGCAGGCCGTGAAGCGGATCTTTTCCGGTAGTGAGCATGTAGTCTTCCGGAATTGCTTTCAGTATCATGCCGCCCCTACCGTCGCGGCCTTTGGTGCTGACTACGGTGGCTTCAGCAGGCAGGAAGGCGGCGGATACGCCAACCGCGCCGTTCAGCAAACCGCCGGGGTCGTCCCGCAGGTCAAGTACCAAACCTTTAAGCGGGGCTTTGTTTTGTTTGCTTAAGGCTTGGGCCGATTCATTTAGTGCGGCAACAGTACGCTCTTGGAACTGACTGATGCGGATATAGCCGTAGCCGGGCTCAAGCAGATGGTGGCGCACGCTTTTTACTTTGATGATAGCACGGGTAATCTTGACGGTAATCGGCTTGGTGGCATCTTTACGCGAAAGCGTGAGCACAATATCGGTGCCGGGCTTGCCGCGCATTTTTTTCACGGCTTCGTTAACGGTCATGCCGCGGGTGGAAACACCATTGATTTTTACAATAAAATCTCCGCTTTTTACGCCGGCGCGTTCGGCAGGTGTGTCTTCAATCGGTGCAACCACTTTCACAAAGCCGTCTTCCGAGCCTACTTCCATGCCTAAACCGCCGAATTCGCCGCTGGTGGACTCTTTCAAGTCGGCGTAGTCTTTTTTGGTCATGTATTCGGAATGCGGATCAAGGCCGGCAACCATGCCTTTCATGGCCCCTTCGATCAATTTGTCGTCGGATTTGTCTTGGTAATAATTGGCTTTGATCTGGCCGTACACTTCCGCCATAGTGCGGATGGATTGCACGGGCAGGGCTTCTGCTTTGTCTTTGTTGGCGGCATAGCTTTGTACGCTGAGGCTTAGTGCCACTCCGCTGAATGCGCCGAGTGTATAAAGGGCTACTTTTTTCAAAGTGGATTTAGACATCGTTTTGCTTTCTCTTTCGTCTTTTTCAGGCTTTCAGACGGCCTGTCCGGATAATTGGTAAACTTTATGTGATTTATTTGATGCGGGCAACAGTATAGGGGTAAAAAAATGCTAATTCAGTTGGATTTTGTAACGGTTTTCATACGTTTTTCCTATTTCCCCAAATAATAAATTTGAAATAGTTAATATACATCAGGCATATGCAGATGATTTTTCAGACGGCCTCAATATATTAAGAGAGAGGCTGTCTGAAAACAGGGTTAACGTACCCACGAGAGCGGATTCATCGGTTGGCTGCGGTAACGGATTTCCAAATACAGCCCTTGCTCGCCGGAAGGCAGGCTGCCGCTGGTGCCAATGGTTCGCCCTGAGGTAACACTGCTGCCGCCGGAAACGGAGATGCCGCTCAAGCCTGAATAAACGCTTACATAGCCGTCGCCGTGGTCGAGCACCACCATATTGCCGTAGCCGCTTAACGGACCGGCATAGGCCACGGTACCTGCTGCGATGCTTTGAACCGGTGCGCTGCCGGTGGTGAAAAATACGCCTTTCCAAGTGCCTCCGCCCGGACGCGGTTGGCCGAAACGCCCGCCGATATTGCCTCTGACGGGGCGCCGCAAGCGGCCTTGCATGCGGCTGAAGCTGTATCGGTTTTCAAGGGTTTCAGCGGGAGCCTGCAAAGCGCGGTCTTCAGTGGTGAGAGTGGAATGTGGTGTTTTAGAGGCGGTGCTTTTTGAAGGTGTTTTGGGGATTTGGGTAGATTTTTTATCGGCGGATTTGCCGTCTTTTTTCGTTGTTTTGCCTTTTTTAGCTCGTTCGGCACGGGCTTTTTCTGCTGCGGCGATGCGTTCTTCGGCTGCTTTTTTGCGGGCGGCCGCTTCTTTCCGGCGTTTTTCAGCATTGCGTTTGGCAATGTCGGCCAACAGTTTGTTCAGACGTTGTTCGTTTTCACGCAGGTTGGCAATGCGTTTGGTTTGCCCGTCGATTTGGGAGGAAAGCCGGTTGCTTTCGGTTTGTGCTTCTGAATTGGCACGGCCGAGTTTGTTCAGTGCTGCCTGTTTTTGCGCTTTGATTTTGTTCAAACGTGCCAATTCCGCATCAATGGCCGCTTCTTGTTGTTCCAATTCGGTTTGCTGTTTGGCCAAATCGCCGATAACTTTTTCGTTGGCTTGATTGATGTAGCGGCTGTATTGCAGATAACGGGCTTTTTGGCCGGGTTCGGCATTTTTTAAAAACAGCACCACGGCGTTGGGTTGGCGGTTTTTGTAATGCCCCGCCAATAGCCGTGCCACTTGGGCTTTGGTACCGGTTATTTCGGTTTTCAGACGGCCTAATTCGTTTTGCAGGGTTTGCAGTTTTTCCCATGCGGTGCGCTGCTGCTTATTGATGGCAGCAAGCTCTTTCTGTGCTTTGGCAAGTGCGGCGCGGGTACGTTCGAGAGCGGCGTGGGCGCTGCGTTGGGCAGCCTGTTTTTGCTTCAGGTCGGTTTGGGCGGCGCTAATGGCTTCGCGGATTTCTTTTAAATCTCCCGTGGCTTCTGCGGCGGTGGCAGGGGGCGGTTCGGGCGCGGCGACGGCCGGAACGGAAAGGCAGAGCAGGGCGGCTGGCAGCAGGTATTTGAACGGCATGGCGGTTGTTTGCAAAGGTTATACGGGCGCAATTATAGCGGATAGGCAGGCCGTCTGAAAATCAGAACGAAGCCTGCTTTCTATGGTTTGTTCAGCTTTCCAGAAATTCGTTCACGCCCCGTTCGCAGCGGGTTTTCTTTTCATCCAATGTGGCCTGCAGCAGGGCATCGTTTTGTGGTAAGGCGGCGCGTTCGGCTTCGTGGTGCCATAAGTGGTAGGCGATACCGGCGAATTTCAGATTGTGCCGTTTCATGCCGCTATGGTAGCAGCGGGCGACAAATTCGCTGTCTTCGCGACCCCAGCCGACAAATTCGTTGTTGAAGCCGTTTACCGCCAGTGCATCGTCGCGGAAAAAGCCCATGTTGCAGCTTTTGATGCCTTTGTGTTTGCGGTTGCCGCGTTTGCCGATCAGCTTGGCGAGTTTGGTTAGGCGTAGGGCGGACAGGCGTTTTTCGATGCCGTTGGCGGTAAACGAAAGGTCGGGCAGCGGCAGATTGGGGTGGCTGAGAATGTCGTCGGTGCGCGCTTTGGTAAGGATTACGCGCGAGCCTTGAATCAGACGGCCTTTTTTGGCTGCGGCGATGTGGTCGGCGATAAACGACGGGTCGAGCACCATGTCGCCGTCGATAATGATCAGGTAATCCGATGTGGCGGCGGCAATGGCGCGGTTGCGTGATTCGGCGGCGCGGAAGCCGTCGTCTTTCTGCCAAGTGTGCTTCACCGGCACGGGGCTGGCTTGGGTAAATTTGCCGACCACTTCGGTGGTGCGCCTGTCGGAACCGTCGTCGGCGATGATGATTTCCTGCGGCAGGCGGGTTTGCGCCAACGCCGATTTCAACACCAAAGCCAGCGCGTCGGGGCGGTTGTAGGTGGTGATGGTCAGCGATACGCTCATGTTGCGGTTGTGTTCGTAGAGCTTAACGTATTTGTAGTACGAACCTTGTGCATTGGCGGCGGAAATAATCAGGCCGTCCGAACCGTAGAGAAAGCCTTTTTTGAGCAGGTAGTTTTTGATAAACGATGCCGCGCCGTGCCAAAGGGCTTTAAACGGCGAAGAATCTTTTTTGTAGCGGTTTTCTTCGGCATACAGCGTGCTGTATTGCTGCATTTTTTGAATCAGTCCTTCGGCGTTTTGAAACGAATAATGTTTCAGACGGCCTTTGAGGGAGCGGACGTTGGTTTTGGGCGGCAACACCAAGGATTCATGCACTTTGCGGTCTGAAAACTGAATATAGTTGCGCTGATACAGGCGTGGCAGAATGTCGGGATACCAGCCGCAGCCTTTGATTAAGCGGCCGTTGTAATGGTTCAGCCGCGACAAGGTGTACACGGTTTGCGGGTCGTCGTGTTCTACGGCATCGCGGATGCTTTCAATCAGCTCGGCATCGGGCACTTCGTCGCTGTCGATACTGAAAATCCAATTGTGTTTGGCCAACGACGCGGCGAGGTTTTTCATCGGGCCGAAGCCGATAAACTCGTGCTTGCACACGCGCACGTTGCCGAAGCGGGCGGCAATTTCAAGCGTGCGGTCAGCAGAGCCGTTGTCGAGCAGCAGCACTTCGTCGAAGTCGGTCAACGCAGTGAGCACTTCTTGTAGATAGCGTTCGGAATTTTTAACCAGCATGGTTGCGCTGGCGGGGATTTTGTGTGTTTGCATAAATGGTTAAGGTGAGGGAGGCCGTCTGAAAAAACAGCTTGGTTCATGAAGATAAGGCCGTCTGAAAAGCATGGTATAGCAAATAAACTAAACTTGCCACGGTGTTGCTACGCTTTAGTTCAAAGGGAATGATTTTTTAAACCGCTTACATTGCCGCTTTTCAAAAATATTAAGTTTCCGATATTTTCACAGGTTTGGCAAAAAATCAGGCCGTCTGAACAATGATAAATCTGTTCAGACGGCCTGCCGCTGTTGGTGTTATGCCGACAAGCTGCCGTGTAAGGCTTGTGCGGTTTTAAACGCTTCATCAGCATCATCGGCGCATACGGTGAAATGTCCCATTTTTCTGCCGACATGCGCGGATTTTTTTCCGTATAGATGTAAGTGTGCGTGTGGGTGGTTTTGTACCGGCAGCCAATCGGGTTCGCCGCCGTCTTTTCCCCACACATTGCCCAGAATATTGGCCATACAGCAGCCCGACAATAAACGGGTATCAGCGGGCGGCAGACCGCACATGATGCGTACTTGTTGCTGGAATTGATCTGTGGCGCAGGCATCGATGGTGTGGTGACCGCTGTTGTGCGGGCGAGGGGCGATTTCATTGACGATTAATTCGTTTGTATCGCCGACCACAAACATTTCTACCGCCAATACGCCAACGTAGCCCAGCTCGTCGGCCAAGCGGCGTGCCATTTGCCGTGCTTGCTGCTGCACGTCTGCGCTCAAGCGGGCGGGGACGATGGAGTAGGCGAGAATGCCGTTTTCGTGGATGTTTTCGGCGGGGTCGAAGGTTTGCGTGTTGTCGCTGTTCAGACGGCATACGATCACGGAAATTTCGCCTCGTAAGTCCACCATTTTTTCCAATACGCATTCTACGCCGCCGTGTTCGGTAAATGCGGCTTTCAGTTCGCTCAAGGTTTTGACGCGGATTTGACCTTTGCCGTCGTAGCCCAATGTGGCGGTTTTGAGGATGCCGGGCAGAAACGCCGCGCTGGCTTCGGTGATGTCTTCAGGTTTGCAGACGGCCTGATAGGGTGCGGTTTGCAAGCCGGCTTTTTGAATCCATGCTTTTTCCTGGATGCGGTTTTGTGCAATGGCTACGCAGTCGCCGCTGGGTGAAATTACGGTGTGTTGAGCCAAAAAACGCATGGCATCGGCGTTGACGTTTTCAAATTCGGTGGTAACCGCAGCGCATTTAGCCAGCTCGTTTAAGGCGGCCTCGTTGTCGAAATCAGCGCACAAATGGCGGTCGGCAAAGTCGGCGGCAGGTGCGTTGGGATCGGGGTCGAGCACGGTAACTCGGTAGCCCATGGTTTTGGCAGCGACGGCAAACATACGGCCAAGCTGTCCACCGCCGAGAATGCCGAGATTGGCGGGGGGGAGAATTGGTAGAGTTTTCATTTTTTATTTCAAAGATTTTATTTTCAATATGTTATTTTAGAAAATCATCCATATGAGTAAATTAAGACTGTAAATTTTATAGCAGATGTTTTAACAAAATTTCAGACGGCCTCACTTATCCAAGCCTTCCTGCACCATTTGCGCTGCCCGCAATACCGCGCGGGCTTTGTTTTGGGTTTCCTGCCATTCGGCTTCTTCGTCGGAATCGGCCACGATGCCGCCGCCGCTTTGCACATACAGGGTTTCGCCTTTAATCACGGCGGTGCGGATGGCGATGGCCAAGTCCATATCGTTGTTGAAGCTCCAGCAGCCGACCGCGCCGCCGTAGATGCAGCGTTTGTTGGGTTCGAGTTCTTCGATGATTTCGAGCGCGCGTACTTTCGGCGCGCCCGACAGCGTGCCGGCGGGAAAGGTGGCGGCGAGTATCTGCATGTTGTCGATGTTGTTTTTCAGACGGCCTTCTACGTTGGAAACGATGTGCATCACGTGCGAATAGCGTTCGATAACCATTTTGTCGGTTACTTTCACTTCGCCGGTTCGGCTGACGCGGCCGACATCGTTGCGGCCCAAATCAATCAGCATCACATGCTCGGCGATTTCTTTGGCATCGCCCAGCAAATCTTGTTCGTTGGCCAAATCTTCGGCGGGGGTTTGGCCGCGCAGACGGGTGCCGGCGATGGGGCGCACGATGATGTTGTCGCGTTCGCGGCGCACGAGGATTTCGGGCGACGAGCCGACAACGTGGAAATCGCCGAAGTCGTAGTAAAACATATACGGCGAGGGATTGAGCGTGCGCAGGGCGCGGTAGAGGCTGAGCGGGTTGTCGGTAAACTTCTGCTTCATGCGCTGGCTGGGCACAACCTGCATACAGTCGCCGTCGAGAATGTATTCGCGGATTTTGCGTACGTATTCTTTGTAGCGGGCTTCGCCGGTTTCGTGTTCGGGTTCGGTTTTGGGGCTGCCCAGCGAAAGGGGGATGGCGCAGCTTTGGCGCAGGCGGGTGCGCAGGTCTTCCAAGCGTTCGCGGGCTTGTTCGTAGCCGTTGGCTTGGGCGGGGTCGGCATAAACGATCAGGTGGATTTTGCCGCTGAGGTTGTCGACAACGGCCAGCTCTTCGGAAAGCATCAGCAGAATATCGGGCGTGCCGATGGTGTCGGGCTTGCCGCTGTTTTGGAAGCGGTGGGCGAAATGCTCGAAATGGTAGATGGTTTCATAGCCGAAGTAGCCGACCAAGCCGCCGGTAAAGCGGGGCAGGCCGGGGATTTCGGGCGTTTTGAATCGCTCGTGAAACCGTTCGATGAAATGCAGCGGGTTGCCTTCGTATTGCTCGGTGATTTTACCGTTTTGATAAACGTCCACTTTTTTGCCGGATGCTTTGAGGTAGGTGCGGCAGGGCAGGCCGATAAAGGAATAGCGTCCGAAGCGTTCGCCGCCGACCACGGATTCGAGCAGGTAGGTGTAGGGTTGGTTGGCCAGCTTGAGATAAAGGGAAAGCGGGGTGTCGAGATCGGCCAGCAGCTCTTGAACCAGCGGAATGCGGTTGTAACCTGCGGCGGCTTGGGCTTGATATTCTTGTTTGGTAATCATGTTTCAGACGGCCTGAGACGGGTTGGGAAATGCGGGTGAGTATAGCAGTTTCAGGTATATTTGGGGTGTTAAAAGGCCGTCTGAACAGGTTTTCAGACGGCCTTGCTTGATGAAGATAGCTGAAACGAGATGTTATTTTAAACAGGAATTCAGCCACAACAAACGTTGTTGGGGACTGAGCAGCTTATAGAAACGGTGCTGGATGGCCAATTCGTCTACGGCGAAATCCATGCTGAAGGTATAGCGGTTTTCTACATAGTCGCGGGCGTTTTCGGTATCGAATTTATCTTCGGATAAAATTTTGATAATGTTGCGGCGGCGGTTTTTATTAATGCGGTCGGCTTTGCGGGCGGCTTTATCGCGCGCTTTTTTATATTCTTTTCTGAGGTTGCGCAATTCGTTGTTTTGAGAATCGGAAAGGCCGAGCGGACGTACGTCGCAGTTGGGGTGGAAGTCGTCGAGTTGTGAAGTGAGTTGCATAGCTTGTGCTTGGCTTGTACACAGAATAAAAAGGCCGATGGTAACGGATTGCGTAACTCGGCCCAGTTTGAAAGCGATAAGCATTTTATTGTTTTCCCAATTTTGTAACACCGCAAAATATAGCGGATATGTGTGTGAAACGCGGTATAATCGTAGTTAACTTTCGTTAATGACAATGAAATTTTTTGAAAATTTTTGAATATCAGCAGTTGATTATATTCGGTTTTGTGGGAATATGTTGATAACAGCCATTTGAAAAAAGATTACTAAGGAGAGTAATTAATCGTGCAAAAGTACCGTATTGCCCCCAGCATCTTGTCTGCTGATTTTGCTTGTTTGGGTAAAGAAGTATCGGCTGTTATCGAAGCCGGTGCCGATTTGATCCATTTTGATGTGATGGATAACCATTATGTGCCCAATCTTACTTTCGGGCCGATGGTGTGTGCCGCATTGAAACCTTATGCTACGGTGCCTGTGGATGTGCATTTGATGGTGGAGCCTGTGGATGATTTGATCCGTTCGTTTTCTCAGGCAGGTGCGGATATCATTACTTTTCATCCCGAAGCCAGCCGTCATGTCGACCGTAGCTTGGGTTTGATTAAGGAAGCGGGTTGTCAGGCCGGCTTGGTATTGAATCCTGCCACACCGGTTTATGTATTGGAAAATGTGCTGGACAAACTGGATATGGTGTTGCTGATGTCGGTAAACCCGGGGTTCGGCGGGCAGAGTTTTATTCCGCAAACTTTAGTGAAAATCCGCCAAGTGCGCGATTTGCTCGATATGTACGAAAGTGAGAGCGGCCGTAGAATCGCCTTAGAAGTGGATGGCGGCATCAAAACCGACAATATTGCTCAAGTAGCGGCGGCGGGTGCGGATACGTTTGTGGCCGGCTCGGCGATTTTCGGGAAACCTGACTACAAAGCCGTTATCGACGAGATGCGTGCGGAATTGGCTAAAGCGGCGGTATAGTAACCAGGAAATTTATCAAGAGGCCGTCTGAAAGCATTTCAGACGGCCTCTTTCTATTTTTGGAAGTCTATACGGAACAGCGGGGGCGGACTGGTGTTGCGGAATATTAAAATCGGGGGGTTATAAATACACAATCTCGCCGCTGCGCCCTTTGCTTTCTTCACTGCTCCACCAAACAAATTCGGGCATGATGTCTTCGTAGTTTTTGCGTTCGGCGCGGGCTTCGCCGGGGTGGGTTTTCATGCGTTGGGGCGAGTTGACGGCACCGGGCACGAGCACGTTGGCGCGCAGGTTGGGGAAGCGTTCCCATTCGTCGGCGGCAACTTTGCACAAATAGTTGAGTGCGGCCTTGGATGCGCCGAAACCGCCCCAGTAGGCGCGCGGGTTTTCTCCGTGGCTTTCGCCGACGAAAATCACCGAAGCGTCGGGCGACTCTTTGAGCAGGGGCAGGAAGGCGCGGGTTAAGCCCATGGGTGCGACGGTGTTGATCCGGTATTGGTTGACCCACTCGGCTACGGTTTGGAAATCGAGCGGGGAGAGGGCGTAGAAGTAGCTGGCGCAATGCACGATACCGTCGAGCTTGTTGCCGGTGGCTTCGGCGATGGTGGCGGCGAAGCGGTCGAACTCGGCTTCTTCGGCGGTTAAAAGGTCGAAGCAGATGGCGAAGGGTTCGGGGCCGCCCGATGCTGCGATTTCGTCATACACTTTTTCGAGTTTTTTCTGGTGTCTGGCAACCAGCACCACGGTGGCACCTGCGGCGGCGTAGGCTTTGGCGACTTGTTCGCCGATACCTTGCGATGCGCCGGTAATCAGGATGGTTTTGTTTTGAAGCTGGCTCATGGGTTTTTCCTTTAAGGTTTTAATCGGTATCGACGGCAGGCCGTCTGAAAAAATGTTGCGGTGTCGAGGGTTGTGGCGAACTGCGGTAAGGCCGGTCGATTAACGCTAAAGTTTCGGCTTGTGCGGGTTGTATTCGCTCAAACACAGTTCTGCGGCGGTTGCGCCGGATTGTACGGCGGCTTCCAGCGTGGCGGGGTAGCGCGGATGTAGGTAGTCGCCGGCAGGGTAGATGCGGCGGTGGTGCAGCCATGCCAAATCGGCGAGAGCGGGGCTGCTGCCAGATACGGCGGTGGCGCGTTTTTCGGTAATCACTTGCGCGGCAAGCGGTTCGCCCAGATAAGGGCAAAGCGTTTTTAAATCGGCATCTACGCGCGCAATCCATTCTTCGTTTTTCAGACGGCCTATGTGGTCGGACACGCTGATCACGGCAGCAGTTTCATTGGCGGGCAAGCCCAGTGCGGAGCGGTGGACGAACCATTGTGCGGTTCCTTCGGCCAAGCCGGTAAGCGGCGCGGGCAGATGCACGGTTTCGGCGTAGCGCAGATAAACGGTGGTGATGGCATGGTAGGTGATGCCTTCAAAGGCCGTCTGAATATCGGCGGGGGTTTCAGACGGCATCAGCGCGGCGGCATGATAGGGGGCGACGGCAAGAATGGCGGCATCAAACGTTTCGCCGTTCACGCACACGCGACCGTCGGGCAGGTTGGAAAGCTGCGACACGCGCGTTTCCATACGGATGTCCGCCCGATGTTTGGCCAAAAATCTCAACGCGGGTTCGGCGATGATGCTGCCTAAATCTTGCTTGGGCAAAAGATAATCGCTGCCGGTTTTATCCGCCCACACACCATCTTGCAAAACATTACACAGTGTTTGCAGACTCGCGGATTCGAGCGGCGTGTTCAATGCGCCCCATATCAGCGGCTGCCAGAATTGCGCGACGGCTTTGCGTTGGACATTGCGGCTGCGCAGCCATTCGGCCACAGTGATGTCGGGTAGCGGTAGCGGCGAGCGGTGTCGCTGTTGCAGCGCGTGCATATCGTTGAGCAGCTTGATTTTTTCTCCGAAACCGATATTCTTGGCTTTAAGTAATCCCACAATGATATGCAGCGGCGAAGGCAAAGAGGCCGTCTGAAATTGGAGGCCGTCTGAAATATGCCATTGCAGCGGCATGCGCAGAAAGGCTTGGTGTTCGTCCGCACCGATCTGTTTCATCAGCGCAAGCACGCCGTGATAAGCACCGAGCAGGATGTGCTGGCCGTTGTCGAGAAAGCTGAAGCCGCTGTTGTCGGCATTCAGGGTGCGCGCACGACCGCCGGCGTTGCGGCCTGCTTCAAACAGCGTCAGGCCGGCGTGCGGGGCAAGCTGTACGGCGGCGGACAAGCCTGCCCAGCCTGCGCCGATAACAGCGATTTTGGGGCGTGGGTTTTGCGGTTTCATGGGTTAAATCCGAACAGCCATGTTTTCAGGGCGATGCGTTTTTTGCGCGGCGAAGGAATGGCGATTTTGTATTTCAATACGTTTTCGGCACCGTCGGCAGCGATTTCGTTCAATAAGGCATAGTAAATGCTGCCCATCACCAAACCGGCTTTTTGGGCTTTTTTGTCTTCAGACGGCAGCAGCCTCACGGCTTCGCGGTAGGTATCGCGGGCGCGGTTGACTTGGAAATCCATCAGCGCGGCGAATTCGGGCGTGGGCGTGCGCTGCATCAGCACTTGCGCAGGCACGTTGAAACGCTGCAATTCTTCTGTGGGCAGGTAAATGCGCCCGTTGCGTGCGTCTTCGCCGACATCGCGGATGATGTTGGTAAGTTGTAAAGCCAATCCGAGCGTTTCGGCGTATTGCAGCGTTTCAGGTCGTCTGAAACCGAGAATGCGGGCAATTAGCCGCCCGACCACGCCCGCCACACGGTAGCAGTAAAGTTTCAGGTCTTCAAAACGCCCGTAGCGGGCCTGCTCCAAATCCATCTGCATGCCGTTGATGATGTCTTCCAACTCTTCCTGCGGCAGGCCGAAATCGGCGGTAACGGTTTTCAAGGCACGGCAAACCGGGTGTTCCGGCGTTTCGCTGCCGAACACTTTGGCCAGCTCGATCCGCCACCAGTTGAGCGTGGTTTGTGCAACGTGCCGGTCGGAACAGTCGTCCACCACATCGTCCAGCTCGCGGCAGAAGGCATACAGCACGGTCATGGCATCGCGTTTCGGTTGCGGCAGAAAACGAAAACCCGCCAGAAAGCTGGATTTGCTTTCGGCGGCTTTGTGACGGCAGTATTCGAGCGGCAGCACGGCGGTTCCTGAATGGTTTTTATCGGATACGGATTGTAGCGGGAAACAGGGGGGATAACAATTCGAGGCCGTCTGAAAACAGCTGCTTTCAGACGGCCTCCGCCTATTCCCGACAAAACTACTCAACTACCTCTTCCAAATCTGCTAAAATAATTGGCGACAAAAATAACACTTCAAAAGGCACACAAAACATGGCACTTCTGCAAATCGCCGAACCCGGCATGTCCGCCGCACCGCACCAACACCGCCTAGCCGTCGGTATCGACTTAGGCACCACCAACAGCCTTGTCGCCTCCGTTAAAAGCGGCAGTGCCGTTTGCCTGCCCGACGAACAAGGGCGGGTAACGCTGCCCTCCGTAGTGCGCTATTGCGAAGATTCCCGCTCCGAAGTCGGCTACGACGCACTCAAAGCCCAAAAAATCGACCCGGTCAACACCATAAGTTCGGCCAAACGCCTCATCGGCCGCACGCTGGAAGATTTAAAACAAGACCCACATTATTTGCCCTACCGCTTCGGCAGCAACGAACGCATTATCGAGCTGCACACCCGCGCGGGCGACAAAACGCCTATCGACGTATCGGCCGACATTCTCCGCGCCTTGAAGCAGCGTGCCGAAGAAAACCTCGGCGGCGAACTCGTAGGTGCCGTGATTACCGTGCCCGCCTATTTCGACGATGCCCAACGCCAAGCCACCAAAGATGCCGCACGGCTGGCCGGATTAAACGTTTTGCGCCTGCTCAACGAACCGACCGCCGCCGCCATTGCCTACGGCTTGGACAATGCATCGGAAGGCACGTTTGTGGTGTACGACCTCGGCGGCGGCACGTTCGACGTATCCGTATTGCAGCTCACCAAAGGGCTGTTTGAAGTGAAAGCCACCAACGGCAACAGCGCACTCGGCGGCGACGACTTCGACCACCGCCTGTTCTGCTGGTTGCTCGAACAAAACGGTTTGTCCCAACTCAACGAGCAAGACAGCCAACTGCTGCTCAGCCTCGCCCGTGCCGCCAAAGAAACCTTGACTACCGACACCAGCGCCACCGTGCGCACGGTGCTTTCAGACGGCCGCCAAGTCGATACCACCGTTACCCGCCAAGCATTCCACAACCTCACCCAGCATCTGGTTGCCAAAACCATCGAGCCGGTAAAACAGGCTTTGAAAGATGCCGGCGTGGGCAAAGCCGACGTGAAAGGCGTGATTATGGTGGGTGGCTCCACCCGCATGCTGCACGTTCAGCAAGCCGTGGCTACCTTTTTCGGCCAAACGCCGCTCAACAACCTAAACCCCGACCAAGTGGTCGCACTCGGCGCGGCGATGCAGGCCAATGTGCTGGCAGGCAATAAAAACGAAGACGAATGGCTGCTGCTCGACGTTACCCCGTTGTCGCTCGGCCTCGAAACCTACGGCGGTCTGGCCGAAAAAATCATCCCGCGTAACAGCACCTTGCCCACCGCCCGCGCCCAAGAGTTCACCACCTTTAAAGACGGCCAAACCGCGATGACCATCCATGTGGTGCAGGGCGAACGCGAACTCGTGTCCGACTGCCGCAGCCTCGCCAAATTCACCTTGCGCGGTATTCCGCCGATGGTGGCCGGCGCCGCCCGCATCCGCGTTACCTTCCAAGTGGACGCAGACGGCCTGCTTTCCGTGTCTGCCCGCGAACAATCCACCGGCGTGCAGGCGCAAATCGAAGTGAAACCTTCCTACGGCCTCGACGACGAAACCATCACGCAAATGCTGAAAGACAGCATGTCCAACGCCTCCGACGACATGGCCGCCCGCGCCCACGCCGAAGCCGTTGTAGAAGCCGAAGGCCTGATTGCAGCCGTAGCAGCCGCATTGGAAATGGACGGCGATTTATTAAGCGAAACCGAACTTGCCGCCATCCGTGACAGCATCACCGTTTTGCAGAATCTCGTTTATACAGGCAATGCCGACGAAATCCGCAACGCTGTATCTGCGTTAGGACATGCTACCGATGATTTTGCCGCCAAACGTATGGATAGGAATATCAAGCGGGCTTTGACGGGGCAGAGGGTAGAAGAGATTTAAGCACCGGTTTTCGGACGGCCTTTAAAAGATTAAGAGGCCGTCTGAAAAAATAGGGTGGGGTATAAGCCCACTATCATTTAACAGTATAAGTATTTGAAAAATTTGATTTTAGGCCATAGATATCTATACAATTGAATCAGTTTGAATTGTTCCAAATCTTTGATGGGGGCGGCTCAAAAAGTGTAAATAATCAGTGGCTCAAGACCACCATACATAACAGGAATAACATGCCGAAAGTAACCATACTTCCACACACCGAACTATGTCCCGAAGGTAAAGTCATTGAAAACGCGCCTGAAGGTCAAACCATTTGCGATTTACTGCTCGACCACGATATCGAAATCGACCACGCCTGCGAAAAATCCTGCGCCTGCACCACTTGCCACGTGATTGTGCGGCAGGGTTTCGACAGCTTGGAAGAGCCGTCTGAAATCGAAGAAGACCTGCTTGATCAGGCATGGGGTTTGGAAGCCGAATCGCGTTTGAGCTGCCAAGCCAAAGTAGCCGATGAAGATTTGGTGGTGGAAATCCCCAAATACACCATCAACCACGCGCGCGAGCATCATTAAAACAGAAAGGCCGTCTGAATGGTTTTTTCAGACGGCCTCGACACAGCAAAGGAACACACCATGAAATGGACAGACACCCAACGCATCGCCGAAGAACTTTACGACACCCACGGAGACATCGATCCCAAGACCATCCGTTTTACCCAGCTGCGGGAATTGATCCTTGCCCTTCCTGATTTTGATGACAATCCTGCCCACTGCGGCGAGCGCATTCTCGAAGCCGTACAGCAGGCTTGGATTGACGAGGCGGAATAAATAACTTCTGAGTAATATAAGTTTTTATATTGGAAAGGCCGTCTGAAATATTTTCAGACGGCCTCAAGTTTTCAAAGCAGGATAATCAACCGTAAGTCAGATGAGTGGCTTTGCCTCTAAACGCCCAATAAGCAAAGATGCTGTATGCCGTAATACAGGGCACGGTAATGCATACACCGATAAGGGTAATCACCAACGTAGGCGTGCTGGCGGCGGCTTCCCACACGGTAAGCTGGCCGATAACGGCATAGGGATAGAGGCTGATGCCCAAACCGATGGCGCACAAGATCAGGGCGGAAATGATGAGGGCGAACGGCTGCCAAATGCGGTGCTGCAAAATACGTTCGCTTTGCAGCAACAGTTTGGCACGCAACAGGCAGAACGCACTCAGAAGCGGCACGGGCGCGAGCCAAAGCATGTTGGGTAGGGTGAACCACCGCTCAAAAATGCTGTGGCGGATATACGGCGTGGCTAGCGAAATCAGCAGCAGACAGCCCACCACCGGCCACCATGCCTGATTGGCCCAACGGCGGGCTTTATGCTGCAATTCCCCTTCGGTTTTCGCCACCAGCCAGCAGGCAGCGAGCAGCACGTATACGGCGGGTACGGTTGCCATGATGCCCAGTGAAAACAGGTAGTCGGAAACATTGTTGCCGAAGGCGGTAATGTAACGGCCCAGCATCCAGCCCTGCGTGAGCGCCATTCCCGCCGAACCGAGCATAAAAGCGATGTTCCACAATTCTTTATGGTTGTCGTCGGCCTTCACGCGGAAATCGAATGCGGCACCACGCACAATCAGGGCAAACAGCATGAAGGTGGCGGGCAGGTAGAGATTGCCAAGTACGATGGTGTTTGCTTTCGGAAAGGCGATAAACAGCACGCCCGCGCCGAGTACCAGCCAAGTTTCGTTGGCATCCCAAAACGGGCCGATAGAGCCGACCATGATGTTTTGCTCGTCGGCTTTTGCACGCGGCATCAGCATGCCTACGCCCAGATCGAAACCGTCGAGCACCACATAAACGGTCATCACGAATCCGAGCAGTCCTAAAAAGATTAAGGGCAGCCAGTAGTTCCAATCCATTATTTTTCCTCCGCGTTCAGACGGCCTGCCGTATTCAGGTGGCCTTTGGGGTGAATGTCGTGTTCAGGGTGTTCCGCCATATATTTCAACACCATCAGATAAGAAAGCAGCATCGCGGCATAGAGCACGATATACATCACCAACGTTAGCCCTACGTCGCCGGCCGGTACGACTTTGGTTACGGCTTCGGAAATTGGCAGGATGTCCTGCACCAGAAACGGCTGGCGGCCTATTTCGGTAACATACCAGCCCGCCAGCGTACCGACCCAGCCGATAAACGTCATACCGGCAAATGTGTACAGCAACCAATGCGGCAAGGCTTGCGGCTGCCAGCGCTGTTTACGCAGGCGGTACCAACCGTACCAGCTTACCAACAGCATCAGCATGCCTACTCCCACCATGATGCGGAAGGAGAAAAATACCGGCGCTACCGGCGGAGCATGCTCGAATTCGCTCAAGCCTTTGATTTCACCGTCCATACTGTGGGTAAGAATCAGAGAACCGAGATAGGGCACTTTCACGGCATAATCGGTTTGTTGTGTTTGCTCGTTTGGCCAGCCGATCAGGGTGAGCGGCACGTTTTTTTCGGTATGCCACACGCCTTCGATGGCTGCGAGCTTGGCGGGCTGGTATTCTTTAGTGTTCAAACCGTGGGCATCGCCTGCGAATATCTGTAGCACGATAGTAACGGCGGCGGCGGTCAAACCGGTTTTCATCACATTAGCCGTTGCCGAATGGGCGGTTTTTTTCAACACTTGCCATGCCGACAGGCCGATAAGCAGAAAAGACACGGTTAAAACCGAGGCCAGCATCATGTGTACGAAACGGTAGGGAAAGGAAGGAGTAAACACTACTTGCAGCCAGTCGGCTACATGGATGATGCCGTCTGAATCCACCCAATGCCCTTGAGGTGTCTGCATCCACGAATTCAAAGCCAGAATCCAAAACGCCGAAATACTGGTGCCGACGGCCACGATGGTAGAAGCAGTCATATGCACGCGTTGGCTGACCCGTTCGCGGCCGAACAGCATAATACCGAGAAAGCCGGCTTCCAAAAAGAAGGCCGTTAACACTTCATAACCCAGCAGCGGCCCGGCCACATTGCCGGCACGTTCCATAAAGCCCGGCCAGTTGGTACCGAACTGAAAGCTCATGGTTACGCCCGATACTACGCCCATTGCAAAGGTAACGGCAAAAACTTTAGTCCAGAAGCGGTAAGCCTGAAGCCAGCCGCTGTCGCCCGTTTTTCCTGCTTTATAGCGGAAATAAACCACAAACCACGACAAAGCGATGGTAATCACGGGAAACAGGATATGAAAACTGATGTTGACCGCAAACTGAATGCGGCTGAGGATTAAAGCGTCCATTTGTTTTTCCTGATGTGTTTTTTATATGGTGGGGCAGAATTTTACTCTTACAAATGAAAAAAAGGCATTTTATTGCACAATTTAGCAAAGCCCGGCAAATGGCTTTTCAGACGGCATCCGAATGAAACCGAAAGTGTAAAATCCTTGCCGCCGCGCTACAATAACCGCTTTTTCAGACGGCCTTTTCAACTATGCAGCTTATTCTTGCCCCGATGCAGGGATTTTGAGAAACTTTTAAATTTGATATGTAAATCAATATATTATTTTGATATGTAAATTTATGGTGTAATTGTGGCGTAAAAGGCCGTCTGAAAATATTTCAGACGGCCTCTGTATTTAGCCGGTTATCAAGCTGCTGATGAAGATGTGCAGCCTGCCTGCTTCCATTAATGCCTGCTCGATTTGGCAGTCGTCGATGTTTTTGTTTTCGTTTGCGTAGCGTTTGTTGTGCAAGGTTTGCAGCAATACTTCGTGAAGATTGGCAATTTCAAACAATGCGGATTCCGCATGGCCGCGCCGGTTGGTGTTGGCGGTGTTTGGCATGAGGTGCACCGCTACGGCCTGCATGATTTCGCTTTGGGTGGATTCCCGCATAAGCTGCGGTGCGAGCGGGTGGATTTGGGTTTCGGGGTAACGGTGGCCGGCCAAAATCGGGCGGCCGCCGATATCCTGTGTTTGGCGGTGAAGCCATCGCACCATCTGTACCAGTTCGGCATAGGTGGATTCGCGCGGGGTTTTTTTGAAATGGTTTTGCAAATGCCGGTCGAAATTAACGCTGCCCCAGTTGTGGATTTCTTTCAGGCGGTCGGCAAGCATTTGGATTACCTGATACAACTCGTTGCGCGTGGGCAGTTGTTCGGCCACGCTGGGCGGTTGGATGCGCGGCTGCTGTATGGGGCGGTTGAAGTGGGCGTTTAATACCTTGAAGCATTCATCTTGATATTGTAGTAGCCGTTCACGGATTTCTGGTTTGACACGGTTTGCGTCGATACCGAACAGCCAGCCGTTCAGGTATTCGATCGGCAGGCAGGTAGTTTCGCGGGGTCTGCCATCTTCGCCACGAATGGTCATCATGACCATTCGTGATTTTAGAATAGAGTTGCGCTGAATTTTTTTATGTTGTGATACCCAGTCCAAACCGATGTTTTCGCAGATCGGTTTCATGGCGGCGTAGTGAATATTATTTTGAGTGAATACAGGCACGGTTTGACCGTGGAAAGATATGTTTTGAACTTGGTTCATGATGAAGTTTCCTATTGCTATTTACAAAAAGCCCAAACGGGCGGCCGCGAAGTTCGTAACCCTTGCAATAGGAAAAGGGCGGACTTATTCCCCGCCAAAGCGGGTGTTGTATTCGTCGCCTTCGCGGCCATAGGAAACTTGGGTTATCGAAACACAAAACACAAAGGAAACCAAGAAAACTACGGGCGCAAAAAAAATCACGATTCTGCCGTGATTCGGCCTATTGCAAAGTTGAACTGTCGTTACAAGGTTACGACGCCTTGTGGTACGTAATTTAAAGATGAATAATTAACTTGTCAAGTGTAATTTTGTTTGGCATGATTAATATTTATTAACTTAAATTTAAATATATTCGGAAATAACTATGGAAATTTCTTTTTCCTATGTGGATGGAAACGGGGTAGAAAAGGCGCGTTATGTAATAGCTGAAGCCATAAACTTTACTCATTTACAGGCGTTTGATATGCCAAGTGGTGAAACCCGTACTTTTCTCCTGGATAGGATAAAGCATGGGCAAGTTTTGGAAGTTGAGACGCAGAAAGTTATTTTTATTTCTGATTTACAGGATTTTTTACCGGAGCTTATTGTTGTTCCGTCTCGACCTAGGCGTGGTAAGTGTATTCACTTTACGGGATTTTTAGAATCTAAAAAACTTGAATTTGCCCAAATGGTAAGCGAGTTTAAACCCAAATTTAAAGTAGTAAAGAGCATTACGGGGAATTTGACTTATTTGGTTTATAACGTGGATAGGGCAAAGCCTAGTGAAAAGAAAATTGAAAAGGCGCGGTTGCAGGGTGTAAAAATATTAACTGAAGAAGAATTTTTAAATTGGTTGAAGAAATAATTAATAGGATTGATAAAATGAAGAAGGTTTTAACATTAGTAGCTGTATTGGCGGTTTCCGCCTGTGCTACTACGCCTGTTGATACTATACGCGCTAAAAATATAGCTCCTGAGCGTGTACTGGCTTATGCTGAGCCGAGAGATGATTATGCAAGAGTGGAAATCATCCGAGACGTTGGCTTTACCGGTGGTGGATGTTATATCGGTGTGATGTTTAGGAATACTGTTTTAGCTAGATTCGATCAAGGGGAAAAGGCGGTTTTTTATCTTCCTGATGGCAATTGGAAATTTGCTGTGGTTCCTGACCCTGCCGGGCGGGGTTTGTGTGGTATTGGTGGCTATGATCCTGTGTTTGAGACGCAAAGTATCCGTAAGGATCGGGATAATTTGTTTAGAATTAGTTTTGGCCCATATCGTCGGCCTCGGTTGTTGCCTATGTGATTTATTAAACAGGCCGTCTGAATTTCAGACGGCCTGTTTGTTGTGGTGGTGTAGTGTCGGTTGTTTGGGATTATGTTGTTGTAGGCTTTGCAGTTATCGAGTACACTAAAAAAAGGTATATTTTATATATATATTCAAAGCGTCTGTGCTTGTGGAGAAAGTTATGTTTGAGAAGCCACTTTACCATGCTGTATTGAAATATCTGGGTGATAAGGCCGGCAAGGAAGAGCGGCAGGCGGTTGCCGAGGGCATTGCTGCCGCGCAACGGAGCCGTGCGGAGTTTGAGCGCAAAAAAGAATTGATAAATAAGGAAATCCATGATGGAACGGCAAGAAGCAGAGGAAAGCTGCCTGTATGATTTTATCTATATTAATCATGATGTGTTGTCTTTTTACAATGCGCAACTGGATAAGGACGGCTTGTTAACCCAAAGTGTTGTTACCCATGCCTCCGAGGAGCAGATGAAACAGGGTTTGAAAGGCGGTGTTCCCATGCTTGGCGGAAATTATGAGCAAGGCAGCCATTTGAAATCTTCGCGGCAAAACAGTTTCGATACTTCTAAGAATATGCCTTTGAACGTTATCCGTGAGTTGAATGAGCGCGGTTTGATACATAAGGAAATTGATGCGGCCCAGTTGGGGCAGATTGTTTTGTTTTCGGGGCGGATGCAGATTGTTGATTTTGCGTTGATGAACAGTATTGTTAAGCCTGCTAAGAATATGGAAGTGGCAGGTATGCCCAATAGTACGGCGGCGCAAAAAAGGAAACGGCAGGAAAAGGAAGCTGAAGTAAAAGCTGTGGTTTCGATCATGGAAGTTTTGCCGAAACTGTTGCAAATACGGATTTTTGATGATGAGCGGTCGGCGTGGTGTGCGGTAAAACATGATGATATGCTGCCTAATACTTTTGCTTTGGCTTTGAAACATAGTGTAACGGTTCCGGGGGAGTGGCATGTTTTGGCTGTTTTGGATGCGCTGCCTGATGATACGGAGGTAGATCGCAAGGCTTTTGAGTATATGACTGATTTGGATAACGGTTATTTTAGTGCGTTTCTCCATTTGCGCGGTGTTATGGGGCGGCGTTTTAATGAATATGGGATTACGCCGTTGGCGATTTTTAGAAAAGTTATCTGATTGTGTGGTTGATGAAAAAAAAGGCCGTCTGAAAATATTTCAGACGGCCTTTTTTAATGATTCATTTTCTGCCATTCTTTTTTTGCCTCGTCCTCCTGTTTGTCGAGCCATTCGGCGATGGCTGAGATGCTGACAAACATACTGGTTTTTTGGCTGGGTTCGCTGTTTATCACCGGCCACGGCAGGGTTTGGGTTTTGGCGCGGCGGCGTGCGGTGTGTTCGTTTATGTGCGGCATCCAGTCGGCGATGGCTTTTTCCAGCGGAATATGCGTGCTGCCGTATATGAGTAGTAGGCGTTGATGGGTGGGCAGGGTTGTCATTGTTGTTCCTTCCGTTTACCCTAAAAAAATATGCACCATAACTTCTTTGGATGGGATAAAAATAACCCCAACCATAGCAATAAGCCAAATAATAATAACAATTGGTTTGGGATGGAATGCGCTGCCTTTGTCGATACATGATCCGAGCGCAAATAGGCATGTCAGAAACCAAAATACCACGTTGCACAAGATATCAATGTTTTGTATCACTTCTATAATCCAGTATTTCATTTTCTACTCCTTTTCAGGCGGCCATGGAAGCGGTTGCCAGTGGGTTATAACACCATCATCAATCCAACTATCGGAATCAGTATAAACAAACGCTTCCGCATCGCCGTCTAAATATCCCGACCGCATGTTGTTTCGGAAGTCTCGCAGCAAGACAGTATCATCAGGATTTGGGGTTGATTCTTCTATGCTAATCCATCCGCCTTGTTTAGCCGCTTGCTCTTTGGCGGCCATCCAGCCGACCCGCGCATCAAACTGTTCCACTTCCCATTTGAAATCGGAATCTTTGGCTATTTGCCCGTTAAACCACTCTTCAAATGCCTGCTTTTCTTTTTCCAGTTGTTCAGGTATCATTTGTTTTTCTCGATTTCCATGGCGTTATCAATCGCATCCCTAAAATCAAACTCGCGGGATAGTCGCTTGTTCCCATTGTAGTATTCAGGTATTGCATTCACGATTGACCACGCACCATCACCATCAAGTAATACCAGCTTTTCATTTTCAACGAGATACATTAGGCGTTCTGTATCGGGGTGTGGTACAAGCTCCAATTCATCCACTTCAACATTCCAAGCTACGGCATCCTTTTGGTCTATTGCTACAATATAGCCTTCATCTTCCCCTAAATCGGAAACTAAAAACAGCTCCCCTGTTTCTTTATGGCGAACCATATCGCCAAACTTAAATTTACTCATTTCTTACTCCGTTTCTTACGTTGGTTTTTAGGCCGTCTGAATTTTTGCGGGCGCGGTTTGTGTTTATTGCTTTTTTCGGGGGTTCCGCCTGTGCCAATTGTGGGCGGTATCTCTTGGGGTGTGTTCGGGTCTTTTCGCCACCACATCATTGTGGCGGCGATAAACGCAAGTGCTTTATGTGAAATTTTCATCGGTTTTATTCCTATTTTGTTGCGCTATGCGCTTGTTGTGCCTATATGCAATATCGTTTATTACCGGTTCGCTGTTTTTAAACGCCTGCATGTAGTGCGAGTAGTTGGCTATGCCGAGCATGGCTTTAAACTTTTCGCAGCTTTGGGTTAGGTGGGTTAATTCGGGGCCGGTGGCTATAAAGTGGCCGCGTTGTTTTTTGCGTTCGCTGATGCTGTCTATTATTTCGGTGGTTTTGTTGAGGGCATCATCACAGGCCGTCTGAATTTCGAGCCTTGCCAGCATGTCGGTTTCGGGGTTGTCGCTGTATTTGTCTAGTCCGCGCAATACGCCTAGCAGGTGGATATACAGATAATGGTTTTCGATCAGGTGCCAAAACTGTCGTTCCGTGCATGTGCCGGTGCGGATGGCTTCAACGGTGTCGGTATAGGGTGCGGTGATGCTTTCGATTTCTTCGCTGCTTACAGGCTGTTTGCTGGTGGCGGCTTTAACCAGTATGTGTATCGGTATGCCGGTGTTGCTGTATGCGCGGTGTTTGCGGGGGTTGTAGCGTTTGCGGCGTTTCATTTATACGCCTCCGCGTCGCCATTGAAAAACTGATAATCCATCTCTTCATACTGTTTTTCCGCTTCAATCACATCGGCAATGGCCCGGCTTTCGGCGGCGGAAATAATCTGTTGGTGCTGCATCTCTTCGGTGATTTCCGCCTTTGGTGCCGGCACGTGCTGGGCGGTGCATTGGGCAAGGCTGATGCATGCTGTGGCTGCAATCAATGTGCCGAAATATAGTGCGGTTACAGTTTTTGTGATGCTGTTCATGCGTATTTTCTTTCTTTGTAGTGTTTGGGTTGTTCTGCTTTCAGGATTTCGCGCAGTTTGTGTTTATACGCCTCGATAGATTCCGTCTGGTTTTGCTTAAATGTTTCTTCGTTGATGTGGATCACTTTGCGGCGGGTTTTCCCTGATTTGTCTACTTTTTTTTCTATCGTTTGTAACGATATGGTTACGGTCTTTTTACGGTGGTTGTACGTTTCCACTAATGTTTTCATTGCATTTGTTCCTGTTGTTGGGGTATTTCAGACGGTCTGTATATGTGCCGTCTGAAATACGGTGCCGGTTTATTCTTCCCGGCCGTGCCGCGCATACGAGGATTCATGAAAGGATATATGCCGCACGTTGTCGGGGTTATTACCGCCACTGGCCGACTGGGCGGGGCTACTGCCGGTCGTTTAAGGTTTGCCGTAGTAGATGTCTATATCTGCAAAGGCATCTTGCAGGTTTTTGGCGATGTCGCCGGCGGCCTGTTCCATTACGGCTTCGATTTGCTGTAATTCGTACCAAAGCACTAATGCGCCGTTGTTTTTGTCGATGCGGAATTTCAGTAATGCTTCGACAAAGTAGGAATCGCCGCCCTGAAACGGTGTGAATGCGATGGCGAAACGTTCAAATGCTTTCAGGTTGGTTTCCGTTTTGCCTGCATCTTCGCTTTGGAAAGTGAAGTTAATGCGGCCGTCTTGTTCGCGGTAGCCTTGCTTGAATGTGGTCTTTTCGGTGTATTCCAGATTCAAGGCGAAATCCAACACTTCCGCCGCGGTAGGGTAAACGGCGTTTTCGTTATCGGGGTTTTTCGATACGATGTTGCGGGCGCAGTTGGTCAGGAATGACGCAAACTGTGCCTGATTCATTTTTTCGCCTGTGTTGCCCAGCCATTTTTTTGCGTCGGGCGTGGGGCGCGGCCAATAAAAGGCACGGTGATCTCCCCAATCGGCATCTTGTGCGGTGTTGCCGTCGATGATGGCGGTAACTTGGATGTCGCCGTTTGTGAAGTCGGCATCAATAAAAATCTGCGTGCCTTCTTGTTGGTGCTTTTGCACATACTTGATCAGGCTGGCGGTATCGTGCAGTTTCACCCGTTCTGCTTTGCGCAAAGGTTTGTCGAGTAATTGCCCTTCAAAGCTGAAATCCCATGAATCTTTTCCGTTGGGGTAGAAGATAACGGGCATGCCGTTTTGTGCGTATGTGATTACCGGTTGTTTGGCTGCGCTTAATGCGGTTTCGATGATGTTTTGCTGTTGTTTTTCCATTTCGGATTTTCCTGTTTAAAGGTTGGTGGATTGAGCGGGGATATTCCCCGCCCGGGTTATTTGTTGTTGGCGGCTAATTTCAGCGGGGTTTTTTCGCTGTTTCCCGTGCCCTTCAGATTGAGCGTTCCTTGGGCAGGGTCGTCGGCTTGGATGTTGCCGTCGGGTGTGGCAAATACGATGCCGCCTTCGCGTTTTTCTTTCGGCAGTTTGCTGGTTACGTCGTGGCTGATTTTTACCGTGCCGTGTTGGATGTTTTGCGGCTGGATTTTCAGCTTCACGGTGATGTCGGCCTGTTTGCCGTGGGCTAATACGGCGCGTACCGCTTCGGCCATAGCTTCGCCGAGTTCGCGGTCAAGCCAGCCGCTGTTTACGGTGGGGATTTGTTTGCTTGCTAGGGAAAATTTTTTTTCTTGCTTTTCCATTATGGTTTCCTTATTTAGGGTTGTCGGGGTTGCTGCTTTTAATCTTGTAATGCGGTGGCAATGGTGATGATTGCCGTTAGTGCGATTTGCGCTATAAATAATGCCGTTACCATTTTTTTCTCCTTGTTATTTGAAAAGATTGAATCCGGCGTTAAAGGCTATCCATGCCATGCGGGTGGGTTTGCTGCTGTATTCGCCGTTGCTTAGGCGGATGGTGCATAACCCGTTCGCTTGCGCCCATGATTTAAATGTGTCTCGTAGGTTTTCGTTTATGCCTTGCATTTTGTTTTCCCTTTGTGTTTTGTGTTTCGATGGATGAATTATGCAATAGTGAATTAAATAATTCAAGTCATTTTTTAGTCTAACTTGAATTATTTATGCAAATATTTGAATTTAATGTAAATTATTTGCATAATAAAATGCAAAAAAAATCCCCGCAATATGCGGGGTGTTTTTTTATTTTATTAAGTTATTGATTTACATGTTTGTTTATTGTTGAGCTTAGCGGATTGTAGTTTTTATTCATCCTAGTTTCTATACTATCGGGACTTAAAATGCGCCGTTTGACTTCGGTTATTACTGCGCAAATATAGGAGCCTTCGGGCATTTCCATCGGGTTCTCTCCGACGATATTAATACCGGTACGCCTTAACCGGTAGCCCCCGAATGGATCTATCTCAAGTTTGGCTATGATCCCTATTTTCTTTCCGGGATTAAGATTCACTACAACTATATCCTCGTGTCGGGGTTTGATTTGTGGTTCAGCTATTAATATATCGTTTTTGTTGAACGATTCTTCTACTTCTTCTATTGCACGCATTGAGTTGTCAAACATGCGAATGGCAAAGGCGTTTTGTGAATGCTTGGTGCTTGTAGCTATTTTTTCGCAGTTTACTGTTTTTAGTATTTCTGGTTTTTCTACGAATTCAAGTGCTTGTTCTATCTCTAGTAACGGCATAACTGAAGTTTTGGTAGTAATTCGGCGCGGTGATTCACACATTCCAGCGGTGCTCGTTTTATTTGTTTGTGGATGTCCGTTGTCTGTATCTTCTATGGATGTATTAACCAATTGATAAACAGTAACACCAAAATAATTCGCAATGCTGTTTAGATTATCTATTTGTGGATTTTTGGTTTTGCCTTTTTCAATCCTGTTTAGCGTAGGTTGGGAAACGGGGATTAATTCTGATAGTTGTGTGGCGTTTGTATTGTGCTTGCGGAATAGATATTTAAGGTTTTGACTAAGATGATTCATTCGTTATTCTCGGATAATTAAAATACTTAAGACTTGATTATGTTTTAAAAATTCATTTATGAATAATTAAATCTGATAAACGGTTAAAAAATTAGCTTGATAAAATGAATAAATGAATTATAATATGCATAAACGACTAATAAGGCTGAATTATGAATATTCAAAATCTGGTTAGAGATGTTGTACACAAACACAGGCTCACTCAAGATCAATTAGGAAAGTTGGTTGGTAAGTCCCAGTCATGGGCGTGTCGTGCAATCAATGGTCAAGTTAAGCGTATAGATGTTGATGTGTTTAACAAACTGAATACAGCGCTTAATCAAGACGTATTGCCGTCTTAAGTTTCCCGCCATTCCCTGATACACAACACGCCGCATCGGGGTTTTTACCACCTGCCTTGTCCTTATAGGGGGGGCAGGCTTTTTTATGCCTAAATTTAGTAAGGCCGTCTGAAAATGAAGAAATTGGATTTTAAATCAGTTGCTGATGCTGCTCTTAATGCCGCCGATAATTTGTTGGCGGAGTGGTTGCCCGGCGGCAAATATAAAGGCCATGAGTTTTTTGCATTAAATCCAACCCGTGCCGACCGGCATTTAGGGTCGTTTGCCGTTAATACGCATTCCGGTGCGTGGGCGGACTACGCCACCGGTGATGCGGGCGGCGATTTAATCAGCTTGTATGCCTATCTGTTTACCAACGGTAATCAGGGCGACGCATTTCGGGCGGTGGCTGATCGGCTGAATATTGGTAATTTTCAGCCTGTGCAGCGGGTGGAATGGGACGGTACGCCGAAAACAGGTAATGCGAAATCCAAGCGTGAGAGCTGGCGGCCTGTGGTGCCGTTTGATGAAGAGCGTTTGCTTCATTTAAGCGGTTCGCGGGCATATTCTTTTGCGCGCAACGGGCGTGAAGAAGGTTTGCGGGCGGTGTACCGCGATGCTGAAGGCCGCCCCTTGTGTGTGGTGCAACGGTTTATCGAGCCGGGCGGCAAGTCGGATTACCCTTTCTCGTGGTGCAATAACGCGGAAGGTGTGCAGCAATGGTGTAACCGGCGCGTTAACGACCCGCAGCCGTTGTTCGGTTTGGATGCACTGGCGGCGCATCCTGATTTGCCGGTGCTGGTGGTTGAAGGCGAAAAATGTAAGATTGTGGTCGATGACAGCGGGTTGTTGGGCGGCTGGGTAGTGGTGTCGTGGCTGGGCGGTTGTAACGGCTGGAAAAAGGCGGATTGGCAGCCGCTGGCGGGTAGGAATGTGGTGCTGTGGCCTGATTGCGACAGCCAGCGTGAGAAATTGACCAAAGCAGAAGCGGCCGCGGGCATCGACCCTCACAGCAAGCCGTTTTTAGCCAAGGCGGCGCAGCCCGGCTTTAAGGCTATGGCGGGTATCGCCGAAAAGCTGGCCGGTTTGGGCTGCTCCGTGCGTATGGTTCAGATTCCTGAGCCGGGCGTATGGCCGTGCGGCTACGATATTGCAGATGCCTTTGCGGATGGCGGCAAACTGATAGACCCCGTGGCGGCTTTGGCCGATTCTGCCCTTATCCCGTGGTCGTCTGAAAATGCGGAATCTTTCCCGCACCTTTCTGATGATGAGCGCGTGCGCGAAACGACGCACGCGGCAAATGAAGGGGGCGCGGGGGTGGATTATGCCGAAAACAACGGCTGGCGGGATGATGAGTTGGCGGAATCTGATGATGAAATGCACGGTTTTATGGCTGATTTGTTGGAAAATTACAGCCAAATCGGGTTGAAAATGAAAGCGGTTAACCTGATAACGGGCGAAACTTTTACACGCTCGCAAATGGAGAAAATATTTACCAAGTTTGCGGTTAATGCTTGGTTTAATTCGCCGAGCCGTAAAACGATGGCTGAATTTCAGGCGGAGATCACCATTAAGCAACGCCGTTTGGAAGCGTTGGCGGAATATGACAATTTCGGCGGTATGATTGACCGCTACATCTATCTTGACGGTACAACCGATGCGTTTGATGTTGCTTTGGGTAAGATTGTTTCGCTGGCTGCGGTTAAGGCGGCGTTTCCGGAGCAATGTGAGAATTGGCAAAAATCGGCGGCGCGTAAGGTGTGCCCGATGAGCAATTATGTTTTTGAGCCTGCCTTGCCGCCCGGTATCAGTTATACCGGGGATGGCGAAAAGGTTAAATTTATCAATATGTTTAAAGGTTTGCCGGTTAAATCTGATGAACCTGATATGCTGTTTCCGTCTGAAACGCCGCTGGAGAAAATCAAGGCGGCTTATCCTAAGTGCAAGCATATTATCGGCCTGATTGAGCATCTTTGCGGCGGCAACGGCAGGATGTCAGGCGATGTGACGGAATGGGTTTTAAATTGGTTGGCCTGCCGTTTCAGATGGCCGCAACGCAAACCGGCTACGGCTTTGGTGTTTATTTCCGAGACGCAAGGGGTGGGTAAATCGACGCTGGGCAACAAAGTTTTGAAAGAGTTGTTTGGTGATTATTTTGTGAAACTCAACCAAAATGCGCTGGAAAGCCAGTTTAATGCACCGTTTCAAAACAGGTTGGTAACGGTGTTCGAGGAAATCAGCCCGTCTGACGAACGCAAAAACGTTATCGGCAAGTTTAAGGATATGATTACCTCTGAAACCATTATGATTGAGCGTAAGGGCAAAGACCCGCTGGAATATTCGGACTACAATTCGTTTTTGGTTTTTTCAAATGACGAAAAAGCGATACCTATCGAAGCAAACGACCGCCGCTTTATGGTGATGGAAATCCGGGAAAAGTTTTCTGATGCGCAATATGAGGCATTACAGGCGGAAATAGATGCGGGCGGTATTCAGGCGTTTGCCGATTTTCTGTTTGCCTTGCCGTTGCAATACACGGCAGGTTATCAGCGGCAGGATGATGGCGGCGATATCCGCATGGTGCCTGTGCGGGCAACGTTTACGCCGCATACCAAGCCATTGCCAACTCCGATTAAAAACCGCATGATCGGGCTTAATAAATCGGGATGGGAAGCATTTTTCGATGATTGGTATCAAGGCGAACTTGGTTTGCCGTTTATAACCTGTGCTGCCGCGGATTTGTGGGCAGTTTATAAGGCGTGGTGTGCGGACACCAAAACTTTCAGCATGACGCAAAAGAATTTCTATGCCAGCATAGCCAAACGTTTGCAGGATATACGCACCCGTGTTAAGGTTGACGGCCTTGAAAAACGGCTGCGGATTTTTATCGTGCCGCATTCGTGGATGAGCAAGCGCGATCAGGATAGATACCCGGAGCCGAATACGGGGAATACCTTTCGAGGAGAATATGGCCTTGTCAATAAATCTGACTATTATGGCAAGCAAGTATCATCATTCAACGCTGCCGCTAGTGTGGATTTGCCGCACCTTAAAAATATATAGTCCATTTGTCCATCTTTATTTGCCATTCGGACGCTTTTGTCCATGCCTTCGGACGGGCTGAAAGCCTTTAAATTCGGCATTTGTCCCATTTGTCCACCTTTTTTGAAGTTCTATACGCGCGTGATAAAAATCATGCGCGTATTTTTTTACTAGTGATTTTTTGATATTTATTTTTTGTATCACACATGCGGAATATATAAATTACTATGGACAAATGGGACAAATGCCGAATTTAAAGGCTTTCAGCCCGTCCGAAAGTATGGTCAAGTGTGGACAAATGGGGAGAAAATATGGACAAGTGCAACATATTTGTTTTGGATGTTGCGATTTGATAAAATCAAGCCTTAATAAACAAAGCCCTGCGATAAATTCAGACGGGGCTAATGGCAAAATCCGTGCGGCGTGGAAAAGCACGGGAAATGACAATAGACGGACTTTTAGAATATTGGGCGCGGTGGGCTACGGCGCGTGATGATGGGGGGCTGGGTTATGGTTCCAGTCGGTTGAATGTTTTGATGGGTGGCGGCGTGGCCTGTGGCAGTGGCAACAACCTGCCCTATGGTATTGATGGTGATGCTGTTGCAATGACGGTAAATAACTATATCGCAAGACAGCGGCCTGTAATGGCGGCAATAATCAAGCAAGAGTATTTGCACGGCGGCAGTCAGACGATTAAGGCGCAAAGAGTATCTCAACAGTGTGGCGTGATGGTTTCGGCGCAAAATTACCGTGTAACCTTGCATCGAGCCGTAAAAAAAATGCAATCACACCCTGAAATTGCCATGTTGTTGAAAAAATTATCTTGACACGGTTGTAACATTTGAAGTTTAATTGTGCTAAAGCTGTTTTTCGTGCGTCTGCGAAAAGCGGCTTTTTTATTGTCATTATCCTTGTGTGCCGTCTGAATCCTTTTCAGACGGCCTTTTCTTTGGGTTTTTTTATGGCGGTTGATGTAAGGGTGGATTTAAGCCGGGTGTATAACCGGCTTGATGATATTCACAAACGACAGCTTCCGTTTGCGGCCAAAAATGCGCTGAATAAAACCGCCGAAGCTGTGATTGCGGGTGAGCAGTCTGAAATGCAGGCGGTGTTTTTTAATCCGACGCGCTGGACTATGAATAGTTTATTTGTGCGGCAATACGCGCAAAAAGAAAATTTAACGGCTGTGGTCGATTTTAAAGACGCCGGCGGCAATCGCAGTGCGGGTAAATATCTTGCTGCGCAAATTCACGGTGGTAGCCGGCGAACAAAAGCGGTTGAATCTTTTTTTGTGGCAAAAGGCTTGATGCCGGCGGGGCATCGTATTGTGCCGGCGGCAGGTGCACGGCTGGATAGACACGGCAATATAACTTTGACCGCGTTTCGGTCGATGGTGCGCGGTGTTTCAGACGGTACGCATTTCGTGCTGCATGCGCGGCGGGGTAAACTTCCGGCGGGGTTGTATAAACGAAAGCGGAGCGGTGTAACGCCTTTACTGGTTTATGTATCGGCGGCGGCATACGATAAATTGTTTAGATATTTTGAAACGGCGCAAAGGGTAGTTGATCAAGACTGGCAGAGGATCTTTGATGCGGAACTTGCTCATGCTTTGGCAACTGCGCGTTAAGGTACTTCCGGTACTTCCTGTATCGCGGGTGATTCGCGCCGCGTTTTTTGTGAAGCGACAGGGTGTGTTAGCTTCCTTACTTGGTTTCTGTTGTTTTAATCATGATTGATTTTGGGCGGATTTGATTCCGCCTGTTTTTTTAAGTGTATTTCAGACAGGCATTAAGCAACCCTGCATTTTGCTATCGTTGTTGCGTCGCCTAAAGAAGCGGATGCCTGTCTGAAGTGCATTTTAGGACTTGGATATGCTGGTAAATAAAAGACAGTTGTCCGAGATTTTAGGCGTTTCCGAAAGATCGTTGACGGAGTGGCAGAAAGAGGGCTTGCCCGTTGCCAGTTACGCCGACAATCGCGGGCAGGCAAACGAATATGACAGCGGCGACGTTATCCGCTGGATGATTCAGCGCGAATTGGAGCGCCTGAACAAAGAAAAGCCGCGCGATCGGCTCGACAGGCTCAAAGCAGACGCTATCGAGCTTGATATTAAAGAGCGCACGGGGGAATTGGCCCCCGCTGCATTGTTTGAACGGGTTTGGAGTGATCACATACTGGCCGCCCGTACTGAATTTTTAACCATGCCCGATACGCTGGCGACGGAATTAAGTGCGATTTCAGGAATTGAAATCGATCCCGATGCCATTTCTTTGCATATCAACCGCGCACTGGAAAAACTATCCAATTACGGAGCCGAAGATGACGACGACAGCGCAAGCGACGATGCAGGAGAGGATGGCTGAAACCGTTGCCCGCGTGATGCGGCAAGCGTGCCAAAAATGGCGGCCACCACGCAAAGTGAAAACGCGGGATTGGGCGACTCGATACCGTTATTTGTCGAGTATCGAATCGGCGAGGCCGGGTAAATACGTTTTGGGCGTAACGCCGTATCTTGAATGGGAAAACAGCCCGCTTGATGCGCTGGACGACCCTAATGTGCAAGTGGTGTGTTGCCAGAAATCGGCTCAGGTGGCGTGGACTTCCGGGGTGTTGGGTAATTTTTTAGGTAAAACCATCGCTACCGACCCCAGCCCGATATTGGTTCTATTTCCGAAAGAGGGTGCGGCCAAAGAATACATGGATGAAAAATTCACCCCTATGGTTGAGGCTACACCGGTATTGCGTGAAAAAATTGACACCCGCTCCCGTGTGCAAGGCCAGCGGCAGTTGTTTAAACAATTCGGCGGGGGTTTTTTGAAGGTGGTGGGTAGTAACAGTCCTACCAGCGTGAAATCATCGCCCGTCCCGATTGTGTGCGTGGAAGAGCCGGACGACTGTAACTTAAACCTGCGCGGGCAGGGCGACAGTATCAAGCTGGCGAAAGAGCGCACCAAAACCTACCGCCGCCCCAAAATCGTATTGGGCGGCACGCCGACTATTGCGGGTGTTTCCACCATTGCCGCCGAAATGGAGCTTTCAGACAAGCGGGTCGGCATGGTTCCGTGCCATGAATGCGGCGAAGCGCACGCCTTGAGCTTTGATTATTTGAGCTGCGACGAAGACCCGAACGGCAACCATCCCGTATTCGGCAAAAAATTGCCAGAAACGGCGCATTACACCTGCCCGCATTGCGGCGCGGTGTGGAACGATATGCAGAAAAACCGCAATGTGAAGCGCGGTTGGTGGCAAGCCACCGCCCCGTTTCACGGTACGGCGGGTTTTTACCTGAACGAGCTTTACAGCCCGTTTCCCGGCAGTGTGTTTTCGGAGTTAATGAAAAAATGGCTGACCGCCCAGCATGAAATGGATAACGGCGATATCGCCCCTATGATTGCCTTTGTCAATTCCTCTATCGGCATTCCGTTTGAAATGACCAACGAGGGTATAAAAGAAGACGAATTGGCGGAGCGCGGCGAAGACTACGAAGAGAACACCGTGCCACGCGGCGGCCTGTTGTTGACGATGGGTGTGGACGTGCAGCATGACCGCTTGGCAATCATTATCCGAGCATGGGGCCGAGGCGAAGAAAGCTGGTTGGTTTGGTGGGGTGAAGTACACGGCAACACGGTTGACCCGAAATCCGACGTGTGGCGCAAACTGGCCGAGATGATTTTTCAGACGGCCTACCGCCATGAAAGCGGAGCCGGTATGAAAATCGCCGCCGTGTCGATAGACAGTTCGGACGGTAACACTTCCGACGCGGTTTACGGATTCGTTCGTGCCTGCCGTGGTTACAAACACGTTAACGTGATGGCGGTTAAGGGTAGCGTTAACCCTGATAAGGAGGTTTTCAGCAAGGCGCGCGCGATTGACCTTAAGCATAAAAACACCAAAGCCGACAAATTCGGCGTGCAGGTGTACAGCGTCGGTGTTTCGCGAGCAAAAGACCTGTTAATCGACGAATACGCCCGCATCAACCTTGAGGGCAGCGGCGCGGGTCGGATGCATTTTTATAAAGAGGTGCGCCCCGACTATTGCGGCCAGCTTTTAAGCGAAATCAAAGTGCCGAGCCGCATGAACAAGCATAAAAAGGTGTGGCAAAAGAAAGTGGGCGTGCGCAATGAAGCGTTGGATTGCGAAGTGTATGCACTTCATGCCGCGCGTTCGTTGGGCACGCATACCATGTCTGCCGCAAGGTGGGCATTGTATGAAAACGCCTTGCTGCAATCGGAACTATTTGCCGAGCCGAAAGCCGCCGAAGGCGACAGGCCGTCTGAAACGGCTGCACCACAAACCGGAAACGGTTATGGGGCAGTGGGCAGGCGGCGCAAGGGTGGAAATTTTGCCACCAATTTTTAAACAACAGGCGGTCTGAAACTTTGGACTGGGGGGTTCCCCGATTGCTGTTTCAGACGGCCTCACTTTATAGAGGTTAAGCGTTAACCGTACACCGCCTGAAAAACGCTTTTCTGCTTTTTATTTTTTATCTGATTAGGGGCGTTACGGCGTTGCCCCGCCCGTTAATGTAGCGCAGGGATATACCGACCCTGCCGCCTTGATAAATCGGTACAACCAAACAGGCCGTCTGAACAGCAGATTTCAGACGGCCTGTTGCATTTAACCATGCCATGAAACAACAGATTTTAGATTACATCCGCGCCGACCCCGGTTGCACGGTAAGCGGTGTCAACGGCGCGGTGCGTGATGACAAGAGTTTTTGCGACTGGATATACACCCGCCAAGAAATTGCCGCGCTGGTTTCAGACGGCTTGGTGGAAGAGCGGGAATACCGCGGCATCAAAATATTTTATCCGAAAGATACGCCATGAAAGACAACATCAATCCCAATCATTACCGCGCGCAGCCGGTCGAGTGTATCGAGTTTACCCAATGGCTTAATTTCTGCCTCGGCAATGCGTTTAAATACATTTGGCGATACAACCAAAAAAACGGCCTTGAGGATTTGAAAAAGGCCGAATGGTATTTGCAGCGGCAAATCAGCGAAGAGCCGATTTATTCAGAATTGGACGACGATTTGTGGGTTAAAGGTGCGGAGCAGTTGCACGAATGTGATTTCAACGCACATCAGGCATCTGCCCTGTTGAATATTTGGGCGTGTGCTTTTAATGATACAGGCAGAGAATTGCCCGCGGCTCTGCGCTGTGTCCGCGAATTGATACACGGGTATCCCGATGATGCCGGAGGAAATGAAAAATGAGCAAACGTTGGATTGTAACCGCCCGCGATATTTTTGTCGGCGGAGATATTATCCGCGCCTTTACCAAAGTGCAGGTGGAAGAAGCGCAGGCGGCCTATCTGGTTGATAAGGGTTTTGCCGTGTATGACGACTTACAAGGCGGAACCATCAGCACAAGGGCTATGAAAGCGCTGTATGACATCACTCGGTTGTCGGGGTTTGCCGGCAGTTTTGAAGAATTTTCCCAAGCCATGGAAGGTTTGGGGGGCGGCGGACAAGAATCCGGCCATGTTCAAGAAGGCTATTACAGTCGCGAAGACTTGGAACGGTTTAACGGCAACCGCCCGTTAGGTAACAGCCAATTCGTTACCGTGTCATGGCCGTCGGCGTTTAAAACGCGGCCGTTTGCGCAAATTACTGCCGATATAGCCTCTAATTCGGTGCGGCAGTTATATATCCAGAATATAACCGAAACCGGATTCGATTTGGCGGTTAGCTATGGCGGCGACCTGAAGGGCGTTTGGTATCGCGCTTATGTGAAATGAGAGGCCGTCTGAAATGAATCAGCAATATACCGTCGAGCTTGAAGAAGCCCGCGAAATCGTGAAAACGCTGAAACAGGCTTACAAAGATCATATCGGCAGCCGCGGCCTGACCAAGCGTTACAAAATCAAAGACCGCGAAATGGAATTTGCCGATGCAGCCGATGTGCTGAAGCAGTTGCGCTTTTGGCAAAACGAAGTGCAAAGGCTGGAAACGGCGGCGGGTGAGCGACCCAGCCGGCCGCGGCGCATCATTTCGCGTTTTTAGGGAAAGATTATGCCAACCAATCAACCAACCGCGCAAAAGCGCGGTTTTTTTGCGCGTATGTTCGGTAAAAAGCCGACGGAGCCGCCGAAATCAGGCAACCGTCGCAGCTTTGCCGGTGCAAGGCCGTTGGGGTCGCTGCAATCTTGGCAGCCGCAAAACTGGTCGGCCGATGCGCTGGCGCGTACCGATTTGGACAGATTGCGAGCACGTGCCCGCAGCCTTGCCCGTGATAACGACTATATGCGCAAGTTTTTGCAGATGGTCGAAAACAACATTGTCGGCCGTGAAGGATTTTCGTTGCAGATGCGCGTGCCGATGGATAACGGCGACAAACCCGACACGTTGGCCAACCGTGCAATCGAAACGGCTTTTTACCGGTGGGCGCGGTGCGGGGTGTGTGATGTTACCGGCACATTGTCTTTTGCCGATGTGCAGCGGCTGTTGGTTCGTTCGGTTGCCCGCGACGGCGAAGCGTTGGTGCGGCATATCGGCGGTTTTGAGAACGGCTACGGCTATGCGGTGCAGGTGTTGGATATCGATCGGCTGGATACCGATTACAACCGGCCTGCGCAATACGGACAAAACGCCGTGCGTATGGGGGTGGAGTTAAACGAATACAGCCGCCCCGTAGCTTACTGGCTGCGCACCTCCCATCCCGGCGAAAGCCATTTGACGCCGCAGGTAGAGCAGTTGCGGGACCGGGTGCCGGCCAGTGAAATCAGTCATATCTACCTGCACGACCGCCCCGAACAGCGGCGCGGTTTCCCGTGGGTGGCATCGGCGATTATCGGCCTGCAAAACTTGGGCGGTTATCAGGAGGCCGCGATTATCGCGGCACGTATCGGTGCGTCGAAGATGGGCTTCTTTAAACAAACCGAAGAAGCAGACAACTTTTTACCGCCGATTGACGGGCAAGAGCAGGATAACGGCCGCGGCGGGGTGGATTTAATCGATTCCGTGGAACCCGGCACATTCCACGAATTGCCGCAGGGTTACGACTTTACGCCGTTTAATCCCGACTATCCTCATGCAAACTACGACGCTTTTGTTAAAGCCAGTTTGCGCGGGATTGCCAGCGGTATGGGTGTAGCCTACCACTCCCTTGCCAACGACCTCGAAGGCGTTAATTTTTCCAGCATCCGCAGCGGCACACTGGAAGAGCGCGACGCATGGATGGCTTTGCAAAACTGGTTTACCGAAGCGTTTTTGTACGATGTGTTCGACCGTTGGATAGCTGCCGCCCTGTTGAAAGGCGCTATTAAAACCGCCGCGGGCAATGCGCTGCCTGCCGCTAAGTTGGATAAATTCCGAAACCATCAATGGCAAGGCCGCCGTTGGGCATGGGTTGACCCGTTGAAAGATATCAACGCCCATAAAGAAGCAGTTGCTTTGAGCGTGAAATCCCGCCGCGCGATTGCCGATGAATTGGGAGTGGATTTTGACGACGTAGTGGCGCAAATCGAACAGGAAAACCAGCTTTTGGCCGAGAAAGGCATTTCGGTGCAAAGGCCGTCTGAAACCCTAATACAGGAAAACCAAGATGACGAATAAAACCGAAAAACCGGATAAATCCAAATTGCAGAATCAGAGCCGATTTGCCGTGTTTCAGCGCGAAAGTGTGGATACCGAAAAGCGAACCGTGGAAGTAGCATTTTCCAGTGAAGAGCCGGTAGCACGATGGTATGGCGACGAAGTGTTGAGCCATGACGCGGGCGCGGTAGATTTAAGCCGTCTGAATGATGGCGGTGCGGTGCTGTTTAACCATGATTGGGATAAGCACATCGGCGTAATCGAGCGTGCTTGGATTGATGCCGATAAAAAAGGCCGTGCGCTTATCCGTTTCGGCAACAGCCCGCGTGCCGACGAAAAATGGCAAGACGTGCAAGACGGGCTGCTGCGGCATATCAGCGTGGGGTACAGCATTTCCGATCTTAAGCAGAATGTGGAATCTGAAAAGCTGACGTTTACCGCGATGCGCTGGCAGCCGTATGAAATCAGCTTTGTAACCGTGCCTGCCGATACTACCGTCGGCGTAGGGCGTAGTGTTGACCCTGTGCCGTCTGAACCTGCGGCAACCCCTGAAAACCCTGTTGATAACCCCGAATCCGATAAAGGAAACAGAAGTATGAACAAAGATCAAAACATCTCAGCGGCTGTTGTGGCAGCCGATCCGAACAACACCGCCGAACGCGGTATGCAAGACGAACGCGCGCGCGTATCCGGCCTGCTGGCCATCGGCCGTGCCTACGAAGCCCACGGCGGCGTTGAAGCGGCAGAAAAAATCATTGCCGCAGGCGGTAACGAAGCGCAATTACGCGCGGCCATCATGGAAAACATGAAAACCACGCCGACGGTAACTTCCGACGAAATCGGCATGAGCGAAAACGAAAAACGCGAGTTTAGTTTGCTCCGCGCAATGGATGCGGCGGCAACTAACAATTGGTCGAAAGCCGGCTTGGAACGTGAAGTATCGGAAGAGTTGGGTAAGCGTTTCGGTCGTAGTGCAACAGGTTTTTTTGTCCCTACGGATTTATTGTCGACCCGTGCTTACAGTAAGGGTACCGCGGCAAACGGCGGCTATACCGTGGCAAACGAACTGCGACCGGATATGTTTATCGAAATGTTGCGCAACCGCTTGGCTGTGGCACAGTTGGGTGCGACCGTGCTGGACGGATTGGTGGGCGATATTACCATTCCGAAGCAGCTTAGCGGCTCCTCTGTAACGTGGGTCGATGAAAACGGCGCAGGTAGCGACAGCAACGCTACTTTCGGCCAAGTTAGCCTGAAACCGAAAACCGTTACTGCAAACACGGAATTGAGCCGTAAATTTATGCTGCAAAGTTCGCTTTCCGCCGAACAGTTTGCCCGTGCCGAATTGCTTAAGTCGATGATGCTGGGTATCGACTTGGCGGCGGTTGCCGGCAGCGGTAGCAGCAACCAACCGACAGGCATTCTCAATACCGACGGTATCGGTGCGGTCGCGATTGATACCAACGGCGGGCCGTTGGAATGGAAACATATTGTGGCTTTGGAAACCCAGATCGCGGCGGCTAATGCCGATTTGGGCGATTTGGCTTACCTGACCAACACCAAAGTGCGCGGACAGTTGAAAACCAAACTTAAAGCCGACGGTGTGAGCGGCTATATTTGGCAGGATGGAGAAACCCCCTTGAACGGCTACCGTTGCGCGGTATCCAACCAAGTGCCGTCCAACCTGACTAAAGGCAGTACCAACGGTAAGTGCAGCCCGCTGATTTTCGGTAACTGGGCGGATTTGATTATCGCGCATTGGGGTGTGTTGGATGTGATTGTCGACCCGTATACCAAGAGCAAACAAGGCGCGGTGGTGATTACTACGTTGCAAGACGTGGATATTGCCGTGCGCCACGCCGAATCGTTTGCCGCGATTAAAGATATCGTTACCGGCTGATTTTCTAACCGTCAACAGGCCGTCTGAAATTCAGACGGCCTGTTGCGTTATGGGAGCATTAAATGATGAATACACGTTGGATTATCACGCATCGCGATATTTTTGCAGGCGGAGAAATAGTTAAAGCCGGAGTGCCTGCCCAAGTGCCTGATAAGGTAGCGGAGCGGTTGATCGGGCAGATGTTGGCGTTTGAAGTGGCTGAACCGTCTGAAACCGAAGAAACCAAAAAACGCCGTAAAAATCCGCAGCCTAAAGGCAATCCCGAAGGCGACAAGCAGCCCGAAGGCGGCGAGCAGCCCGAAGGCGACAAGCAGCCCGAAGGCGGCGAGCAGCCCGAAGGCGACAAGCAGCCCGAAGGCGGCGAGCAGCCCGAAGGCGACAAGCAGCCCGAAGGCGACAAGCAGCCCGAAGGCGACAAGCAGCCCGAAGGCGACAAGCAGCCCGAAGGCGACAAGCAGCCCGAAGGCGACAAGCAGCCCGAAGGCGACAAGCAGCCCGAAGGCGACAAGCAGCCCGAAGGCGACAAGCAGCCCGAAGGCGACAAGCAGCCCGAAGGCGGCGAAAATGTTTAAAGAGCCTTTGGGCGTATTTACCAATCCTGCGGATTTCGGCGAAACCGTGCAAATTGGCGGCGTGGAAGTGCCGGCGGTGTTCGATTGCGAATACGCACCCGACAGCGCGTACGGTTTTGCGGTGGGCAATACCGATCCTCAGCTTATCGTTGTTGAATCGTCATTGCCTGAAAACACAAAGTCGGCTGTGATTACCGTGCGCGGTGTTGAATATACTGTGGCGGAAATCGCGCCCGACGGTACGGGTATGAGCGTTATCCAGTTGCGGAGTAAGCAGCATGAAACACCAACTTACTGATATTCGGGAAGCGGCGGCGACCTTGCTGAAAACCAAGTTTCAGCGTGTGTATCACAACCGCGCCATAGCCCCTGCGCAGTCGCAATTGCCGTGCGCGGTGGTTTATATCGACGGTCGGCGTAGTGAGCGTTTGGGTATCAGCCCTATTTACCGGCATGATGTGCGATTGGTGGTGATGTTGTGCGTGCAGGCAAACGAAGGTGCTGATACGGTGGCCGAATCGATGCTTAAAGATGTGGAAACATTGTTTTTCAAGCATCCCGATTTGCAGTTGCCGCAATTTGAAATAGAGGCCCTTGAGCCTGAAAACCTGCAAATTGCCTATGATGATAGCGGCGAAAAAGTAACCGCCTATTATCAACAAGGTTGGCGTTTGGTTTGTTTTGAATCGGTTGAGGCCGTCTGAATTTTCAGACGGCCTTTTGTTTTTTCCGCCCGCCTTTGTGCGGGCTTTTTTATTGGAGTTTACCTATGGCTTTGACCTTACCGAACGGCGCGACCGTTCACATTGGCGAGCTGGATGCCGAGAAAAAGGTAACAGTTGCCACAAATGCGGCAGAAGCGGTGCTCACTGCTAATGCCCACGGTTTGCAGAACGGCGACTTTGTGGTGTTGACCAGCGGGTGGGGCGAATTGAGCGGGCGTGTGTTTAAAGTGGGCAGTATTACTACCAACACTTTTAACCTCGTCGGCATTAATACGACCGATGTTAACAAATTCCCTGCCGGTGGCGGTTTAGGTTCGTTTCGTAAAGTTAAGAAGTGGACGCAGCTTACTCAAGTGATGGAGTTTACCACTTCCGGCGGCGACCAACAGCATTACGACCACGGATTCCTTGAGGAGGATTTTGACCGTCAGATTCCTACCACGAAATCGCCGATGTCGATCCAGATTGCGGTGGGTGATGATGCCAAGCTGCCCGGTTATCAGGCGGCGGTGGCGGCCAGCAATTCGGCCGCGGAAACGCCGATGATGGTGCGGCTGAAAACAGGCGATCAGCTTGCCTATATCGGTTATTTGTCGGTTAACGAAACGCCGACGATGGTCCGTAACGAAGGCATGAAAATCAATATGGCGTATTCGCTGACGGGCAAGTTAAACCGTTACGCGGCCTCTTAAACACAGGGCGGATTCCCGCCCTTTTGTTGGAAACAAACATGAATAAATTGAAATTGAAACCGGATGCCACATTCAAGCATACCGTGATGATTCCCGTTGCCGGTTCGCAAGAAGGTGCGGCAGTGGAATTTGATTTTAAGCACCGCGGCGCACAAGAAATGAAAGCCTTTTGGGAAGGTTTGGGCGACAGGCAGAATATCGACGTGGTGATGGATATTGCGTCGGGCTGGGATTTGCAGGAGCCGTTTAACCGCGAAAACGTGTCGATGATGTTGGATAACTATCCGATGTCGGGTGCCGTAGTGATTACCGCCTATCAAGACGAAATCTTTAAAGCCCGCGTGGGAAACTGACCGCCGCCGCGCGTGCCATGTATTCGGAAACCGCGTCTAAAGCCGAAATGGACGCTTTCGGTTTCGGCGAAGACGACTACGGAGAAGAAGACGCAGTAGGCGTGTGGCCGTGCAACTGGCAGGCGGTGCAGCTTTTCGGTGCGGTATCGACGCAATGGCGTGTCGGTTTCGGCGGTGCATACGGTTTGGATTATCAGGCGTTGGCGGCGGTGATGGATATGCGGGGCATAAAACGCAAACGCCGTGCCGCATTGTTTGATGATATTCAGATTATGGAAGCCGAAGTTTTGGCGATGTGGCGGGAAAAAGAAAATGGCTGATTCAAAAATTGTTATATCCGCCGATGTTTCCGGTGTGGAACGCGGTGTAGATAAAGCGAAGAAATCACTGCATGCCTTGGGTGATGCGGGGCAGAAAGCTGGCGCGCAGGCGGCGGCAGGAATCGACAAAGTCGGTGCGGGTGCGGATGGCGCGGCGAAAGCGGCAGAATCGGCGGCCAAGCGCGTAGAGCGCAGCAGCCGCGCGCTGGAAAACAGCATCAAGCGCGATATTGCCCTGCTGACTGCCGGAGGAAAAGCCAGCCGCGAGTATTACGAAGCGTTGGCGAACCAGCGCGGCGTGGATAAATCCCGCCTTGACCCGCTGTTGAAACAGCTTGATGCGTTGAATGCCAAAACCAAGCGTAACACCATTTCTCAAGGCCAGTACAACAATGCCTTGCGGCAGGTTCCTGCGCAGTTTACAGACGTGGTAACGCAGCTTGCGGGCGGTCAAAATCCCTTGCTGATTGCCTTGCAGCAAGGCGGGCAGTTGCGCGATTCCTTCGGCGGTTTCGGTAGTTTATTCAAGGGTTTGTCATCATTCATTACGCCCGCGCGGTTTGCCATCGCGGGGGTGGCCGGTAGTGTCTCGGCGTTGGCGTATGCCATGTACAAAGGCGGCGAAGAATCGCGCGCCTACCAAAAAGCCTTGATTTTAGCCGGAGAGAGCGCGGGTATTTCGGCAGGCCGTCTGCAAGATGCTGCCGAAGCGGCTGGCAAAAGCACCGGCAGTTACGCCGAAGCGCGCGAAGCGGTTTTGGCATTTGTGAAAAGCGGTTCCGTCGGCGCGGAAAACTACCGCCAGTTTGCCGAAGCGGTAACGCTGCAATCGCAGGCTACGGGCGAAAGCATAGACGATTTGGTTAAGAAATACACCGAAATCGCCAATGACCCGCTGAAAGCCGTGGTTGCTTTGTCGCGTACCTACCAAAGCATGACTGCGGACGTGTACGCCCAAGTGAAAGCCTTGCAGGAACAAGGCCGCGAACAAGAGGCGGTGGCGTTGGTGCAGAAAAAATACGCCGACGAATCGGCCGCAATGTCGCGGCGGGTGTTGGAAAATCTCGGTCTTGTCGAGCAAGGTTGGCTGAATGTCAAAAACGCGGCGGCAGGTGCGTGGGAGGCTATGAAAAGCATCGGCCGCAAACAAACCTTGCAACAACAGCTTGCCGATGTGGAAAAACGGCTTTCAGCGGGTGGGGCCGCGTTGGGCGGCAGCGGGCTTTACGGTGGTCTGTATCAAACCTATTCGCCAGCCGAGAAAAAACGCTTGGAGGCGGAACGCGAACGAATCAAGCGTCAAATCGAAATTGAAGATGCGGCGGCGTGGGGCGAAAAGTATTTGTCCGACGCGGGACGAAAGGGTGTAGAAGCGCAGGATTATTTTACGCGCTTGGCCACGCAGAATTTAAGCAAAGAACAGCGACGTGTTGAAGAGTTGACCGAAGCGCGGAAGCGTCTCAATGATTTGCGCAACTCCGGAGCTAGCCGTGAATCAGTGGTGGCGGCTGAAAAAGAAATCAAGCTGTTGGAAAAACGCCATGATGCGGCAAGGTTGGCCGAATCCAAGCGGGGCGGCGGCAAAGGCAGCAGCTTGAGCCAAAACCAGCAGAAATTGGCCGCGCTTGCGAAAAAATACGGCGAAGACCCTGCAAAATGGCTGGCGTTGTATCAAATCGAGAGTGCGAGCGGTAAAGACCTGTTGAATGAGAAATCGGGTGCGTTGGGGCATTTTCAAGTAATGCCCCAATATCTGCGCGATTACGGCTTAACTAAAGCCGGTGCATACGATTTGGAAAAATCGTTTTTAGCGGTACGCAAGCACCATGCGGCACAGAGTGCCAAGCTGCGCCGTCGGCTCGGGCGCGATTTGACGGCGGGCGAATACTATTTAGGCCATCAACAGGGTTGGGGCGGTGCGGCGGCTTTGTTGTCCAATCCGGATAAAAACGTGATTGATGCGCTGGCTACCATCATGAGCCGCGGCAGGGCGCAGGCGGCAGTATCGCAAAACGGCGGCAACCGCCACATGACGGCGCGGCAGTTTGCCGATTTGTGGATTAAAAAGGCCAACGATTTGCAGCGGCGGTTCGCCGAAAAAGGGCATGGTAGTTTGGATTCGTCCAGTGCGGGCGGTTTCGGTGCGTTTGAGCCGTCGGCATTTGACAAATGGGCGGAAAATCTCAACCAGCGAATCGAAAAAGCCAAAATCCAAGCAAAATTGCAGATGGAAAACTTCGGTAAAACCATTACCGAGCAAGTAAATCTGTTGTCTTTGCCTGAATTTAAAACATGGGATGAAGCGCGGCAGAAAGAAGCGTTGGAAGCGGCCAAAGCGGCCGATGCGCAAACCGATTTGAATAAGTCGGTGGCTAAGTATCTTGAATTGGTGTCGCAGTTTGCCAAGCCTTCGGGCGTGGTGGATTTTGCGGCGGATTTGGAGTTGGCTAACCGTGCCTTGTCTGAAGGGCTGATTGATTTGGAACAATACGCGCACTGGTTGGAGCGTATTAAGGGGCAGAAATCTATCGACCCTGAAATCATGAAAATGCCGGAGGAAACGCCGTTTCAAAAATGGGTAAACGATGCCCAAAACAGCGGCGAAAAAATGCGCGGGGTATGGGTTGATGCCTTGGACGGCATGACGGACAAAATGACGGAATTTTTTACTACCGGCCGTGCCGACTGGCGCGGGTTTATGGTGGATATTCTGAAAATGATTGTCCGCATTCAGATTGCCAAGTTTGCGGCGGGGTTGTTGTCGTCTGCCACGGCCACGAAAGTTCCTGCGGGCTGGGGAACCAATGCCGATATAACCAATAATTTGCTTTACGAAGGCGGATATACCGGACACGGCGGTAAATACGAGCCTGCGGGCATCGTGCATAAAGGCGAAGTGGTATTCAGCCAGCGCGATGTGGCGCGGCACGGCGGCGTGTCGGCGGTGGAGCGTCTGCGGCTGAAAGGTTATGCCGAAGGCGGGGCGGTGGGTTTTCCGGCGTTCCGGCCGCCCGTTGCTGCGGCAGTGGGTGGAATGCAGGTTAATATCACCATCAACCAAGGCGGGGGAGTGGAAGCAGATACCGCAGGCGATACCGAGATGGCGCGGCGTTTGGCGGCGGCTTTGCCCGCGATGGTGGAGAATTGGTATGTGAAAAACGTTGCCCGCCCCGGTGGTACATATCATAAAGGCTGAAACAGGCCGTCTGAAATTTCAGACGGCCTTTTGATTGGGTGTGAATATGTCAAAACAAACATTCCGCTGGCGGGTTGATTCCGCCGCGTCGGTAACGCACAAGTTTGCGGTGCGCACGGTTAAATTCGGCGACGGATACGAGCAGCGACAGGCAACCTGCCTGCGCCCGAAAATGCAGATGTGGGACGTGCAGTTGTCCGGCAAAAAGCCATTGATTGAAGAAATCAAGGCGTTTTTGGATGCGCGGCGCGGTGTGGAATCGTTTTACTGGCAGCCGCCCGGCAGACCGAGGATGTTAGTCAAAACCGCCGATGAATACCGCGAAACGCACAAAGGCGGTAAGGTTTATCAGCTTGCCGTGAAATTTGAAGAGGTATTGGCATGAATGCGCGTATCAATCAGTTATCCGGTGTGATGCTGAAAGCATTAACCGCTGCCGAACAAGATGTGTTGGTGGATTTGTGGGATGTGGATTTCCGCGCTTTGGGCGGGCAGGTTCACTATTTCTGCAATCAGGTAAACGAGAAATCGCAAGCCGTTGTATGGAAAGGGCAGGCTTACGAGCCTTACCCGATTCAGGCCGACGGGTTCGAGTTGACGGCGCAGGGTGCGGGCAACCGTCCGCGCCTCACGGTTTCAAATATTATGGGCTTTGTAACCGGTGCTGCGGAACAGTTCAACCATTTTGCGGGCGTGGCGGTAACGCGCCGCCAAACGTATGCCAAGTTTTTGGATGCAGTCAATTTTACGGCGGGCAACCCGCAGGCCGACCCCGTGCAGGAAATTGTATCGAAATACCTTGTCGAGCGATTGGTCTCGATGACGGCGGAATCGGCGGTGTTTGAGTTGGCGGCCCCTTCTGAATCAGACGGGGCATTGATACCTGCCCGCGTGATGCTGGCGGGGGTGTGTTGCTGGCAATACCGCGGCGAGGGATGCGGCTATACCGGGCGGGCGGTTGCAGACCGTTTCGATATCCCGACGGACGACCCCAAAAAAGACGAATGCAGCCGCGGATTGCTGGGCTGCCGTGCCCGTTTTGGTGATGGTGCGGTGTTACCGTTTGGCGGCTTTCCCAGTGCCGACAAGGTAGTGTCATGATGAATATTTGTTTTGATGTGGCACGGCAGATTGAGCGGTATGCGCGGGCCAACGAGCGGCGGGAAGTGTGCGGGTTTGTGTTGGAAAGCAGTGGCGCGCAATGGTTTTATCTTTGTGCCAACACGGCGGCGGATCCTGAAGCGTATTTTTCGGTGAGTGCAGATGATTGGCTGCGGGCTGAAAACCACGGCGATATTGCGGCGGTGGTGCATTCGCATCCTGAAAATGAGCCGTTTTTATCGCCTGCCGACCGTTCCAGCCAAGTGCATACCGGTTTGCCGTGGATTCTGTACACGGGAGGCCGTCTGAAAACATTCCGCTGCTGCCCGCCGTTGCGCGGGCGTGTGTTTGAGTATGGGGAATATGATTGCGGTGCGTTGGTACGTGATGCGTACATGTTGGCGGGGATTGATTTGCCTGATCATGTGCGCACGGATTTGGACGGCGATGCCGAAAACCAGCAACTGATTAAACACATTGAGGCTTGCGGGTTTGTGCGGGTTTCAGACGGCAGTTTGCAGGCGGGCGATGTGTTTTTAACCTGCACGGGAGGCCGCCCCGACCATGCCGCGCTGTATTTGGGCAACGGCGAAATGCTGCATCATGCCTACAACCAATTGAGCCGCCGTGAACCGTATAATGCTTTTTGGCGCGATTTTACGCATTCGGTGTGGCGGCATCCGCAATGGGAGCCTGAAATGATACAGGCAATCGAAAACGATTTGGTGTATTCGGCGGGATTATGATTACAGTTTGTTTATACGGCGGCCTACGCAAATACGGCCGCCGTTTTGATTTGCACGCGGAAACGCCTGCCGAAGCCCTGCACGCGCTGTTTGTGCAGATTCAGGGCTTGCGGCAGGCGGTACGCGACGGTTTGTTTCAGGTACGCTTCAAAGGGCAAGACCAAACCGAAGAGAATATCGAAAGCAATTTCAGACGGCCTGACAGTGGTATCCTGCATATCGTCCCGCGGGTGGCTGGGGCTGGGCGTGCCGGCCAGTTGATAGGCGGCGTAGTGTTGGTGGTGGTGGGTGCGGTGTTGACTTATACCGGTATCGGCGGCCCCATTGGTGGTTACTTGATTAATGCCGGTGTGGGGTTGTTGATAGGCGGCGTGGCGCAGATGCTGACCAAGCAGCCGAAATTAGATACCGAGCGGCACGGCGTGCAGCAAAGCCGAAATACGTCGTTTTCCAATTTGGATAATACGGCGGCGCAAGGCCAGCCGGTGCCGTTGGCCTACGGTTTGATTTATGCGGGTAGCCGTGTGGTTTCGCAAGGTGTGGAATCGCGGCGTTTGGAAACGTCGGGCGATGCGGTGTTGACCGACCCAACGGCCAGAGATGTAACGCTGGATATTGAAAAGAAATTTGTTACCGGCAAGGCTGCCACCGCGCCCAACGGGCAGCGCTACAACACTGATTTTGAGAATGATTCGGTGCGTTCTCGCAACTATATATCTGTTTTAAAAAAGGTTTAGGAAATGGGCGGTAAATCAGGCGGCGGCGCGCGCACCCCTTACGAAGCACCGAATACGCTAAGCTCAGCGCAAACCCTGCGCATTATCGATGCAGTCTGCGAGGGTGTCGTATACGGTTTTGCCAACGGCAATGATGCGCCGCTCAAAAGCGTGTTTTTCAACGATACGCCTGTGCAGAATGCCGACGGCAGCTACAATTTCCACGGTGTAACGGCGTATTTCCTGCGCGGCGAGCAGGATCAGGCGTATGTGCCGGGATTTGACGGAAGTGAACGTACGGTGGCGGTATCTTCGCCTGTTAAAAAAGATACTCCGGTTGTGCGCGGCGTTTCAGACGGCCTTGTAACCCGCATCCGTGTAACGGTTGGCGTGGAGCGTAACGTATCCGTGCAGGATAACGGCGATACCTTGCCCGCATCTACCCGATTGACTGTGGAATTGGTTGGTAACGGCGGTAAAAAAGAACAGCGCACGATTGAGTTTACCGAAAAAAGCAGCGGCGCGTATTATCACGATGTGGTGTTCGATACCCTGCCGCCCGTGCCGTTTAACATCCGCGTCAGCCGCGTTACGCCTGACAGCAACAGCGACAAACTGGCCAACAAAACGTTTTTTGCGTCGTATGTGGAAATTGTCGATGCCAAGCTGTGTTACCCGCATACCGCCGTCGCCGCGCTGAAAATCGATTCCGACCAATTCGGCAACCAAGTGCCGCGCCGCAATTACCTGCTCAAAGGCAAAATGGTCAAAGTGCCGGCAAACTACAACCCCGAAACCCGACAATACAGCGGTCAAACGTGGGACGGCAGTTTTAAAACGGCGTGGACGAACAACCCTGCATGGGTTTTTTACGATTTGCTCACGCAGCCGCGTTACAGCACGCTGGCGCGCCGTCTGAAAGTATCCGATATCGACAAATGGAGCCTGTATCAGGTTGCCCGCTATTGCGATCAGATGGTGCCGGATGGTTTTGGCGGTCAAGAGCCGCGCTTTGTGTGCAATGCGTACGTAACCAATGCCCGCCAAGCCGGAGAGTTGTTAACCGACTTGGCCAGCGTGTTTATGGGATTGCCGGTTTGGAACGGCAATCAGGTGTCTGTGGTGTTGGACAGCAACAGCGACCCCGTGGCGCAATACTCCAATAGCAATGTGGTAGACGGCCTGTTTTCATATAGCGGGGCCGGTCTGAAATCGGTACATACCGCCGTGCATGTGCAGTATCTCGATAAGTACGACGGCTACCGCGCCAAAACAGAATACATTGCCGACGACGAAGCCATCAAACGTTACGGCCTCAATATCAAGCAGGTAACGGCGTTCGGCTGCGATTCGCGCGGGCAGGCGGCGCGCTACGGGGCGTGGACGCTGCAAACCGAATTGCGCCAACAAAACACGGTCAGCTTTACGGTTGGCCGCGAGGGATTGCGCCATCTGCCCTACGATATTATCCAAGTGATGGATAACGATTATGCGGGCGCGGAATTGAGCGGGCGCGTGTCGGCGGTGGCGGGCAATACGGTAACGCTCGATCGCGAAGTGCAGGCAACGGCAGGGATGACGTTGTATATCGCGTCTGAAAACGGTGTGGTATCGGCAAAAGTGGCGGCGGCTCCTGCTAAAAACCAAGTTCGGCTGGATAAACCTTTGGCGGCGGATGCGGGTGTGGTATGGGTTTTGTCCGGCAAAGTAAAGCCGCGGCTTTATCGTGCTATCGGCATCAAAGAAAACACCGACGACGGCACTTATACCATTACCGCATTGCTGCACGACCCGCAAAAATACGGTGTGGTGGACGGTTGGGCAAATTTCGACCGGCAGCGCCACACCCTGCACAATGTGCAGCCCGAGTTAATCAACCCGAACCTGCAAACCGAAAACGGTGCGGTGGTGATTACTTGGGACAACCTTACTGCCGACGGCACGGTATTAACCTACGATATCAAGCTGTACAAAGACGGTAAAATCTACCGTCATATTCCCGATGCGGCAACGCCTGAAATCAAGCTGGAAGGCTTGCCCAACGGCGATTACCGCGCTGAAATCCGCGGCAGGAATGCCCGCGGCGTGTTATCGCAGCCGTTGACCAAAGCATGGAGTCTGAATTACGCCATTACCGGTCTGAAAACCACGCCGAAAATGATGGCGGTGCAAATAGACTGGACGCTGCCGCAAACGGTGGTAAACGATGTTGTTACCGAATTGTGGTACGGTACCAGCAATAACCGCAATCAGGCTAAAAAGCTGGTATCGCTGCCGTATCCGCAAAACAGCTATACCGTACAAGGTGTGGCCGTATCCGACCGCTTGTGGTTTTGGGCGCGGATTGTGGATAAGGCGGGTGTGAGCGGTGAGTTTGCCGCGCCGGTATTGGGTCGCAGCGACCCAAACCCCGATCCGATTGTGAAACAAATTGCAGGCAGCATCACCGAAAGCACGTTAAGCCGCGATTTGATTGCTTCGTGGGAGGGTAAAACGGATGCGGCGCGTAAGTTGGCTGAAGCAAACGCCGTTGCGGATGCTGCGCGGCGTGTTGCTGCTGAAGCGGCGGAGCGGTCAAGAGAAATCAGCAGAGCTTCTCAAGCGGCCGCGCAGCAGTTGACGGCAAAAGCCGCAGAAATCGGCACGCGGATCGGTGCAGTGGAAAATGTTAATTCTACTCAAGCGCAGCAGATCAGCACTGTTACTGCGGCGCACGGTCAAACCGCGGCGGGTCTTGAAGCGGAAAGACGCGCGCGCGCCGACGGAGACAGGGCGGAAGCTGCTGCTCGGAATGCGCTTGCGGCTCGGGTTGGGAATGCAGAAAGTGGTATCACGCGCCTGCAACAAACGGTTGCTGAGAAAGACCGTGGTACGGCCACGCAGCTTAACTCGATCACGGCAAGTCTGAATAATTTGGGTGGTGTGAATCTGTTGGTAGATAGCGAGTACACTAAGATGGGTGCATGGAACTCGTCCAGTCAGCTATCTTCGTCGGTCTTTCGTGGTCGACGGCTTATCCGTTTATCCCCTAAATCAGATGGAGTAGCACAGATTGGTGTTGTGCAATTGGCTGAAAAAGGTCTGTCTAGGCTGGTTGCTGGAGTTCGGTACACGTTATCTTTTAACGTCCAAGGTACAGCAGGATTTTCTAGTACAGGCTTGAACTATGTGTACTTAATGCGAGAAAAAAGCGAAGGAGGTAACTACCGGCTAGAAACGATACCTATAACGGCATCTTTATCAAATCGTGTAAAAGTAACCTTTACCGCACCATGGTCAAGTAACACCGTGCGCCTGTTGATCGGAGCCTATGGTACGTTTGCCGCCAACGACTGGTTCGCATTTCATTCGGTCAAGTTGGAGCGCGGGTCGGTTGCTACGGACTGGTCAGCCACGCCTGATGACTTGGATGTGGCGGTGTTGGCTGTTGATGCGGCATTAAGCAATTATAAAACTGCCCAAGCTAAGAAAGAAATAGCGTGGGCGCAGGAAATTAATACGGCCAAAGCACAGATCGGAAAGGCAGCAGCAGAGGTAACTCAAATGCGGGAAACCGTAGCCACGTTAGACGGAAAAGTGCGGGCGACTTATGCGCTCAAGGTCGAAACCATTGCAGGTGGTCGTAAAGTTGCCGCGGGTTTGCAAATCGGTGTGGACGGCCAAACGGCAGACAGCCAAGTGTTGTTTTATGCCGATAAATTCGGCTTGGTTGACCCGCGCAGCAAGCAGTTGAAAACGCCGTTTGTGGTAGTGAACGACGGTGGGCGCGCCAAGGTTGCGCTCGACGGCGATATGATTGCCACCGGTATGATTCAGGGCAAGCATATTGCTGCGGGTCTGACCCTGCAATCACCGATTATCCGTGCCGGCCGGTTGGAAATGGGTACGTTTAACATGGCTGCCGATGGGTCGTTTACTTCGGCTCCCAAAGGCAATGCCGGTTTGACCATGACTAACAAACACATTTTTTTCAAAGACAGCAAGGGCCGTGTGGTAGTGGTTTTAGGTGATGTTAGAGGTACATAATGGATAACCAACAATATGGCCTTGTTTGTTTCGATAGCGACGGCAATATTACTGATTTTAATCTTCACTCGGTGTTGGTTGTCGAGGGTGTGTTTACTCTTGGCAACCAGCGTGCGGGTTGGGTGCCGGTGGATCAGTTATTCCCGCTGCGCACGCAGTTTCGCGGCGTGTTTATGATGCCGATTGTGCATAGTTTCAGCGGCGCGGCACCGTGGGAGTATGTAGGGGCGGTATATTGGGATAAAGGGCGGCTGTGTTGGGATATTACGAGCAACAGCCAGTTGTCTGATATACCGTGGGCGGGTGGGGCGTTTGCAGGCAGGCAGTTTTTATATGGATATTTCAACTGACGAATACGGCTTGGCGATTTACGGTGAAACCGGCCTTAATGTGCTGGGCGCAAATTTGTTGTCGCCTAAATTGGTAGGCCGTCTGAAATTACGACAAAAGCAGTTGGGGCAATTGTTTGTGGTGACTGCCGACGGTAAAGAATTGCCGTCTAATGATAGCAGTCGCAATTTATCGCTTGATGATTTGCGCGGCGCGGGAATGGAAAATGCCTACAACACCCGGCAAAGTACCAAACCCAGAGATGTCGAAGAAATTGCCGAAGTGCGGACGGAGGCTACCCACCGTTATCAGTTTTCGTTGTACGGATGCAGCGTATCTGGCGCGCCGTTGTTGCCTGCCGTCATTCACGGTTGGGGTGGCGGATTCGACCGCAAAAAACTTGAAATGGCCGAATTATTGGTTAAATCCGTAGTTTCAGGTGTGGACTTGCAGATGGCGCGGGCATTAAAAGCGGGGCAGGAACATTGGCGGAAAAACGGTTACAACGGTATGGGCGATGCCTTGTCTATGTCGGCCGCTTTGGATATGCAGACAGGTTTGCCGGTAACGGTAACGTTTCGCAGTACCGCTACCGCGGCGGGCGACCGGCACGGGTTCGGCGGGGTATCGGTTGTCGGAGGGTTGTTGTATGTCGAAATGACACCGTTTACCGAGATGGATATTTGCTTTTACGAAACGGTGGGTATTCCGTGGGAATACTTTGAAAAGTGTTCCACTCTGAATCATGCCCCGCGTTTCGGTATTGCGTGCTATACGTTTGACCCGCCTACGATGAAATACGCCCAACCTGCCACCGATCCGGCAGAATTGTTTGGTAAAGCGCAAAAATTTACCGGTTTGAATATGGGTAGTATCGTTCGCGGTGAATATTTTTTCGCGCCTAATCTTAATAACACACTGGTTGGTTTGCAGGCGGGATTGGATGCGCAGGATTCTTCGGCGCGCCGCAAACTGGCTTTGTTTTTAGAGGGTGATGCGGTGGCGGAACTCAAATACGAAAAATACAGCAATGCCGGCTTGAGGCTCCGGTTGATCACTAACTTGGATGCCACCAAAAAAGGCCAGCAGGTATCCAGCCGTGCATCTGGGTTTCCAAACGGGATTGTTTACACTATTCGCGCTGGGCATGATTACGCCAAAGTCCACAGCATGTTGCAACACGGCTGCTTGACGGCGGGGTTAAGCGGCGGCGGAGTATTAAATGCTTTGGGCAATGTCGGTGCATATAGTGCGTTCGAGCGGTCGTTTGCCAATCGCCCGCGGAATGTGCGCCCGCCGAGTATCCCCGATGATTACAACGGCGCGCCGTGGAATCCCGGTTACACGCTGCGTCGTTCGGGATTGGATCATCTGCCCGGTATGGATTACTACACGCCGATACTCAAGCAGTCGCCGCAAGCGGCGTTGGGGAATCCGACGCTGTTGGATGAAATCAACAAGTTTATTTACAACAAGACTTGGAAAATCCAACGTTGGTTTAGCATTATCTTTAAGATGGACGATGTGGTTGGCACGCTGCCCAACGCGAACTATTCTCCTGAAGAAGCCAAACGGCGGCAGGAAGCATTGCAGGAATACCGGCAGGAATTGGATACGGCTGAGGCGTTGGCCGAGTTGAACGGCACGGCTGCGGAGGCGGAATACAAACGTATCCAAAACGAATTATCGCAGCGTTTGGGGTTGTTGGAATTAATCGACAACGTACTGGATGATACCGAGCGGCGTATTGCCGATTTGTTGCCGTTTTGGGGCGGTATGGGCCACCGCCACAGTAACGACAAGTTGGAACTTTTTAACCGGCAATTGGGTGCGCCGACCGGCACCCCTGAATATTTGCCTGAAAACTGGCTGATGTGTCGCAGCCCCGATTAACCGCCGTCTTTTCAGACGGCCTTTCTTTTTTTAGGAAAAAAACATGTCTAAGCAAAATCAAATTGCAGTAGGTATCAAACACCATATTATCGACCAAGATACCGGCGTACCAACACAATTTCACACAGTCAGTATGCTGGCGGTCGACTTCGATAACGGCGTGCACAGCGTTACCGTCAACCATTATTTTTCACAGGATTTGTTTGATCTAGGCAAGAAACCGTTCCGCGCTTCCCGCTATGAGCTTTACGGCACGCCGCCGCGAGGCGGGGATATTGTAGATTGGGCATTGAAAAGTATTGTTGCGCCGATTTCAGACGGGGCGGTTGATGTGTACGGCCAGCCGTTGCAGGCCAACGACTTCACGGGCGCGGAATTGGTCTACCGTGATTTTCCGGAGCAGTAATAATATTTGAATATGCCGCAGAATTTCAAAAGACGGTTTGTTCCCCGTGTCCATGCGGGGATTTTTTTTGTGGAGTGAAAACGTGATTAAGCAAGTAGCAGGCCACACAGTAAGCGGTCAAACAGGGAGTGGCATCAGCGTTACCGGTGCCGCCACAACGGTAGCTGGATTTTTAGCAGATATACCGTGGGTAACGGTAGTCGGCATGATGGTGGCGGTGTTCGGATTTTTAATAAATGCATATTTTGGCTGGCGTAAAGATCAGCGTGAGGCGCGGGAGTTTGTTTTGAAGGAGCAGGTCTATAAAAGCCAGATTAGGCATTGCGAGTGCAAAGACGGGGGAAAAGATGCAGAACAAAACTAAAATCTGGGTTGGAGGGATGGCTGCTTCGGCGGCCTTTTTTGCCGCCTTGATACAGCATGAGGGGTTCCGTAGCAAGCCTTATCTTGATTCCGTGGGCGTGCCGACGATTGGTATCGGCAGCACCGTTTATCCTGATGGCCGAAAAGTAAAACTCACTGACCCTGCCATCACTAAGAAACAGGCAATTGCGTATGCCAAACATCATTCCGGCAAAGATGAAAATAAATTCCGTGCGTTGCTTGCCGGTGTCAAATTGAGCCAAGCTGAATATGATGTTTATTTGGATTTCGCATACAACTTTGGCATACACACTTTTGCGAAATCTTCGATGCTCCGCAATCTGAAGTACGGTGATTATAAGGCCGCCTGCCGGTCGTTATTAAAGTACAAGTTCGCCGGTGGTCGTGATTGCAGTGTACGTAAAAACAACTGTATCGGCGTGTGGAATCGCCAGCTTGACCGGTACAACAAGTGCATGGCGGCCAACCAATGACGCATGAACAGCAGTTTTATTATGAGAAATTGCAAGAGGCAATCAAGCGGCGGGAAGAAGCAAGGGAAGCGGGCGATTACAAAGCCTTTTCCCTTGCGGAAACCGATGTATCGAATTATCAAACAATGTTGGAAAGGGCGAAAGCATGACCTTTTTTGCAGGAGTGTGGGCATGGCTGATCGGCGCATTGCCTACGATAAAAAAATACTGGCAGACAATTGCCGTTTTGATTGTGGTGGCGTTGTTGGCTTGGTTTTGGTTTGATGGCAATCAAGCGGCATATCAAAAGGGCTATAACGATGCCACGGCCAAAATCAGCCTTGAAATCGCCGAAAGCGTGAAGAAAAACGCTGAAAAAGCGCATGAATCCAGCGCGGAGTATCAAGACACCCGCGCCGAACAAGTGGAAAAAGAAAGGGTACGATATGTCAAAGTCAAACAAATTATCAAACAGCCTGTGTATGTTAACCGCTGTTTTGATGATGTCGGCATGCAAGTCGTCAACGATTCCGCCGATGAATACCAACCCGCCGCCCGCTGATATAGCGCAGCCTTGCCCGAAAATCCCGCACCTTTCAGGCGACACAGGCGAGGATATTTTGCCGTATATTTTGCAATTGCACAGCCAATACAAGGACTGCGCTGCGCGGCACAAGGCATTGGTCAAAGCGTGGCCGAAATGATGAAAAGTCGTCTGAAACCATCTTAACCTAATGGTTAAAATGGTTCAGACGGCCTGTTGCGCCTGTTGCATTGCTTCCTTAAAATCAAGTCGCCGCGGTCGTGGGCGCAAATTGGTATAAATCCGCATGCTTTCCCAGTCTCCGTGTAGTGTAACCTGTTGCATTTGCGGGATAGTTAGGCCGTTTTCTGCTAAACGCGTCGCGCCTTCGTGCCGCAAATCATGGAACCGCAAGTCGTCAATGAATAAAGCCTTGCATGCCTTTGTAAACAGCGTGCTGATGGTTTTCGATTGGTATCCGCCTAAAAGCAGATTGGGATTTCCTCTCATTTGTTTTTGTACTTGATCATCTTTAATCGCCTCGATAACCGGCAATAGTTCGTCGCGTATTTCAAACCTTTTGTGATTCCCCTTGCTGCCCCGCGGGTGTTTTACGTCTTTTACCAGCCATTGCCGCGTCTCCATATTCAAATCCGCCCATTCCAGCCGGCCTATTTCCGATTGTCGGCGGCATGAATAAATCGCAAACCAGATAATCAGATGCATGGGTACGCGCATATCGTTGGTTGACCGTCGGCACCAAGAAAAGTAAAAATAATCGGTCAATTTCTGCAATTCTTCCGCTGTTGGCAGTCGTTCCCGCTGGTCGGCCTTGCCGATTACCCGTGCCCTTCGTAATCCCTCGATAGCAATGTCTATTTCAGACCATGTAACAGGCAATCCCCAGACAAAATGGGCGTGTTTGATAACCGAGCGTAAATATTGCAGATCGCTGTTGATGGTGGCTGGTTTTACCGGTTGTAGCCCTAATTGCGGTTGCCCGCGTTGACGTTTAAAGGCGTAAGACGTGAAATCTTCCCGCCGCAATCTATCGATGCGTTTGTCTGCAATTTCAAAATTCATCACAAAATTCAGCGTTCGGAATTTTGATTCGCTGTATTCGGTTGCTACTTCTTCCGCGTACCGCTTGGCAGCTTCCCGAAGCGTCGGGCATAATGTTTTTTTGGTCTCCTGAAACAAAAGCTCGGGATGTAGTTCTAGTTCGGCTTCGCGCCGTTTCAGCCATTCGACGGCCATAGCCTTTTTGGAAAATGTACGGCTTTCGGAAAAATCGGGATATCCTGTTTTCTTTATGCGTATTTGCGCCCGATACACCACGTTGCCCGAAGGGTTGGTACGTTTGGTAATAGTGCCCATGCAATTTACACCATATGATAAATAATTAAAAATGGTGTAAATATGGTACATCAAATAACGCGAAATGTGCATAAATATGCGGAAATAATCCAGAATAAACCCATTTTAAAATTTAATAAAATCCAATTGAAACAAATAAATGACTGAATTAAAAGAAAAATGCAGATTAATTCTTGCACCCATGCAGGGGCTGGTGGACGATGTGATGCGCGACCTGCTGACCCGTATCGGCGGGTTCGACGAATGCGTGAGCGAATTTGTGCGCATTACCCATACCGTGCACTCGCGTCAAACTTGGCTGAAACATGTGCCGGAAATCGCCGGCAACAACCGAACGCCCGCCGGTGTGCCGTGCACCGTACAGCTTTTGGGCAGCGATGCGGAAAACATGGCGGTGAACGCGCTCGAAGCCGTGCGTTTCGGGGCGGATAAAATCGATCTTAATTTCGGCTGCCCCGCGCCCACCGTCAACAAACACAAAGGCGGGGCGGTGCTGTTGAAAGAGCCGGAGCTGATTCACCATATCGTCCGCACTTTGCGCCGAAGCCTGCCCGACCATATTCCGCTTACCGGCAAAATGCGTTTGGGCTTTGAAGACAAAACGCTCGCGCTCGAATGCGCCTCCGCCATTGCAGAAGGCGGTGCCTGCGGCCTGACCGTGCATGCGCGCACCAAAGTGGAAGGCTACGAACCGCCCGCGCATTGGGAATGGGTGTGTAAAATCCGCGAATCGGTGCACATTCCCGTTACCGCCAACGGCGACGTGTTTACTTTGCAGGATTATCTCGACATCAAAGAAGTAAGCGGCTGCAACAGCGTGATGCTCGGGCGCGGAGCGGTGATGCGGCCGGATTTGGCACGGCAGATTAAACAGTTTGAACGCGGCGAAAGCATTACCGAAGCGGATTTCGGCGAAATATCGGGGTGGATAAACCTGTTTTTTGACCTGTGTCTCGCCAAAGAAGCCAACAACAAATACCCCGTTGCCCGCCTAAAACAATGGCTGGGTATGATGAAAAAAGTATATCCGCAGGCCCAGGAATTGTTTGAACGCATCCGCACGCTAAAGGAAGCGCACGAGGTGAAACAGGTGTTGCTTGAGTTTGAACGAATGCAACGGGCAAAAAGATAATCAAACTGCTATTAAGAGGCCGTCTGAAAAAAGTTTTCAGACGGCCTCTTATCATTTGCTGTTTACCAGCAGCACACCGGCTACGGATATCGCTCCGCCCAGCAGCATCGACATTAAAATCGGTTCGCCCAGCAGCAGTGCCGAAAGCAACACACCGAACACGGGTACCAAGTTGTTGAATATGATGGTGCGGGAAGGGCCCACCGCACGTATACCCTGATAATACCAAACGAATGCGGCAACCGTGCCGAATGCGCCCAGATAGAAAATGGAAACCCAAACCTGCCAGGTAAACGATGCCGCATCAAGCGAATCAAGCTGGCCGATTGCCCCGATGCCCAGAAAGAGCGTGCCCCAAAGGGTGGAATAGGTTGTGGCGGCAATGGGGCTGAGTGAGGTCAATACCTTGCGGGAAATCAGGGTGTAAACCGTCCATGCGATTACAGCGCATGTCATTAAGATCTCGCCTAAGCCTACCGATTGGCCGATATCGTGCACGGTGCCGGCCAAATCGCCACGGGTAATCACGATGGCGGCACCGAAGAGAGCGGTTACGATACCTATCCAGCGTTTCGTTCCGAGCCGTTCGCCCATGAACAATGCTGCCGCCAGAGCAGTAGTTATGGGGCTGAGGCTCACGAATAAAGCCGTGCGGCCTGCGGGTATGTGGGAAAGTGCACCGAAGAAAAAGATATTGTAGAGAAAAATACCGGTAAGCCCCAGCAGCGCAGTACCGAGCATTTGCTGCCGGTTGAGGCGGGGTAGCCCTCGTTCGATTTTGTATGAAATCCAAACCAGCAACGCCGAGGCAATAAGAAAACGCCCGAAAGCAGCGGTCATCAGCGGTATGGATTGTGCCAACACTTTGCCGGCAATGAACGTGCCGCCCCAGAATAAAGCGGCCAATACCAGTTTCAGAGCAAGCAGCGGGGGAATAGGAAGTTGGGTGTTAGCTGCAGGCGGAGGGGGCGGAGCTTGAGAAGTGTCGGCATGTGTTAGCGGAGTTTCCATTTTTAAATGCCTTAAACGGGCGGAGTACGTTGTTTCCCCCGTATTCACGGGAAAAATAAAAAATTCACTGTTCAATGCAGATTTGTAAGTGATGCAGTGGTTGTTTGCGCCGTTTGAGGCCGTCTGAAAAAAACAGCGCAGTTTCTGTGAAAACCGGGCGTTTTTCAGACGGCATCGTTTATACGGTCGGAGTGGTTTGAAGAACGCCGCAACCGACCGGCTTTTTTATGTTCATTCAGCGCAAATCCGGCAACACATTTAAGACAGCCGACAAAACCGCTTCGCCCAAACGCAGCGAGCGTTGGCCGTTCCAGCCGAAATCGTCGTCGGGCAGGTTGTCGTTGTCTTTAAACGGCATCTCCAGCGTATAGGCCAAGCAGCGGAAGTTTTCGCCCACCCATGCGGTGGCCATGCTCAAGTTGGCTTGGCCGGGCGCGTCTTTGTCGTAACCGTGTTCGTCTTGGAAGTCGGGACTGGCGGAGGCAAAGGCTTTTTTGAACTGCGTTTCCAGCGAGGCAATACGCTCGTCATAAGAAGGCACGCCTTCGGTGCCGGCTACAAACACAAACGGAATGGCTTCGTCGCCGTGAATGTCTAAAAACAAGTCCACGCCGGTTTCTCGCATTTTTTCGCGCACATAATACACTTCGGGGCTGCGTTCCACAGTCGGCTCCAGCCATTCGCGGTTGAGGTTGGCTCCGGCGGCGTTGGTACGCAGGTTGCCCAACACCGAGCCGTCGGGGTTCATATTGGGCACGATATAAAAGGTTGCACGGTCGAGTAAAGCGCGTGCGGTAGGGTCTTGCGGATCAAGCAGGCGGCCGAGCAAGCCTTCGATAAACCATTCGGCCATAGTTTCGCCGGGGTGCTGGCGGGCGATGATCCATACTTTCAGGTCGCTGGCCACTTGGTTGCCGATGGTAAGCAGATTGATGTCGCGCCCTTGTACGGTGCTGCCCAAGTCGTCGATCTGGCACAGGCCGCTGCCTTGTGCGTCGCCGAGCAGATTCAGATGCTGCTCGTGCGAATACGGCTCGAAATAGGCGTAGTAAACGCTGTTGGCCAACGGCGTGTGTTCGATGGTAAATACGCCGTTTTCATAGCGGGAAGGTACACGGAACCAGTTGCTGCGGTCGTAAGAAGCCACAGCCTGATAATCCTGCCAGCCGTCGGGGTAAGCAGACGATGCGGCGTTTTCAAAGTGCATCACGCAATTTTGATAGGCCGCGCCCTGCAAACGGAAATAAAACCATTGGGCAAAATCGGATGCGTTGTCGGGGCGTAGATTGAGACGGATATTGGAAGGGTCGCTCAGGTCGGTTACGGTTACGGAACCGGCATCAAACTGGGTGCTGATTTTAATCATGTGTTGTCCTGTCGATGTTAAACCGCCGGAAGTGGGTTTGCGACGGCGGCCGAGTAATTAATATTGTAATACTTTTCAGAAAAGGCTGTAACGGGGCAAGTTATAATGGAATCGTTTTAGATAATCGGACTGATAACATGAAGCTCACTTTGATGTTTCGCGAATATTGCAGCCTTTGCCACAAAATGCGCGATGCTTTACAGCCGTATCGGGAAATCTACGGATTTGATTTGGAAATATTCGATGTGGACGATGACCCGCTGTTGGAAGAGAAATACAATGAGTTGGTGCCGGTGTTGCTGCACGGCGAAACGGAAATCTGCTATTGGTTTTTGGATGCGGAAAAACTGGAAGCCTGTTTGAAAGAGCAGGCCGGCAAATAATTTCCGGTGCTTTCATGCTTGCATGTAAAAAGCCGCCTGATGAACTCGGGCGGCGTTTTTTTAGGCACGCAATAAAATATTGATATCAGCGCGACGAGCTGATGCGTGCGGCGTGGCCGTTTACAGGTTTGCGTGCGTTGAATGCACGCTTGGCAGCCTGAAAAATGGCCTGACGTCTGCGGTGTTGCATAAGCGTCTCCTTTCTTTGTTGTTGTCATTTGTGAGAGTGATACGCAATATAATGCCGATTGGTGTTTATTACAAGATTAAATTTGATAAAGATTGTTTATCTTAGTAAGCAATCGGGATAAATGGTACAAAAAAGGGTTTGAGTGGGTTTTTATCGGCTTGGTTGTATTTTGGCATTTGATTTATAACCATTCCGCCAGATCCGAGCTGTCTAAATTCCATGCCCAGATGCCGTTGCCGCTGCCGTCCAAGCCGCGCAGGAACAGGTAACGCACGGCGATTTGGGGCTGCGGAAGGCCGCGTATCTTGAAATAGCGGGCGACGGCGACGGCGTAAATCAGGGCTTGCAGGTAGTAGTGGTGTTCGGCCATTGCTTCGTTCATGGCCGTTTGGGTGTAGTCGGTGGCGGTATCGCCCAAGCGGTTGGATTTATAGTCGATAACGCAAACGAGGCCGTCCGAATCCTGATATACCATGTCGATAAAGCCGTTGAGAAAACCTTTCACAGCGGCAAAGTCGAGTTGTTGCGCGGCGGCAACGCATTCGGATGGCAAGTTGAGATGCGGGCGGGCAAACCATTCGCGCAGGCGGTTCAGGTTGAAATCATGCATGTAGAGCGTGAAAGCCATTTCGGGCAGGCAGCGGTCGGCGGCAATATCGGCAAGGGCGTATTTGCCGGTAAGCGGGGTTTGGCGGACATGCTCGAGCATGGCGTTGACGACAGGCAGCCAAGTATCGTCGAAGCCGTAACGGGCAAGGGCGGCGGATACGGCTTTGGTTTGGGCGGTTGCGGAGGCGGCGAAGTCGAAATGTTCGAGTATTTCATGCAGGCACACACCGGCATTGGTGCCGCGCGGAAAGGCGTGGATGCCGTCTGTTTGGCTGTTTTCAGACGGCATCTTTTCAGACGGCCTGACTATGCTGCTTTCGGCGGGATCGATGGCGGGTTGTAGCTCGTCGCGTTCGGAATCGCGGCTGCGGGTGTGGCGGCTCAAGCCGGTAAAGCTGGTATGGCGTATCAGCTCGAAAGCTCTTTCGGGAATGCTTGCCGCTTGGTAGAGGCCGTCTGAAAACTGCATGCTGTGATATATGGTTTGGGGAGGAGCATCCTCCGTGAAAACAAATTCGGTATTTTCAGAGACATCGTCAATAAAACGCCGCCAGTTGGCTTTCAGCATCGCCATGCCTTCTTCGTTTTTGGCTGCTTTGTATACCACTTTGTTTTCGGCACGGGTGGCCTTTTGGCCGCCCTCCAATAAATAAGCGAAGGTATTGTCGGCGGTGTCGTTGCAGTAGGCGGCGTAGATATTGAGCTGCTCTTCGGCGCGGGTAAGGGCGACATAGAGCAGGCGCAGGCGTTCGGCAAGTTCTTCGTCGGCCAGTAACTCAGTATCGGTGTTGTCGAGCTGGTGTTTGGCAAGCAATATCGCCTGCCGGTTTTGATGAAGGATCTGCCATTCGGCGGGTTTGTTGTCGGCGGCATCCCACACGAACGGGCAATACACCAGCGGATACTGCAAACCTTTGGCGGCGTGCATGGTAACGATTTTGACCAAAGCATCATCGCTTTCCAACCGCAAGATGTTGTTTTCGCTGCCGCCGCTTTCTTGTGCGGCCTGAATCTGTTCCAACAGCCACTGGTGCAGCGACGAAGGTGTATGGCTTTGTTCGTCTTCTTCGGCCAGGTGTTCGAGAATCTGGTGGTAATTGGTTAGGCTGCGTTCGTTGCCTGATTTAAGCAATCGTGTTTCTATACCGTGCCGTGCGGCAAACTGCTGCATGGCGGCGTAAATGCCGTGTTGCCGCCATGTGGCTGCGGCGGTTTCGGCGGATGCAATCCATGCTAGCAAGGCGTTTTCGTCGTTATTGAGGGTGTAGAGTTCCGCCGCGGTTTGTTGAAACAAAATACTGCCGAGCACGAAACGCAACGATTCGGTTTGCTGCGGTTGCAGCCAGAAACCGAGCAAGGCGGCTACGGCTTCGGCTTCCGGGGTGGTGAATACCGATTCGCGGCTGCGGATAACGCTTTGCACGTTACGTTTTTTCAATTCTTGAGAAATCAGCAGCCCTTCGTTATGGGTGCGTACCAGTACGGCGATCTGCCCCGATTGCAACGGGCGTGCCTCGGAATCGGCGTTTTTCTGATAATTCAGACGGCCTGCCGCCGCTTCGTTGAGGGCTTGGGCGATTTCGTCGGCACAATATTCGGCAGCACGGCGGCGCAGCTTTTCTTTGGCAGTGGAATCGTCGTCGTTACGGTTAAGCCAGCGCACCTGTATCGCGGGGCGGGCGGGTTTCAGACGGCCTGCTTTGCGCGAGGCGGCGACATCGGTGTAATTGATGTGTTCCAGCACGAAGGGGCGGTTTTTTTGTTTGAACAATGCACCGATGCCATTAATCAGCTTGGCATGGCTGCGGTAGTTGGTGGCAAGCGTGTAGTGGTGTTCGGCATCTTCGGCGGCTTGGAGATAGGCGTAAATGTCGGCACCGCGAAAGCTGTAAATCGCCTGTTTGGGGTCGCCCACCAGAAACAGCGGGTTGCCTTGCCGGATAAACAGGCGGCTGAAAATTTCGTATTGCAGCGGGTCGGTGTCTTGGAATTCATCTATCAGCGCCACTTTCCAGTTGTCCGCCACGGTTTCGGCCAAAGTGCGGCGGTGCGGGCTTTGCGTGAGCGCGTGGTGAACATCCAGCAGCAAGTCGTCGAAGCTGCGTTCGTGGCGGGATTTTTTTTGTTCGGCCAAGGCGTTGTTGATATGTTCGAGCAAATCGAGCTGTAAGGTGGTAAGGGCGTTTTGTTCTTCTTCCCCGACGGCGGCAAGATCGCGGCCCAGATTGGCGAGCATTTGCAGGTCGGCATAGGCGGCAAGGTCGGGTGCGGCGTGTTTTTTGGTTTTGCTTTCCAACACGTCGGCGGCAAACATCGCCAATTTTTCGTTAAATGCAGGCAAAAGATCGTATTCGGCAGCGTGCCGCAGCTCGGCAAACAGGTTTTCAAAAGAGGTTTTGCGGTAGCTGTTGCCGTTCAGGTTGGGATGTACCCGCCAAAATGTTTCGGTGAGTGCGGTTAGGTTTTCACGCACTTTTTGCCATGTTTGCTGCAAAGTTGCCGTTGCACCGGCCAAATCGGCTTGAGGCCGTCTGAAAACCAAATACGGACGGCTGATGAATTTTTTTATCTTTGCCAACACGGTTTGCGGGGTTTGTTTGTATTTGAATACCAACCGCGCCAACAGGGGATTGTCGGACACGTTTGCGCGCCAGAAGTCTTCGGCGGGCACAAGCAGGCGTTCGCGGTTGTCTTCAGCGAGTTCGACATCAAACGGCACTTGGCAGAGAAAGGCGTAATCGCGTAACAGCCGTTGGCAGAAGCCGTGGATGGTGTAAATCGCGGCATTGTCGAATTGGCCGATGGCGGCTTTCAAGCGCACAATCAGCCGTGCTTGCGGTTCTTGACTTAAGGCTTGGGTAAGCAGCGGCAGGATAAAGCCGTCATCTTTATGCTCGCGTTCGCAATAGGTTTGCAGGCCGTCTGAATCGTGTGCGGCATTCGGATTTTCTTCCAATGCCCGCAGAACGTCGTCCAAACGTGCGCGCAAACGGGTTTTCAATTCGGCGGTGGCGGCTTTGGTAAACGTAACTACTAATATGCTTTCGACCGGCATTTTTTCGAGCACCACCAGCCGCGTGAACAGCGCGGCAATACCGTAGGTTTTACCCGTGCCGGCGGAGGCTTCGATCAGATTGGTACCTTGTATGGGAATGGTGAGCGGGTTGAAGGGTTGGTGGCGAGTTGGCATGGCGGTGGGAGCGTTAATAGGTTGGCGGCATCATAGCATTTCTTTGAAGGATAAGGGGAATACGAAAGGCCGCCTGAAATGAGGTTTTCAGACGGCCTAATCAGGCGGCTTTTTCTAAAGAGGCCGCCTGAAAAATTATAAATCCTGCAACCGCTCTAGCGACGGTGCGTAGTAATAGGCACCGGTTACGGCAGTGGTAACGTGTTTGAGCAGCAAGTCGGTTTTGCCGTCGGTATGGCCGAACATACTCAGCAATTGTGCCTCGATGTTGTGCAATGTGCCGCAGTAAGCGATAAATACCAAGCCGTGTTCGCCCGATGCGGTGCCGTAAGGCAGGCTGCGGCGGACGATTTCGAGGCCGACTCCGTTTTCTTTGATGTTGACGCGGCCTAAATGGGAATCGGGCAGGCGCACGTCTTTGCTGAATTCTTCGTTGGTTTCTTTGGTGCGGCCGATGGCGGCTTCTTGGTCGGCCAGCGGCACTTTGTTCCATTTTTTGAGGTCGTGGCGGTATTTTTGCAGCAACACATAGCTGCCGCCTGCATCGGGCTTGCCTTCGGGCACGGTGCCGACGGTGCGGATGTTGTCTCCGGCGGGGTTTTCGGTGCCGTCTACAAAACCGTCCAACCCGCGCTCTTCGATCCAGCGAAAGCCGTGGGTTTCGTCTTTTACGTCGATGCTGTCGCCGAATGCTTCCAATACGCCCATAGCCAACGAAAAGTTAACATCGGGGCGCAGTGATTGGATGTGGAACATGATGTCGTGTTGCGTGGCGGGAGCCAAGCCGTTGCCGAGCGGGGTAAACGGTTTGATTTCGCTGCCTTCGCCGTTGTGGTTCAGGCTTTGCCAGAATACGCTACCGAAGGCGATGGTTAGACCAAGCAGTGCGTCGGGAAATTTTTGTTGCAATTTATCGAGTGCTTCAAGGCTTTGGCGGGCGGCAAGCTGAATCTGTTCGCGGCTGCCTGTGATGTCGGCTTCGATAAAAACGGCGGCTTTACTGCCTGCGGGAATAATGGCGGTTTGCGGGTTCATATTTTTCCTTTGGGTGATGCGGATGGATTCGTGTTTGCAGGAGTTTGATTATAGCCCATGCCGGGCAGTATTTTAAGGCCGTCTGAAAAGAATCGGCGGGATGACGTTCAAACGAACTGCACTGCTGCTTTGCCATACCTGCGAAACATACGGGCATGGGCAGGCAAACGCGCTGTGGTAGAATTTGTGCCTGTTTTTTATGGGAAGCATTATGCGTATTATTTTGTTTATATTGGTACTGTTGCTGCTGCAAGTGTTTACCTTCGGCTTGGGCCGGTCGCTGCAATGGCTGTTCGCCCCCTATATTGCCGCACGGGGCAGACGTTGGTTGATGGGCATTGCTTTTTTGATTACCAATGCGCTGATTGCGGGTTTGCTGTTGCAGCTGGGGCATGCGGTGTTTCGCTGGATGGCATTTTGGATGGTGTTGCTGCTGTTTGTGATGTATGCGGCCTTGGCGACGTTTGTGCTCTATCTGCTGCTGTGCCGGTTTATGGAACAAAAACCCATGTCGCGCAGCCTGCGGCTGTTTGCTCCGCTGTTTGTGGCGGGGTTGCTGGGGCTGGCGGTTTATAACGCTTACACACCCGTAGTACATCATGCCGAAATCAACATTGAAAAACCGCTCGATAAACCGTTGCGCATCGGCATGGCCAGCGATACCCATTTGGGCGTGCTGTTCGGCGCGCGCCAACTGGATAAACTCGCCGACATCATGAGCCGCGAAAAAGTCGATATTATCCTGCTGCCCGGCGATTTGATGGACGACAACGTAAACGCCTACCGCGCCGAAAACATGCAGCCGCATCTGGAAAAACTGCGGGCGCCGCTGGGTGTGTATGCCACTTTGGGCAATCATGATTTGTTCGGTCACGAGCGCGAAATCTACGAAGAACTCACTAAAGCGGGCATTAAAGTGCTTGCCAATGAAAGTACGGTGGTGGACGGCCGTTTGCTGGTAGTGGGCCGCAACGATGATTTGGACAGAAGCCGCCCCGCTACGGAAACCTTACTGCGCGGCCAAAACACCGCTTTACCCGTGCTGTTGATGGACCACCGTCCTACCGATATCGAAGCTCACAGCAAACTGCCGATAGACGTTCAGGTGTCCGGCCATGTGCACAACGGCCAAGTGGCGCCGGCCAATTTAATCGTCCGCTTTCTCAACCGTCTGCACTACGGCTACGAGCAAATCGGCAACGGCCACTTTTTCGTTACTTCGGGTTACGGCTTTTGGGGCGTGCCGCTGCGTTTGGGTTCGCAATCGGAAGTGTGGATTATTGATGTGAAAGGCAAATAGCTGAAAAATGGCTTGAGGCCGTCTGAAAACATTTCAGACGGCCTCAAACAAAAAGCTCCTCAATCGGGAGCTTTTTGTTTTTATCAACAGAGCAGGCGAATTAAGCCTTTTTGTTGGCCAAAGCCGCTTTAATGTAAGCGGTAAACAGCGGGTGGCCTTTACGCGGCGTAGAGGTAAATTCCGGATGGAACTGGCAGGCGAAGAACCACGGGTGTTCGGGCAGTTCGATGGTTTCCACCAAACGCTCGCGGCCTGCGGATACACCGCCGATCACCAAACCGGCTTGTTCGAGCTGCGGCAGGAAGTTGTTGTTGACTTCGTAGCGGTGGCGGTGGCGTTCTTTGATTTCGGTGCTGCCGTAGATTCTGGCGGCAAGGCTGTCGGGTTTGAGTTCGACTTCTTGCGCGCCTAAGCGCATGGTGCCGCCCAAGTCGGTGTTTTCGTCGCGTTTTTCCACGCTGCCGTCGGCGGTTTGCCATTCGTCGATTAGGGCGACAACGGGGTAGGCGGTTTTCAGGTCGAACTCGGTTGAGTTTGCGCCTTCCATGCCGGCAACGTCGCGTGCGTATTCGATGAGTGCAATCTGCATGCCCAAGCAAATGCCCAGATAAGGCACTTTGTTTTCACGCGCGTATTTCACGGCGGCGATTTTGCCTTCTACGCCGCGGATACCGAAACCGCCGGGCACTAAAACGGCATCCATGCCTTTCAGGCAGTCGGTGCCTTCTTTTTCGATGGCTTCGCTGTCGATGTAGGTAATCTGCACGTCGGTTTCGGTGTGGATGCCGGCGTGTTTCAGGGCTTCGGTGAGCGATTTGTAGGATTCGGTCAGATCGACGTATTTGCCGACCATGGCGATTTTGACGGTGTGTTTGGGGTTTTTAATCGCGTAAACGATTTTTTTCCACTCGGTCAAATCGGCCTGTTGCACGTTTAATTGTAACTGCTCGCAAATGATGTTGTCGATGCCTTGGCTGTGGAGCATTTCGGGTATTTCGTAAATGCTGTCGGCATCGTAGCTGCCGGCCACGGCGCGCTCTTCGACGTTGCAGAAGAGGGCGATTTTGCGTTTTTCTTCATCGGGCAGGATGCGGTCCATACGGCAGATAAGCACGTCGGGCTGGATACCGATTTCGCGCAATTCTTTAACGGAATGCTGGGTCGGTTTGGTTTTGATTTCGCCCGCTGCGGCAATGTAGGGAACGTAGCTCAGATGGACAAACAGGGTGTTGTTGCGGCCGAGCTGGCTGCGCATTTGGCGGATGGCCTCCAAGAAAGGCAGCGATTCGATGTCGCCCACGGTGCCGCCGATTTCGACGATGGCGACATCATGGCCTGCCGCGCCTTCGTGGATTTTGCGTTTGATTTCGTCGGTGATGTGCGGGATAACCTGCACGGTGCCGCCCAAATAGTCGCCGCGGCGTTCTTTGGCAATCACATGTTCGTACACTTGGCCTGCGCTGAAGCTGTTGCGCCTGAACATGGTGGAGTTGATAAAACGCTCGTAGTGGCCGAGGTCGAGGTCGGTTTCCGCGCCGTCTTCGGTAACGAACACTTCGCCGTGCTGGAAGGGGCTCATGGTGCCGGGATCGACGTTGATATAGGGGTCGAGCTTGAGCATGGTTACTTTCAAGCCGCGCGATTCGAGAATGGTGGCAATAGAAGCGGCGGCGATACCTTTACCGAGTGAAGATACGACGCCGCCGGTTACGAAAATAAATTTGGTCATGATGTTTACCGCTCGTTTTGAATGCGTGATTTTACCTTGAATGGGGTTTGCCTTCAACTTTAGAGGCCGTCTGAAAAAACGATAATGCTTGCTTTCAGATGGCCTCTCGGTGCTATGTGGTTAAGATTTTTGGGCTTCTTCGCGCAGTTCGCGGCGGAGGATTTTGCCGACGTTCGATTTAGGCAATTCGTCGCGGAATTCGATGTCTTTCGGCACTTTATAGGCGGTCAGCTCGGTGCGGCAAAAGGCGATAAGCTCTTCTTTTGTAAGCGAAGGGTCTTTTTTCACAACGAAAAGTTTGAGGGCTTCGCCGGTTTTTTCGCTGGCTACGCCGATACAGGCCACTTCGAGCACTTTGTCGTGGTGGGCGACCACTTCTTCGATTTCGTTGGGATAAACGTTGAAGCCGGAAACGACAATCAGGTCTTTTTTGCGGTCAACCAGTTTGAACCAGCCTTTTTCGTCGACAACGGCAATGTCGCCGGTTTCGAGAAAGCCGCGGCTGTCGATGGTTTTCGCGGTTTCTTCGGGGCGGTTCCAATAGCCTTTCATCACTTGCGGGCCGCGCACCCACATTTCGCCGGGTTGTCCTATCGGCACTTCTTTGCCGTCGGCATCACGCAGCTCGATTTCGGTGGAAGGCACGGGCAGGCCGATGCTGCCGGTGTAAGAAGGAATGCTGAGCGGGTTGCAGCATACGCCGGGGCTGGCTTCGGTGAGACCGTAGGCTTCGACAATCGGCGTGCCGGTGATGTTTTTCCATTTTTCGGCCACGGGTTTTTGGGTGGCCATGCCGCCGGCGAGAGTGAGTTTGAGGGCGGAAAAGTCGATTTCGGCCAGTTCGGGGCGGTTGACCATGGCGTTAAACAAGGTGTTTACGCCGATGAATACGCTGATTTTTTCTTTTTTCAATTCGCCCATAAAGCCTTTCATGTCGCGCGGATTGGTAATCAGCAGGATTTTGGCACCGGCTTGGGTGAAAATCATCAGGTTGATGGTTAAAGCCAAGATGTGATACAGCGGCAGCGCGGCAATTACGATTTCTTTGCCGGGCTCCAACAGGTTTTTAATCCATTCGGCGGCCTGCTGCATATTGGCGCAGATGTTGCCGTGGGTAAGGATGGCACCTTTGGCCACGCCGGTGGTGCCGCCGGTGTATTGCAGAAAGGCGGTGTCGTCGCGGGTAAGTGCTACGGGGGTAAACGGATGCGCCGCACCTTGTTTTAAGGCCGTCTGAAAAGGAATGATGTTGGCGATGCGGTATTCGGGCACCATTTTTTTGACTTTGCGTACCACAAAGTTCATCAATTTGCCTTTCAGCCCGAACATGTCGCCGACGGTGGCGACGATCACGTTTTTCACTTTGGTGCGCGGCAAAACCAGTTCCAGCGTGTTGGCGAAGTTTTCCAGCACCACGATGGTGGTCGCGCCGCTGTCGTTGAGCTGGTGTTCAAGCTCGCGCGGGGTGTAAAGAGGATTGGTGTTGACCACGATCATGCCTGCTTTCAATGCGCCGAAAAGGGCGATGGGGTATTGCAGCAGGTTGGGCATCATGATGGCGACGCGCTCGCCACGCGGCAGTTTGAGGGTGTTTTGCAGAAACGAAGCAAAATCGGTAATCAGCTTGGACGTTTCGGCGTAAGTGAGGGTTTTGCCCATGTTTTGAAAAGCGGGCAGATGGCTGTGTTTACCGGCGCTTTCTTGGAACACTTCGATAATCGAGTTGTAGCGTTCGGCGTCGATTTCGGCATTGATGCCTTGCTCGTAGCTTTGGAGCCAGATTTTTTCCATAAAGTGAGTTTCCTTGTTGTGAGGCCGTCTGAAAATCAGGTTGGCTTTTCAGACGGCCTGACTTGTTATTTTGTAATGATAACCGGTTTGTCGGTAGCCGTAATGATGCCGCCGCCCAAGCATACGTCGCCGTCGTAGAGTACGGCGGATTGGCCGGGGGTAACGGCCCATTGCGGTTCGTCGAACAGCAGCTCGGCGGTTTCGTCGTCGATGTAGCGCAGTTTGCACGGCGCATCGGCCATGCGGTAGCGGGTTTTGCAGGTATAGCGGCCTTCGGCGGGGCGTTCGGGCAGTGTCCAGCTTAAATCGTTCATGGTCAGGCTCTTGGTGTAGAGCAGCGGGTGGTCGTGGCCTTGTACGACGGTTAATCGGTTGCGGGTCAGATCTTTGCCGGCTACAAACCACGGTTCGCCCGCGCCGCCGATGCCCAAACCTTTGCGCTGGCCGATGGTGTAGAACATCAGGCCGACGTGTTCGCCTACTTTTTTGCCTTCGGGCGTAACCATGTCGCCGTTGTCGGTGGGCAGGTATTGTTGCAGGAACTCGCGGAACGGGCGTTCGCCGATAAAGCAGATGCCGGTGCTGTCTTTTTTGGCGGCGGTCGGCAACTCGGCCTCGGCGGCAAGACGGCGCACTTCGGGTTTTTCCAAGTCGCCGAGCGGGAAAATGGCGCGTTCGAGCTGGTGCGGTTTGAGACGGTATAAAAAGTAGCTTTGGTCTTTGTTGTTGTCGAGACCTTTGAGCAGGTAGTGCACGCCGTCGCGCACTTCTTTGCGGGCGTAGTGGCCGGTGGCAATCACGTCTGCGCCTTGTTCGACGGCGTAGTCGAGAAAGCATTTGAATTTGATTTCGGCGTTGCACAATACGTCGGGATTGGGCGTGCGGCCTGCCGAATATTCTGTGAGAAAATAAGCGAATACGTTGTCTTTGTATTGGGAGGCGAAGTTGACGATATCGATGTCGATGCCGATGATGTCGGCCACGGCGATGGCATCAAACGAGTCTTGTTTGATGCTGCAATATTCGTCGTTGTCGTCGTCTTCCCAGTTTTGCATGAAAACGCCGCGCACTTGATGGCCTTGCTGTTTGAGCAGATACGCGGTTACGGATGAATCAACGCCGCCGGATAGGCCGACGATGATGTTTTGCGGAGTGGATGTGTGCATGATGCAGATGCAGGAAATAGAAGGGGAATTTAAGAAGGTAAGATTTTAACACAGGTTGGGTTGATGTTATGAAGAGGCCGTTTGGGAAGAGTTGGCGGAGATGTTTTCAGACGGCCTGTTTGCTAACGGGTAAAGCGCATATCTATATGGGGAATTCCGTCTTCCGAATATTCTTCCGACACGGTTTCGTAACCGAAGCACCGATAAAACGGCAGCAGATAGGTTTGTGCTTGCAAGTAGATAGTGCGGTACTGCCAAACGGTTTGGATATAGTTCATGCCGCGTTGCAAGGTTTCGGCAGCAAGACCTTGCCTGCGGTATTCGGCGGCAACGGCCAATCGGCCTATGGCTGCAGGGGCGATGGGATGATCGGGCGTTTTAAGAATGCGGGCGTAAGCGGCAACGGTATTTTCGTTGCCGTAGTAAATGTGCACGGCTTCGAGGTCGAGGCCGTCTGAATCTAAAAATGCACAGTTTTGTTCGACCACGAAAATGCGGCTGCGTAATTGCAGGATGCGGTAAAGCTCAAGGTTGGTAAGTTGGGGAAAGGTTTTACTGTGCCATTGCATATTGATGCTCCGGTAAACAATGGGTGGATAAATATCAAAGGCCGTCTGAATGTTTATTTTCAGACGGCCTTTCGGATTAAGATGTTGTTTCCTCTTCTTCAAAGGCGGAATCGGCATTTTCCGGCAGCAAATCGTTTTCGTTGAAGTCCGGTTCCGGTTCGCTCTCGAATACTTTACCGTTCAATTTCAGACGGCCTTTGTTTAATTCTATCAGCGTGCGGATATTGCCGTCGTTTAATGTCAAATATTGCTCGCGCGCCATTGAGTTTACGGTGCTGTCTACCATCAGACGCAGGGTTTCGTTGATGTCCTCGATGCTGGCACGGCCTTCCGCGGCATCTTCGGGGTTGACGCTGAAGATGCTACCGGCTTGGTTAATGGCCAATTCTTCAAGCAGTTTTTGCGGCACGCGCATGTCGAGTTTGGCTTCGGTTTTTTTCACCATGGCACCGAAGTCGTTCATATCGGCTCGGGTAAGGCCGTTGAAACGCATTTCGCCTTTCACGTCGACCATGCCTTGCGGCATGGTGAAGTTGAAGGCTTTTACTTTGAGTACGGGGTTTTGGGTAAACAGCCCTGCGGCCTCGGTTTTGGCGGTTTTCAACAGTTCGTTTTGAATTTGCTCTTCGGTCATTTCGGTCGAAGCGAGTTCAGCCATCTTGTTTTTGATGGCAAGCAGGCCTTTAGCATCGAGATGTTCGGCTGCGATGTCGATATCCAACGGGCCGTAACGGTCGTTGCCGTAGGTTAGGGTTTGGAAGCGGAAACGCCCTTTGCTGTCTATCCAGCCGCCGTTTTCATGGGTTTCGGTATCAAAGCGGAGTTTTTCAAGCAAGATTTTAGAAGGTGCCACCGTGCCGGTGGGGTTAATGAAAGCGCCGATCTGCAAATCGGTAACCAGATTGACCAGTTCGTTTAATTTGACATTATAATCAATGCCTTCTTTCCATTGCAGCGAGAGTTTGTCTAAGGAAAATTCGCTGCGGCCCAACGCCAAGCGGTTGCTGCCGTCGATGGTTTGGGTGCGGAGGCGCAGGTTTTCCATGCCGACGTCGCCTTTGTCGGCCAGTTTGATTTGCAGAGCAGGCGCTGAGTAATCATGGGTGTAGTTTTGGAAGTCGGCTTGGTATGATGTAGCACCTTCCAGCCCTTTCCAGTTGAGTTTGATACCGGAAAGTTCTTCGTAATCGAAAGAAGGCACATTGAGTGTGATTTTTCCGTTTCCGTTTAAATAAACGGTGTTGGTCATGCTCACCGGAGTTTGCCCGCCGAAAAAGCGTGCCAGCACTTTGGCTGTTTCAGGGTGATACTTGAATTCGGTTTCCACATGGGCGCGAACGGGTGTCAATCCGCCCGCAAACGGGCCGTGTTTGATGTGGTTGACGACGGTAATCGGCTCTTTTAATAAGGTTTTGAGATTATCGGGCAGGTATTTTTGAGTGTTGTGAAGCAGGGTGGGTTTCAGGCGGATTACGGTGGTTTCGGTGGCACCAAACCAGCCCCGTTCGTATTGGTGTGATTCGACCGTTAAAAAGCTGGACTGTGCGAGCAGTGTTTGCTGTGCGTTCAGGCTTTCTTCGGTTTTGGTACCGAGATAGTAGGGCAAGCCGATAAAAATAGCGGCCAACGCAAAAACTGCGGCCAATGATACGGAAATCAGGAGCTTTTTCATTGCTTCAAATAGATAAAACGGAAAGTTTGAAGAATAGCATCATTTATAGGATTTGTCTTTGCAGTGGCTTTCAGACGGCCTGATGTCATAATTGTTGGCAATATTGATTAAATAATATTTTACTGGGAAAATATTATTTTAATTTTTAAGTATTTTCGCCGTCAGATGGTTCGCTTGTACGGATTGTTGTCGAGCGGCAGGCGGCATTAATGAAAACGAGGGATAGGTAGAATATGAATAAATTGGCAGCGGTTTTGGTAGGAGTATGGTTGGGTCTGCAATTAGGCGTGGGTTATTTGGTTGCGCCGATATTATTCCAAAATATGGGTAGAATGGAAGCTGGGGCTTTGGCCGGTGTGATGTTTAATGTGGTAGCTTATACCGGCATGGCGGTTTGGCTGCTGGTTTACTTTATCGGCCGCGCCGAATTGAACAGACATGTGATGCGTTCGCATACCAATAAGTTTGTATTGGCGTTGTTATCGTTTTTGGCGGCCAATCAGTTTTTGGTTACTCCCGTTATCGAAGCGCATAAAGCGGGGACGACAAATTGGCTGTTATCGCTCATCGGCGGCTCATTCGGCCAGTGGCACGGTATCTCGAGTATTATCTATATGATATGCAGCGTGCTGGCCTTGGGGTTGGTTTTCCGCTTGTTGAAATTGGATTGGTATTAAGTATATTGTTTTTTAGAAAGAGGCCGTCTGAAACATATCGTTTATGTTTCAGACGGCCTCTTCAGCTAGATTGGATAGTCGGATCATATCCGCGGCCGGTCAGATATCTTTGCTGATTAGAGTGTTGCTGGATTTTTCGTCGGGCAGCAGCCAGTTGAGCAGAATGGCTAAAATGGCACACAGGCCCACGCCGGCGAAACTCATGCTGCCGAATTTGATAACCATGCCGCCCACGCCTGTGGTCAACACCGAGCTGACGATAACCAGATTTTTCGGCTGCATCAGATTTACTTTGGCATCAATCAAGGTTTTTAAACCAAGTGATGCGATGGTTCCGAACAGTAAAATCATGATGCCGCCCATTACCGGCAATGGAATCGAAGCCAAAAAAGCATTGAATTTTCCGAAAAACGCCATGCTGATGGCAAAAATTGCCGCCCAAGTCATGATTTTTGGATTGCTGTTTTTGGTAATCATCACCGCACCTGTTACTTCACCGTAAGTGGTTACCGGCGGGCCGCCGATTAACCCGGCTACGCATACGCCCAAGCCGTCGCCTGCTAAAGTTTTATCCAACCCAGGGTCTTTTGCATAATCGTTGCCGGTTACTTTGCCGATAGCCATTACCCCACCGATGTGTTCGATGGCGGGTGCAATGGCAACAGGCAGCATAAACAAAGCCGCCTGCCAGTTGATTTGCGGCGTTTCAAAATGGGGAACGGCAAACCACGGAGCATTCATGATCGGCGCGGTATCCACCAATCCCATCACTAAGGCCAAGGCATAACCGGCGGCAACACCAATTAAAATCGGAACCAGTTTCATCATTTTGCTACCGAATACGGCAACGATAACGGTAACCGCAAAAGTAAAGCCGGAGAGCAACAGCGATTGCGTATAGTCTATTACTTGTTCACCTCCGGCTTGTCCCATTGCCATTTGGCTGGCTACGGCTGCAACCGACAAACCGATAACCATAATCACAGGGCCGATGACAACCGGCGGCAAAAGGCGGTTTACCGTAGCTAATCCGCGCCATCTGATGAGTCCGGCAAAAATAAAATACATAAAGCCGGCGGCAAACAAGCCGAACATGGTGGAAGGCAATCCCCACTCGCCGATAGAATAAATAATCGGAGCGATAAAGGCGAAAGAAGAACCTAAAAATATCGGCACTTTGCGTTTGGTAACCAGTTGGAACAACAAAGTGCCGATACCCGCGCCCAGTAAGGCGAGAGCAGGATTAAGGCCGGTAAGTAGCGGCACGAGAACCATCGCACCGAAAGCGACAAACAGAATTTGCGCACCGGATATAGCTAGTTTGAGTTGTTGCATGTTAGATTCCGTTATGTTTTTTAAACAAACGGGGCGGATTATAGCCTTGCGCCAATGTTTTGTGTGTAACTGAATGTGCCAGATTTAAGATGTTTTAGTCGATAATTTTATGAAAAATAATTACAGAAAATATTTTAAAAGTTATAATTCCGCCGCTTTACGGGAAAACAAAATGCCGTTCATCCGATTGAATCGAATGGCGGCAGAAAACAAATTAATCTAGTCGAATCACAATTAAATTTCTTAGAGATAACAATAAATGGATTTGAACCGAAAAATAATTGCTGTTGACGGCCCGAGTGCCTCCGGCAAAGGAACGGTGGCTTCACAAGTGGCTGCCGCATTAGGTTTTGAGTATTTGGATTCGGGTGCGCTATATCGTTTAACCGCACTCTACGCTCAATTAAATAACATCGAATGGGACGATGAAGAAGGTATTGCAAAGTTGGCACAGCAATTGCCGGCAGTATTTGACGGGCAGAAAATACTGCTTGACGGTAAAGACGTATCCGAAGCGATCCGCAGCGAAGCTATTGGTATGGGTGCATCTTCCGTTGCCCGCCTACCTAAAGTTAGGGAAGCGCTTTTGCAACGCCAGCGCGATTTTTTAACCGAAAAAGGCTTGGTTGCAGACGGGCGCGATATGGGATCGGTAGTGTTTCCCGATGCCGTCTTAAAAATATTTCTAACCGCATCCGCCGAAATCCGAGCTCAGCGCCGTGCCAAGCAAATCGGCGTACCATGCGAAGGAGTGGAGTTCGAACGGATTTTATCCGATATCGAAGCACGTGACGAAGCCGACAGCCGCCGTGCTGTTGCACCGCTAAGGCAGTTGCCCGATGCACTATTGTTGGATACTTCGGAAATGAATGTCGAAGAATCTGTAAAAAAAGTGCTTGATTGGTATGCAAAAATCTAAACCTTGCTGTATAATCCGCCTAATTTTTTCAGACGGCCCCAAAAACAAGGCCGTCTGAAAACCGTTTGTAGTAAACGCTTGTTGCGCCAGGGGCAGCAAGTTCCCTCCAACCAACCTCACACTCCTTGGCGGTGTACCGAAAAGAGTTATATATGACTATGGAAAATTTTGCCCAACTGTTGGAAGAAAGCTTTACCCTTCAAGAGATGAACCCCGGTGAAGTGATTACCGCTGAAGTAGTGGCGATCGACAATAACTTCGTTACCGTAAATGCCGGTTTGAAATCAGAGTCTCTGATTGATGTAGCTGAATTCAAAAACGCTCAGGGCGAGATTGAAGTAAAAGTCGGTGACTTCGTTACCGTAACCATCGAATCTGTTGAAAACGGCTTCGGTGAAACCAAACTGTCACGCGAAAAAGCCAAGCGCGCGGCCGACTGGATCGCTTTGGAAGAAGCCATGGAAAACGGCGATATTCTGTCCGGTGTAATCAACGGCAAAGTAAAAGGCGGCCTGACTGTAATGATCAACAGCATCCGCGCATTCCTGCCGGGTTCTTTGGTTGACGTACGTCCCGTAAAAGATACTTCACACTTTGAAGGCAAAGAAATTGAATTCAAAGTAATTAAGCTGGATAAAAAACGCAACAATGTTGTGGTATCACGCCGTGCGGTTCTGGAAGTTACTTTGGGCGAAGAGCGCAAAGCGCTGCTGGAAAACCTGCAAGAAGGTTCAGTGGTTAAAGGTATCGTTAAAAACATCACCGACTACGGTGCATTCGTTGACTTGGGCGGCATCGACGGTTTGCTGCACATTACCGATTTGGCATGGCGCCGTGTGAAACATCCAAGTGAAGTTTTGGAAGTAGGCCAAGAGGTTGAAGCTAAAGTATTGAAATTCGACCAAGACAAACAACGTGTATCTCTGGGTATGAAACAACTGGGCGAAGATCCTTGGAGTGGCCTGACCCGCCGTTATCCGCAAGGCACCCGTTTGTTCGGTAAAGTATCCAACCTGACTGACTACGGTGCATTCGTGGAAATCGAACAAGGCATCGAAGGTTTGGTACACGTTTCCGAAATGGACTGGACCAATAAAAACGTTCACCCGAGCAAAGTTGTACAGTTGGGTGACGAAGTAGAAGTGATGATTCTGGAAATCGACGAAGACCGTCGCCGCATCAGCTTGGGCATGAAACAATGTCAAGCCAATCCGTGGGAAGAGTTTGCCGCCAACCACAACAAAGGCGACAAATTATCCGGTGCGGTTAAATCGATTACCGATTTCGGCGTATTTGTCGGCTTGCCCGGCGGCATCGACGGTTTGGTTCACCTGTCTGACTTGTCTTGGACTGAAGCGGGCGAAGAAGCCGTACGCAAATACAAAAAAGGCGAAGAAGTGGAAGCCGTTGTATTGGCGATCGATGTTGAAAAAGAGCGTATCTCTTTGGGCATCAAACAATTGGAAGGCGATCCCTTCGGTAACTTTATCAGCGTAAACGACAAAGGTTCTTTGGTAAAAGGTACTGCTAAATCAGTAGATGCCAAAGGCGCGGTTATCTCCTTGTCTGATGATGTTGAAGCATATCTGCCTGCTTCCGAATGGTCTAGCGAGCGCGTGGAAGATCTGCGTAATGTGTTGAAGGAAGGTGAAGAAGTAGAAGCCGTTATTTCTACCGTAGATCGCAAAAACCGCAGCATCAAATTGTCTGTTAAAGCAAAAGATGCCAAAGAAAACCGTGATGCGTTGAATTCGGTTAATGCTGCTTCAACTGCAAGTGCCGGTACGACCAGCTTGGGCGATCTGCTGAAAGCCAAATTGTCTGGTGAACAGGAATAAGGTGCAGCATGACCAAATCTGAATTAATGGTTCGCTTGGCAGAGGTATTTGCCGAGAGAAATGGTAGTCAGTTGATTGCCAAAGATGTCGAATACAGTGTAAAAGTTTTGGTAGATACCATGACTCGTTCACTGGCTAAAGGGCAACGTATTGAAATCCGTGGCTTTGGCAGCTTCGATTTGAACCATCGCCCGGCTCGTGTTGGCCGTAATCCTAAAACCGGTGAGCGTGTGGAAGTACCTGAAAAATATGTTCCCCACTTTAAACCGGGGAAAGAATTACGCGAACGCGTAGATCAGGCTATATTAAGTGAATAAGTAGCTTTAGGAGTGAAACGCCGCAGAAATGCGGCGTTTTATCGTTTTTTGTATTTGTTCCGTATGATATGGCGGAATAAAAAAATGATTTATATCGTTTTGAGCCTTAAGTACTTGGAGGCCGTCTGAAATCATTTATAATGGCAAAATTGTTGATTTGCCATATTGGTTATGATGAATAATAACGAAAACCGTTTTATTGCTCCCGACTTTGTCAATCATAGTCCGCTCACTTGGTATCAGGCTGCATCGGAACAACCTGCTTTTATCCGTGATGGCGCGCAAGCAAAAGCCATTGAATATCTGGATAAACTTTGGACTGAATTGATGATGTTCAAACGTAAACGCAACCGTTTTCTGGGTCGCAGTTTGCGTTCCCCGCAATTGCCGAAAGGGTTGTATTTTTATGGTGGAGTAGGTAGGGGAAAAAGTTTTTTAATGGATGTCTTTTATGGTTGCCTGCCATATCGCCGCAAGCGCCGTGTGCATTTCCATGCTTTTATGGCAGAAGTTCATCAACGGATGAAGGCTTTTAAAAGTGAACCTGACCCGTTAAAAGCGATGGCTGCCGAGATTGCTAAGGAAACTCGAGTTTTGTGTTTTGACGAATTTCATGTCTGCGATATTGCTGACGCGATGATACTGGGCAGGTTGTTGGAAAATTTGTTTGAAGGCGGCGTAGTTTTAGTGGCGACATCTAATTATGCACCTTCAGAACTTTATCCTCAAGGACAAAACCGTAGCAGTTTTCTGCCGACGATTGCTTTAATTGAAGAAAAACTCACGATTTTAAATGTCGATGGAGGAGAAGATTACCGTTTACGTGCTTTAAAACCAGCAGAAGTATTTTATGTACCTGACAGCGAAGAGAACGAACGAAAGCTGGCCGAGTTATTTTCGCAAATAACCTACGGTAAGGCAAAAAAAACTGAATCTATAATCATACATGGGCGCGAATTGACGTGTAATGCTCATGATAAACGCGCAATTTGGTTTGATTTCCGTGCTTTATGTTTCGGGCCGCGCTCTCAAGCAGATTACCTATATTTAGCAGAGCATTATGAAATGGTTTTTGTGTCAGGTATTGAAAAACTAAGTGAAGCAGAGCGGGCAGAGGCTCGTCGCCTTACGTGGCTAATCGATGTTTTTTATGACTTTAAGGTGAAGTTTTGTGCCACAAGCAAAGTGAAAGCGGAAGAAATTTATGTAGAAGGTGATTTTGCTAATGAATTTGTGCGTACTGTTAGCAGAATGATTGAGATGCAATCAAAAGAGTATCTTACCCAGCCTCATCTTACTTTGGGTAATAACAACGAAAAAGAAATCAACTTTCAACCATAAAATAAGGAAATTTGATAAAATACCTGCCCAATTTTTATTGAAGTAATCGTTTTAAGGAATATACATGGCAATTGAGCGCACCATTTCTATTATTAAGCCGGATGCAGTAGCAAAAGATGTAATCGGTAAAATTTACAGTCGTTTTGAGAGTAACGGATTGCGTATCATTGCGGCTAAAATGAAGCATTTAAGCGTCAAAGAAGCACAAGATTTTTATGCTGTACATAGGGAACGTCCTTTTTTTGCGGCATTGGTTGAATTTATGACCAGTGGTCCAGTGATGATTCAAGTGCTGGAGGGTGAAAATGCCGTTGCAAAAAACCGAGAATTGATGGGTGCAACTAATCCGAAAGAAGCTGCAGCTGGCACTATTCGTGCAGATTTTGCAGCATCTATTGATGCTAATGCCGTACATGGTTCTGATAGTTTGGAAAATGCAGCTATTGAAATTGCTTATTTTTTTAGTCAAAGTGAAATTTGCTCACACTAAGTAAAAAGCTTTATTTTTAGGCTGTCTGAATATTTTCAGACAGCCTGAGAGCTTTTAATGGAAGTACATGAAAACCAATTTGCTAAATTTTGATTTAAACAATTTGACACAATATTTTTCTGAAATAGGAGAAAAACCATTTCGTGCCAAACAAGTAATGCGTTGGATGCATCAATCGGGCGTGGCAGATTTTGATGAAATGACCGACTTGGCTAAGTCGTTACGAAGCAAACTGAATGAAAATGCATGTGTTACTGTGCCTGAATTGATAACTTCTCAACAATCTTCAGACGGCACAAGGAAGTGGCTGTTGGATGTCGGTACCGGTAACGGTGTAGAAACCGTATTTATTCCGGAGGCGGAACGTGGTACTTTATGTATTTCTTCGCAAGTAGGCTGTGCACTTGAATGTACATTTTGTTCAACCGGTAGGCAGGGCTTCAATCGCAATTTGACTGCTGCTGAAATTATCGGGCAATTGTGGTGGGCGAATAAAGCTATGGGTGTTACTCCCAAAAATGAACGTGTTATTTCCAATGTGGTTATGATGGGGATGGGAGAGCCTTTGGCTAATTTTGATAATGTCGTCACTGCGTTGAATATGATGTTGGACGATCATGGTTATGGCTTGTCACGGCGCAGGGTAACAGTCTCTACTTCGGGTATGGTGCCGCAAATGGATCGTTTAAAAGAGGTAATGCCGGTTGCTTTGGCTGTATCTCTACATGCATCTAATGATATGATTCGAAATGAAATTGTACCATTGAATAAAAAATATCCATTAAAAGAATTAATGGCGGCATGTCGTAGGTATCTGGAAAAAGCTCCTCGTGATTTTGTGACTTTTGAATATGTTATGCTTGACGGCATTAATGATAAAGCACAACATGCGCACCAGTTGATCGAACTTGTGCGTGATGTACCATGTAAATTCAATTTGATTCCATTTAATCCTTTTACTAATTCAGGATACAATCGGTCAACAAACGAAAGTATACGTATATTCCGAGATATTCTTCAGCAAGCCGGTTTTGTTGTTACTGTTCGAAAAACCCGTGGTGATGATATTGATGCAGCCTGTGGTCAGTTAGCAGGACAGGTTAAGGATAAAACGCATCGACAGCAGAAGTGGCAGCAGATTGTGGCAGCAGAGAGGAGAAGTTAAAGTAATGAAAATGAAATTATGGCCATCTTTATTATTGATTGCTTTGTTGAGTGCATGTGCCGGTAGTGGTGCTCCTAAGAAGCCGAGTGCACGTGAGCGCTCCGTACAAGTCTCCAATATTAAAACTCAATTGGCTGTTGAGTATATGCGTGGGCAAGATTATCGTCAGGCAGTTAGCAGTATTGAAGAAGCTTTGGAAAGTAATAACAAAAATGAGATTGCTTGGTTGATACGTGCCCAGATTTATCAGTATTTGAAAGTTTCTGATAAAGCTCAGGAAAGTTTTCAAAAAGCACTTGCTTTAAATCCGAATAGTGCAGAGATTAATAATAATTACGGTTGGTTTATATGTAGCCAATTAAACCACCCTAATGAAGCTATTCCTTATTTTGATAAAGCTTTAGCCGATCCTACTTATCCAAATCCTCAAGTTGCACATCTTAATAAAGGCATTTGCAGCGCTAAGATGGGGCAATATTCTTTATCAGAAGCCTATTTAGAGCGGTCATTAGCAGCTGACCCGCAATTTATCTTGGTATTTAAAGAACTGGCACGTACCAAAATGCTTGCGGGCAATTTAAGCGATGCGGATTATTATTTCCGCCAATATCAAAGTAAGGTCGATGTTTTGACTGCTGATGATTTATTATTAGGCTGGCGTTTATATAATGCTTTGGGTGATACACAGGCAGCTTACGAATATGAAGCTCAATTGCGGACCAATTATCCCTATTCCGAAGAATTGCAGACAATTACAACAGGGCGTTTGTAATGAACGATAATCAAAATACCGAGCAGCAATATGCTAATAATGCCGCCGTTGAAATGGGGGCTAAGTTGCGTTATGCGCGAGAGCGAAAAGGGTTTTCTATCGGTGAAGTGGCTGAACGTTTAAAATTGCCAGCACGTCAAATTGAAGGTTTGGAAAGCGGGAATTACGAAGGAATGCCTGAACCGATCTTTATACGGGGATTCCTGCGCACCTATGGGCGCTTTTTGGGATTGGATGAGAGTGAAGTGGCATCTTATCTTGACCATATTTTGCCGCAAAATCGCAGTAATCTTTACGCTATTGAGCGTAACAACCAGTCATTAAATTATCAACAAACTGAAATTAAAAAATCCTTTCCTAAATGGGTAGCAGGTTTATTAGTGCTGACATTGGTTGGAGCAGGCGTATATGTTTGGCAAAACAAGTCAAATCTAGAATATGCAAAACAAACCGATAGTAATATTCAACCTGAATTAAGTAATGCTTCTGCCCCTAATTTGCAAGCAAGTAATATTTCCGTAGTTGCAATGGGGAGTGAAGTAGAATCAGCCATTGTACCTGCTTCTCAAGAGTTGGTTTCAGGAGGCCAAGCTGTTGCAACATCTGCGATTGTCAATAGCAAACAGCAAGCCTCTGACTCTGAGTTGGCGCAAGCTTCGGCTCCTACATTAACCGTAGCGGCTTCAGATATAGCACTTATTGCTGCTGATGAGTTGGTGGTTAAAGTGCGTTATCGTTCGAATTTAGTCATCAAAGACAAAGATGGTCAATTTGTTATCAATAAAATTGTACCGGCAGGAAGCGAACATCGTTTTAGAGGCGGGGCACCATACAATGTATGGATCGGTTATGCGTCAGGTGCAACCGCAAATTATGGTGGCCAGGATATTTCCATATCGAAACATATGGTCGGTAAGAAAACATCAGCGTTTATTGCAGGCCAGTAATGAGCACTTCTTTATTAAAACGCCGTAACACACATCAAGTAGAGATTGACCATATAACCGTTGGTTCAGATGCACCAGTAGTGGTGCAGTCAATGACCAACACCGATACAGCGGATGCTGAAGGAACTGCAAAACAAGTTAAAGAGTTGAGCGATGCCGGTTCGGAAATGGTGAGGATTACGGTTAACAGTCCGGAAGCCGCATCGAAAGTGGCTGAAATTCGCCAGCGCTTGGATGATATGGGTTGTAATACCCCGTTAATCGGTGATTTTCATTTTAACGGTGAGCGGTTACTTCAGGAATTTCCCGAGTGCGCAAAGGCTTTATCTAAATACCGGATTAATCCGGGGAATGTAGGCAAAGGTGTGAAAGGCGATGAAAAGTTTGCTTATATGATTCGTACTGCGGCTGAATATAATAAGGCGGTGCGCATCGGCGTGAATTGGGGATCGCTTGACCAAAGTATCGCCAAACGGATGATGGATGCTAATCTGGCTTCTGCTTCTCCTAAATCTCCTGAAGAGGTAATGAAAGAAGCATTGATTGTATCGGCTTTAGAGTCTGCACAAAAAGCGGTTGATCTAGGTCTGCCAAAAAACAAAATTATTCTGTCTTGTAAGGTCAGTGCCGTACAGGATTTGATTCAAGTATATAGAGAGCTTGGTGCGCGCTGTAATTACCCACTACATTTGGGCTTAACCGAAGCCGGGATGGGCAGTAAAGGGATTGTTGCGTCAACAGCGGCCCTGTCAGTACTGCTGCAAGAAGGGATAGGTGATACCATCCGCATCTCCCTTACTCCCGAGCCGGGAAGCCCGCGGACACAAGAAGTTGTCGTTGGACAAGAAATTCTGCAAACCATGGGATTGCGTTCATTTACACCTATGGTTACCGCTTGTCCCGGTTGTGGGCGTACCACCAGCACAGTGTTTCAAGAATTGGCACGTGATATCCAGCAATATTTACGAGAACGGATGACCGAATGGCGTGTTCAATATCCCGGAGTGGAGTCTTTGAATGTTGCCGTAATGGGGTGTGTGGTTAATGGTCCGGGTGAAAGTAAATTGGCTGACATCGGTATCAGCCTTCCGGGGACAGGAGAAACACCCATTGCTCCCGTGTATGTAGATGGGGAACGGAAAGTTACGCTTAAGGGCAATAACATGGCTGCTGAGTTTCTAGCTATCGTTCAGGAATATGTAGAAACCAATTATGGTGCTGGTGGTAAAAAGCGTAAAGATAGTAGAATTATTCCCATCCGTTCTATTTAAAAACACCTAATTGGATTATTACGGTTTATTTCAGACGGCCTAAGGTTATTTATCTGCCTTGAAAAGTACATATGAGGAGTAACTATGGAGCAAGATTTACGCGAATTACTCTTACAACTTTATTTAATCAATAATCCTAAAGCCGAACACAAAGTTTTTATTTACACTTATCAAGGTGTAAGTGATATGGCGGTTAACCCCTTTCAATATGCTGAAGCGGATTTAATTGAAAATGTGAAGAAAAGTGTAATTTTACAGAACCTTCCATCAGGAGAGATGGTACAAGCTTTTGTCGTGCCGTCGCATACTTCTCATAAGAAGCAAATTTGGGAGATTGAAAATATTATGCTTTATGGCAATAAGAGCGGTGTTCTTGTGCCGATCGAATTGGATAAAGAAAATATCGGGCAATCTGATAAGTATAGACAATTTGTCAATTTAACCGATAGCATGCTGCGCCAATTTATTCAAGAGTAGCTTTAGGCCGTCTGAAATCAATTTGATATAAAAATATAATTATGGGACAAAAAATCCAAGCCGTTAAAGGCATGAATGATTTATTGCCTGTCGTACAGAAAGACTTCAAACTTACCGCATCTTTCTGGCAGGCATTCGAAGATATTGTCGTACGTTGGACTCGCCGTTTCGGTTATCAACAGATCCGCACGCCGATTGTGGAGCAAACCGGTTTGTTTGTCCGTTCTATCGGAGAAGAAACCGATGTGGTTGGTAAAGAAATGTACACTTTTTCAGATTCCAACGATTCATTGAGCTTAACTCTTCGTCCTGAAGGCACGGCATCTTGTCTGCGTGCAGTTGTGGAACATAATTTACTGTATAACGGCCCTCAGAAATTGTGGTATATGGGTCCGATGTTTCGTCGGGAGCGCCCGCAAAAAGGACGTTACCGTCAATTCCACCAAGTAGGCATTGAAGCATTGGGTTTTGAAGGGCCGGATGTTGATGCGGAAATTGTGGCAATGTCGGCGGAATTGTGGAACGAACTGGGCATTCGTGATTATCTGACTTTGGAAATCAATAGTTTAGGTAGCCGAGAAGAACGGGCGGCACATCGTGCCGCATTGGTAGAGTATCTCAGCTGCTATGAAGAAAAGTTGGATGAAGACAGTAAACGCCGCTTGCACACCAATCCGCTGCGCGTGTTGGACAGTAAAAACCCTGATTTGCAAGAGATTTGTAATGCCGCTCCCCGACTGATTGATTATCTGGGTGAAACATCTTTGGCACATTATGCTCAGTTCAAAACCATGTTGGATGGTTTGGGTATTGCTTATATTGAGAATCCCCGTTTGGTACGCGGTTTGGATTATTACAACCAGACGGTTTTTGAATGGACAACCGATAAGCTCGGAGCGCAAGCTACGGTATGCGGCGGCGGCCGTTACGACGGATTGATTGAAGAGTTGGGTGGCAAACCTGCGCCATCCATCGGCTTTGCCATGGGGGTGGAGCGGTTGCTGCTGCTGGTCAGTGAATATGGTGCTCTTGAGGTAAATTCTGCACCTGATATATATGCCATGCATCAAGGTGAAGGAGCGGCTTTACAGGTATTGAAATATACACAGATGTTGCGCCGAATCGGCTTCAATATATTGCAACATTCGGGTTATCAAAGCCTGAAGGCGCAAATGAAAAAGGCCGATGCCAGCGGTGCACGTTTTGCATTGATTGTCGCACAGGATGAATTGTTGAACGGCACGGTAACATTAAAAGATATGCAGGGACAGCTCGGCCAAATGACTGTGGCGGCGGCTGATTTGGTTAACACTTTACAACAATGGAAGAATACATAGATGGCAGCACATATTCAGGAACAGGAAGAACTGGAGAATTTTAAATATTTCTGGAAAAGCTGGGGACGTTGGCTGTTTGCCGTATTGGTTCTTGCCGCATTGGTTTACCTCGGTTACATCTTGTATCAAAACCATGTGTTAAAAAAAGATCAGGAAGCTGCTGCGGTATTAGTGCAGATGGTTGAAAAAGCGCAAAGTAAAGCTGATGCTAAAGCCATTAATGCCGATTTGCAGAATTTACAGCAAAATTATTCGAGCAGTATTGCTGCTTCCCAAGCAACTATGATGGTGGCGGCTACAGAGTTTGATAAAGGCAAATACGATATTGCTGCAGGTCATCTGAATTGGGTGTTGAAAAATCAGAAAAATCCGCTGGTACAAACGTTGGCTTCGAAACGGTTGGCGGTAGTTTATTTGCAGCAAAAGAAATACGATGAAGCATTGGCAGTATTGGATAGAAAAGTAGAAGCAAGTTTTGAACCGTTATTGCAGGAAGCCAGAGGCGATGTATATCTTGCCCAAGGTAAAAATAAAGAAGCTTTGCAGGCATATGAGCAAGCATTGTCAAAACTGCCTAAAGATGCGGTCGATCAAGAGTTGTTGTTGCTTAAGGCGGAAGAGTTGAAATAAGGCCGTCTGAAAAAATAGATAAACTGATTCTAGGGGCTACTAATAAAATCCGCCTTCAGTGGATTTTATTAGTAGCCTTGGGTTTGTTCAGATTAAAATTTTTTAAAAGCAAGTGGTTAAATTGTTTTGGGTAAGAAAAACAGTTAAAGATAAAATATCGATAATTTTATAGTTCTGTGTCAGTCATAGTATTTTATATTGTTGATATTCCAAATAGAACGATATTGTTTGGTCGTCTGAAAACGGCCTGCATATCGGTAACATGAGAAGCGCTTATTCTTTTGTCGTTTATAGGTGCGCATAGTTTAAGAAACAGAGATATATAATGAAACCCACCATTGCCCTTGTCGGCCGCCCGAATGTCGGCAAGTCGACGTTATTCAATCGCCTGACACGCACGAAAGATGCATTAGTGGCCGATTTGCCGGGGCTGACGCGTGACCGCCATTACGGACAGGGACGCGTCGGCAGTAAACCTTATTTGGTTATTGACACCGGAGGTTTTGAGCCGGTTGTCGATAGCGGTATTTTGCACGAGATGGCAAAACACACATTGCAGGCGGTTGATGAGGCCGATGCGGTTGTGTTTCTTGTAGACGGGCGTACCGGCTTGACTCCGCAAGATAAAATCATTGCCGACCGTTTGCGCCAAAGCCCGCGTCCCGTGTATTTGGCTGTAAACAAAGGTGAAGGAGGCAACCATGCAGTGTTGGCATCAGAGTTTTATGAATTGGCTTTGGGTGAACCTCATGTGATTTCGGGAGCGCACGGGGATGGTGTGTATTATCTGATTGAAGAAATTTTAGCCAATTTCCCCGAAGCAGAAGAAGAGCCTGAGCAGCCCAAACATCCGGTATTTGCCGTGATAGGCCGCCCGAATGTCGGTAAGTCTACGTTGGTTAATGCCATTCTCGGAGAAGAGCGTGTTATCGCTTTCGATATGGCAGGGACGACACGCGACAGTATCCATATCGACTTCGAGCGTGATAGCAAGCCGTTTACTATAATTGATACGGCAGGTGTCCGCCGCCGTGGGAAAGTAGAAGAGGCGGTAGAGAAATTCTCGGTAATTAAGGCAATGCAGGCAATTGAGGCTGCGAACGTGGCTGTATTGGTTTTAGATGCCCAGCAGGATATTGCCGACCAGGATGCTACGATTGCCGGTTTTGCTTTGGAAGCAGGACGTGCGTTGGTTGTTGCCGTTAACAAATGGGACGGAATCACCGGAGAGCGTCGCGAACAGGTGAAGCGTGATATTGCACGCAAGCTGTATTTTTTGGATTTTGCCAAATTTCATTATATCTCCGCATTGAAAGAACGCGGCATCGACGGATTGTTTGACAGCATCCAAGCCGCTTATGATGCCGCAATGATCAAAATGCCCACGCCCAAGATTACCCGTGTGTTGCAAAGCGCTATTGAGCGGCAACAACCCCCGCGTGCAGGTTTGGTAAGACCCAAAATGCGTTACGCCCACCAAGGCGGTATGAACCCACCCGTTATCGTGGTGCACGGTAATTCGCTGCATGCCATTTCCGATAGTTATACCCGCTATTTGACGCAAACTTTCCGCAAAGCCTTCAATTTGCAGGGAACGCCTTTGCGTATTCAATACAATGTTTCGGAAAATCCGTATGAGCAGGCTGATGACAAACCGAAAAAAAAGCCGTTACGTCGTGTAGCGTTGAGCAACCGCATTGAGAAGCGGGAAGGGCGTAAGGAAGAAAAAAAACGCCTTAAAAAGAAAATAAAAGTCAGTGTGAAGAAATTGCAGAGTAAATAATTAAAGTGAAAAGAGGCCGTCTGAAAAACAGTTTTCAGACGGCCTCTTCTTTGAATGCAGTTCAAGATGTGCCGGTAGAGCAAACGCAAATTTAGCATCTGTAAAATTTAAGCGCACGATCAGCAGGTAATTTTGGAATGCATCTCAAGCCGATAATCGATAAAAGTTTTTTAAATAAGATCACTCGGCATCAGAGAGCTTCATTGCCAGAACGGTTGCCTCCTGTTTGCTGCGGAAATCTGCTAATTTTTGTGCGAGCAAACCGTCTTCATTGGCTAACATAGATACTGCAAACAAAGCGGCATTGGCTGCTCCGGCCTCACCGATGGCGAAGGTGGCGACGGGCACGCCTTTAGGCATTTGTACGATTGAGAGCAGAGAATCTTCGCCGCGAAGGTATTTGCTTGGGACGGGCACGCCCAGAACGGGAATGGTTGTTTTGGCGGCTACCATTCCGGGTAAGTGCGCAGCCCCGCCTGCGCCCGCGATAATGGCTTTGATGCCGCGTTTGCGGGCGGTTTCGGCATATTCGAACATTAAATCGGGTGTGCGGTGGGCGGAAACGACAAGTGCTTCGTGTTCTACGCCGAATTCTTTTAGAAACTCCGCGGCATGCTGCATAACAGGCCAATCGCTGTTACTGCCCATGATGATACCGACTTGAATCATTTGATTTTCCTTGTGGGGATGGTTGTGAGATAGAAAGAAAAAAATATTTTTTCAGACGGCCTCTGACGTTTAGCGTTTTTTCAATTTTGTTGCAGCGCGTTTGGCAGCGGCGCTGTCGGGATAAATCTGAATTAATTTGCGCCATGTGTCGCGCGCAATATCCTGCTGCTGCATACGGTATTGGCAGTTTGCTACATCAAACAAGGCATCGGGGGCTTGCGGGCTGTTGCGGAAGCGGTTGACATAACGGTTGCCTATGTGGATTACCGACTCACAATTGCCCAGGCGCAAATGGCTTTGTTGGAGCAGATACATACTTTGACGAGCGGTATCATCACCGTTGCCGCCACCTTCTGCATTTTTCAGTAAAGGAAGAACGGCACTGTAGTTACCGTTTTGATAATGTTTTTGTGCTTGCGTGTAAGCGGCAATTGCTGTGTGAGAGCCGGAATAAGTCTGAGGGGGTGTTTCGGCAGATGTTTGGGATTGGGATAAACGGGGAGTCTGCTTCGGTGTGCGCCGTTCAAGCTGGCGGATACGGGTTTGCAAACCGGATATCTGTTCTTCAAGACGGGTAATCTGCATGCCGAGCGTGTTGATTTGCGCCCGCATATCCGGTTCGGGGTAAGGAATGCCTGAAGGTTTGTCGGATTGTTTCGGCATTCCGGCACAGGCACTCAATAGTAAGGTGGAAAATAACAGGGCGGAGAATTTTATTTTCATGATGTTTGCTCGGTTATTTTTTCAAAAGCAGGGTCAAGCCGTCGCCTACGGGCAGAGTGATGGGAACGATGCGGTGATCATGCGGCAGATTTTGATTGAATTCCCGTAAAACCGTATGGGCGGGTGGGCTGTGTTCTCCGGCGGGTTCGAGTACGCGCCCGCCGAGCAATACGTTGTCTATGGCGATAATGCCGCCGCTGCGTACCAATTGCAGGCAGCGTTCGTAATATTGCGGGGTGGGCGGTTTGTCGGCATCTATAAGCGCCATATCGTAGCTGCCACTTTCTCCCACGGCAATCAGGTCGTCAAGCGTAAGCAAAGCAGGTTGCAGGTGCAGAGTGATTTTGTCGGCAATGCCTGCTTCCTGCCAAGTTTCTCGGGCGATATCCGTGAAGGTAACATTGATATCGCATGCGGTGATTTTTCCGTGTTCCGGCAGGGTAAGTGCCATTGCCGTGCTGCTATAACCGGTAAATACGCCCACTTCGAGATAGCGTTCAGCTCTGATCAGCTTGGCTAGCCAAGTGAGCAATGCCGCTTGTTCCGATGCAATCGCCATTTTACCTAAACGATGTGTGGCGGTACGTCCGCGCAATCGGGTTAAAACCGGATGTTCGGGTTCGCCGATGCCGTTCAAATAAGCAAGCAGTTGCTGGTCGATGTTGTGTATGTGCGTTGCCATACCGGTTAGGCCGTCTGAAAATCAGTCGGGCTGGTAAGCATACGGTTTTTTAGGCAGTTTGGCCGCTTCGAAACCGGCTTGCTCCTCGGAGTTGAGCTCGACATCCCAAAGCAGACCGCGGTTTTTCAGGCGCTGCTCGGCTTCTTGAGGGTTTTTCTCCAGAAATTCGTCAATGAATCGGGTAGCATCAGATTTGTAATGATACATGGTGTTCTCCTGTAAATTAGGGCGTATTATAGCCGAAAAAATTTTTTACAAACATCTTGATAGGGTATAATACACGGTTTCTTTTTGATATTTTAAGGCCGTCTGAAACCTTTGCAGATAGGCTTGCGTACCGCAGGTTTATCCGCAAAGGTTTCAAACACGAAACGCCATGTTTCAGACGGCCTGTTTTGAGATTGATTGCGAAAAATAATATGTTGAAAAAATGGCTGCATAAGGTTTTGCCCGGAAAGTCAGGCAAAGGCAAGCCGCGTGCCCGCAAAGAAATAATCCCATTCAGTGAGCACAAAATCAGTGCCGATCAGCTTAGTTTTGCCGCCGAAAAAGTTATCCGCCGTTTGCACAATGAAGGCTATGAGGCCTATGTGGTCGGCGGTGCCGTGAGGGACTTGCTGCTCGGCATCGAACCGAAAGATTTTGATGTAGCCACCAACGCTACGCCCGAACAAGTGCGCAAAGTATTCCGCCGCAGCCGCATTATCGGCCGCCGTTTCCAAATCGTACACGTGATGATCGGCCCGGAAACCATCGAAGTAACCACTTTCCGCGGCGGCGGTAAGGTTCAGCAAAACGAACATGGCCGTATCATGAAAGACAATACCTACGGCTCGATAGAAGAAGACGCGATGCGCCGCGATTTTACCTGCAATGCCCTGTATTACGACCCGATACGCCAGCAGATTATCGACTTCCATCATGGCGTTTCCGATGTCCGTGCACGCAAATTGGTGATGATAGGCAACCCTGCCGAGCGTTATCAGGAAGACCCTGTGAGGGTACTCCGTGCTGTGCGCCTGTCGGGCAAGCTAGGGTTTGAAGTCGAACGAAACACCGCGGAGTCTATTTCCGCTTTTGCTGGCCGTCTGAAACAAGAGCCGGTGGCACGGCTGTTTGACGAAATCATGAAGCTGTTGTTTTCAGGCCATGCCGGACAGTGTTTGCAGCAAATGAATACGCTCGGAATTTCGGGCAAAATCCATCCGCTGCTTAATGCTTTGCAACACACTGAAAACGGCGGGCAAAATATTGTTTCACTGGCCTTACATAATACCGACGAACGTCTGCGGGCGGATAAATCGGTGTCGGTAGGTTTTGTGCTGGCCGCCGTATTGTGGCCGCAACTGAATACTTATTGGCAACGTAATATGAGCCAAGGCCAGAAGCCGGTGTTGGCATTGAATAACGCCATCGGCGATTTGCGCGATGATGTGGAAAAAGGCTGGGGCGTGCCGCAACGTTTTGCCGCCACCATGCGTGAAATATGGCAGTTGCAACCGCAATTTGACAACCGCAAGGGAGCACGCCCACACCGTCTGCTCGCACAACAGCGTTTCAGGGCCGCTTACGATTTCCTGCTGTTGCGTGGTGAAGCGGGAGAAGTGGATGGCGAATTGGTGCAGTGGTGGACAAAATTTCAGCACGCCGACGACGAAACCCGTATGCAGATGACTGCAGTACAGCAAAAGCGCGGCGGCGAAACGTCCGGCGACAAGACTAAGCGCAAGCGCCGCCGTAAACCGAAGCCAAAAGTTGAAAACAGCGGTGGTCATGCCGGATAATACCACTGTATGTTGCTGCATATAGCCGAGGCCGTCTGAATGTTTTTCAGACGGCCTTTTGCCATATTAAGACAACAAAACAGCGACCGCAGTTAAACCGATTTAACCTGTTTTACGGTACAATACACGTTTATCTTTACTGAATAAAAGGCGGCCTGAACAAATGGCATCTTTAGAAACTTGGATCGGCCTGCGGTATTTGCGGGCGAAAAAACGCAATGGATTCATGTCGTTTATTACTATGATTTCAATTGCCGGTATTGCATTGGGTGTTACGGCATTGATTGTGGTGCTGTCGGTAATGAACGGCTTCCAAAAAGAAATCCGCGGTCAGCTTCTGAATGTAGCCCCACATGCCGAAATCGGTTATTACGAAGCAAGCAACGGTGAAACATGGGTTGACCTACGTGATTTTGTGAAAGGACGCAAAGAAGTTCTGGCCAGTGCGCCTTATGTGGCGGATCAGGCCTTGCTTGCCAATGCGGGGGAAGTTCGCGGCGTACAGATTCGCGGGGTGTTGCCGGAAGAGGAAAAGAACGTAGTCGATTACGGCAAAGAAATGCCGATCGGCAGTTTTGAAGACTTGAAACCGGGTGAGTTCGATATTATTCTCGGAGAAGGATTAGCTGAAGCCCTCGGCGCAGAGAAGGGTGGTAAAGTAACCGTGATTACTCCCGAGGGTAATGTTACCCCTGCCGGTGTCGTGCCGCGTCTGAAGCAGTTTAATGTGGTAGGTATTGTGAGAACCGGGGTGTATGAGGTAGATAACTCACTAGCCATGACCCATCTTAAAGATGCCCAAGTGCTTTATCGTTTGACTGACGGCATGACGGGTTTGCGCCTGAAGCTGGCCGATCCGCAAAATGCACCTGATTTTATACGAGACCTCGTGCCCGTTGCCCAGCGCGACAAAGTGTGGGTGCGCGATTGGACGTTTGCAAACCGCAGTTATTTCGAAGCGGTGGAATTAGAAAAACGGATGATGTTTATTATTTTGACATTGATTATTGCTGTGGCTGCATTTAATCTGGTGTCTTCATTGGTAATGGCGGTTACCGAGAAACAGGCCGATATTGCTATTTTGCGCACATTGGGCTTGCCGCCTGCAGGGGTGATGAAAATCTTTATGGTGCAGGGGGCGTTTGCAGGTTTCTTCGGCACGCTTATCGGTGTGATTTGCGGTGTGCTGTTAGGCTGGAATGTCGGTAAAATTGTGGCATTTTTCGAGAACCTTTTTGGTGTGCATTTGATTAATTCGCAAATTTATTTCATTGATTATCTGCCGAGTGATGTCAACATGAGTGATGTGGCCGTGATTGCCTCGATTTCTTTGGTACTGGCCTTTATCGCCACGCTGTATCCGAGCTGGCGTGCGGCGAAAACCCAACCGGCGGAGGCATTGCGTTATGAATAATATTGTATTGAACTGTGATAACGTCTGTAAAAGTTACAATGACGGTGCATTGAACGTTCAAGTACTTAACGGTTTGAGTTTTCAGATGTCAGAAGGGCAAAGCGTTAGCATTATCGGTGCGTCGGGTAGCGGCAAATCGACTTTGCTGCATATTCTCGGCGGTTTGGATATGCCGACTTCGGGCAGCGTCAACTTGATGGGGCATGATTTGGGCAAGATGAACCAAAAGCAGCTCGGTGATTTGCGTAATCAGTATCTGGGTTTCGTTTATCAATTTCATCACCTGCTACCCGAATTTTCAGCATTGGAAAACGTGATGATGCCGTTGTTGATCGGCAAGAAGCCGAAACCGGAAGCCGAAGCGCAGGCGGCGGCGATGTTGGAAAAAGTGGGTTTGAAACAGCGTATGCTGCACCGCCCGAGCGAACTTTCCGGCGGTGAGCGCCAACGGGCGGCGATTGCCCGTGCGTTGGTAACTCACCCGAAATGTCTGCTGGCCGACGAACCGACGGGTAACCTCGACCGTAAAAACGCTCAAAATGTGCTCGACATGATGTTGGATTTGAAAAACGAGTTGGGCACGAGTTTGATTGTGGTAACGCATGACGACGAGCTGGCCGCCCGCTTCGACCGCGTGATGACCATGACCGACGGTCGTTTGAACGATAAATAGCCATCGGTTTGAAAACACAGACCGTCTGAAAACCTGTTTTCAGACGGCCTGTGTTTTCATCATTCAGGTTTGCTCGATGATCGTTTCTTGAACCTGTGGTTGCATAACGCCGATTAGCCTTACCATGTTGTCTTGTATGGTATTCAAACTCTGTTGGCGGTTGTTTATTATCAGGTTTGCAGTTATCTTTACCGTATTGGTTTTTACTTGGATTAGCTATAGAATACGTTTCGGCTTTTTGATAGTGGCATCACATATATAACCAGCCATCCGACTTAATTTATCCGACTTAATTTGATGAAGGCCGTCTGAAAACATATTTCGTGTTTCAGACGGCCTGATTGAATCTATACAAAGGAACACACCATGCCAGCTTACCGCTCCAAAACCTCCACCCACGGCCGCAATATGGCAGGCGCACGCGCTTTATGGCGTGCCACCGGCGTGGCCGACGAAGATTTCGGCAAACCGATTATCGCCATCGCCAACTCGTTCACCCAATTCGTGCCCGGCCATGTGCATCTGCACAATATGGGTCAGCTCGTGGCGCGCGAAATCGAAAAAGCGGGCGGTTTGGCCAAAGAATTCAACACCATCGCGGTGGACGACGGCATTGCCATGGGCCACAGCGGTATGCTCTACAGCCTGCCCAGCCGCGATTTGATTGCCGATTCGGTGGAATACATGGTGAACGCGCATTGCGCCGATGCGCTGGTGTGCATTTCCAACTGCGACAAAATCACCCCCGGCATGCTGATGGCCGCCATGCGCCTGAACATTCCCACCGTGTTTGTTTCAGGCGGCCCGATGGAAGCGGGCAAGGTCATCGGCGTGGCCAACATTACCGACACCCGCAAGCTGGACTTGGTGGACGCGATGGTCGATGCCGCCAACGATGAAGTGTCTGATGCAGAAGTGGCGGCGGTAGAACGCTCCGCCTGCCCGACCTGCGGCTCCTGCTCCGGCATGTTTACCGCCAACTCGATGAACTGCCTCACCGAAGCCTTGGGCTTGTCGCTGCCGGGCAACGGCTCGCTGCTGGCCACCCATGCAGGCCGTAAAGAACTGTTTTTGGAAGCAGGCCGTCTGATTGTGGAAATTACCAAACGCTATTATGAACAAGACGATGAGAGCGTATTGCCGCGCAGCATCGCCACCAAAGCCGCGTTTGAAAACGCCATGAGTTTGGACGTGGCGATGGGCGGTTCCACCAACACCGTGCTGCATCTGTTGGCCGCCGCCGGCGAAGCGCAAGTGGATTTCAAAATGGCCGACATCGACCGCATCAGCCGCCAAGTGCCGTGTTTGTGCAAAGTTGCCCCAGCCACGCAGAAATACCACATGGAAGACGTACACCGTGCCGGCGGCGTGATGGGCATTTTGGCCGAACTCGACCGTGCCGGCTGCCTGGAAACCGACGTTTCCACCGTTCACGAAAAAACCTTGAAAGACGCGCTGGCGAAATGGGACATCACCAACCCCGCCAACGAAGCCGCGCATGAACGCTACAAAGCCGCACCCGGCGGCGTGCGTACCACCGAAGCCTTTTCGCAAAACCGACAATGGCCGTCGCTCGACCTCGACCGCGAAAACGGCTGTATCCGCAGTAAAGCACACGCTTATTCGCAAGACGGCGGCTTGGCGGTGCTGTTCGGCAACATCGCCGAGCGCGGTTGCGTGGTAAAAACCGCCGGTGTGGACGACAGCATTCTCAAATTCACCGGCCGCGCGCGCGTGTTTGAAAGCCAAGATTCCGCGGTGGCGGGCATTTTGGATAACCAAATCGTTGCCGGCGATATTGTGATTATCCGCTACGAAGGCCCGAAAGGCGGCCCGGGCATGCAGGAAATGCTGTATCCCACCAGCTACCTGAAATCCAAAGGCTTGGGCAAAGCCTGCGCCTTGCTCACCGACGGCCGTTTTTCAGGCGGCACTTCCGGCTTGAGCATCGGCCACGTTTCGCCCGAAGCGGCGGAAGGCGGTGCCATCGGTTTGGTGAAAGAAGGCGACACCATCGAAATCGACATCCCCAACCGCAGCATCCGTTTGGCCGTTTCCGATGAAGAATTGGCAAACCGCCGCGAAGAGATGGAAAGCCGCGGTGCTAAGGCCTGGAAACCCGAAAACCGCGACCGCCACGTTTCCGCCGCTTTGCGTGCCTACGCCGCCATGACCACTTCTGCCGACACCGGCGCGGTGCGCGACGTTTCACAGGTAGAACGCAAGTAAGCGCACAACGGGTTTACCGATAAGCAAAGGCCGTCTGAAGATTGAACTGAATACCGCAAGTTGTACGGCTTAATTAAATTGCTTCTCAAGGTCTGAATTCTGTATTGCACAGAATTTGGGCCTTTTAATTTAGGCTTGATTTTAACAGCAGCTTTTAACATCTAGTCGATCAAATAGAAAGTCGGTCTGCGCAACCGATGATTCCGGGGTTGAATAAATCCATAATCGGTGAAAGATATGGTTTATCCCCGCTTACATTGAATCCGGCGATGTCCGCTACCCATTTCTCGTTCGTCTTTTATGTTTTAAAACACCGGTTGCCTCATTGCTTTTAGCTCCATGGAACGCATTAAGCGGCAGACTTTTTCAGGGTTGGCTACACCTTTTTCCATCGAGGATAGCAGCCGTTATTTTGCAGTAGCCGTATCGTTCTTTGAGTGTCGGGCGGTAATGTATAAATTGACTGCAAATCACTAAATTTTCAGAATTTTCTTGGGCATTTATCTTTTTCTGTCGGCTAAAAAAACCATGTTTATTTATGGCCGAATTTTTCCAGCAGAAAATCCACCATGCTGCGGATGGTCGGTATCGAGCCGCGGTTTTTGTAATACACGAGGTAAAGCGGCATTTTTTCTACTTCCCACTCGGGCAGCAGGCGGATCCAGTCTTGCCGCAGCATGTTGTCGAAACAGGGCAGTAGCGCGATGCCTGCGCCTTCGGAAACCATTTGGCCCAGCAGGTTAGCATCGTTGCTGCTCAGTTTATTGTTGCTTTGTATGTTGACGCTGTGTTGTTTGGAGTAAAACCGCCATTCGGGGCCGTCGTATTTGTTCAGCAGCGCATGGCCGTGCAATTCGTGCGGGCTTTGGGGGCGGCCGGCGCGTTGGAGATAGCTTTCTGCGGCAAACAGCCCCAACTCGATATCGGTGAGTTTGCGGGCGACGATATTGTCGCCTTCAGGCAGGCCGAGCCGGAAAGCGATGTCGAAGCCGTCTTGAATCATATTGATTTTCTTATTATTGATTTCCACTTCCAGCATCACGTCGGGATAGCGGCGCATGTATTCGGCCAGATGCAGCATCAGAAAACCGCGTCCGATTTCGGTGGAAACCGACATCCGCAGCAGCCCGCCGGGAACATCGAGTTTGCCTTGCACGCTGTTTACGGCGGTTTGGGCGGCCTGCATCATTTCTTGTGCGCGCAGATAAAACTGTTCGCCCACTTCATTAAGCAACACGCCGCGCTTGCTTCTGTCCATCAAAGCGGTGCCCAAATCTGCCTCCAAGCGGCTGAGGCGGCGGCTCAGTCGTGATTTGGGGGTGTTGAGCAGTTCTGCCGCTTTGCTGAAGCTGCCTGCCTGTACAACTGCTACAAACAGGCGGATGTCATTTAAATCTACATTACCCATCGTTCTATTTTTGCAACTTAAAGTTTTAATTCTGTATCTTGTTGCAAAATTATGTCTATCTATAATGGCAGCTGTCAACAAGACATTTTCGATAACCATTTAAGAAAAGGAAGAAAGAAAATGAGCCAACCAGCGAATTTCAACGGGGCAACCCCGAAAATCGACCCGGCTAATGCCGCCATGTTGTTAATAGACCACCAAAGCGGTTTGTTCAATACCGTGCGTGATTTGAACGTTCGCGAATTGCGCGCCAATGCGGTTACTTTAGCAAAAGTGGCTGCGCTGGCCGATATGCCGGTTATTACTACCGCTTCCGTACCTCAAGGCCCCAACGGCCCCTTAATTCCCGAAATCCACGAGGCCGCGCCCCATGCCCAATATGTTGCCCGAAAAGGCCAAATCAATTCTTGGGATAACCCCGATTTTGTGGCTGCTGTGAAAGCAACGGGTAAAAAACAATTGATTATCGCCGGAACCATTACCAGCGTGTGTATGGCCTTTCCGGCCATTGATGCCGTTGCCGAAGGTTATCAAGTGTTTTGCGTGGTAGATGCTTCCGGTACATACAGCAAAATGGCTCAGGAAATCACTCTGGCGCGTGTTGTTCAGGCCGGAGCGGTGCCGATGGATACTGCCGCAGTATGTTCGGAAATCCAACGTACTTGGAACCGTTCCGATGCTGCCGAATGGGCAAAAGCCTACGAAGCAATCTTCCCGGAATACGCTTTATTGATTGAGAGCTACGAGAAAGCACGCGAAGTAGAAGCCAATCACGAGCAATTGGATTCCGAGCGTATCTAAAATTGCATATGTGTCGGATCAACGGTTAAACCACCGGCAATACAGTGATGCTGTTGGCCGTTATGAAACAAACGGCTGGGTAATGGGTGCTATAACCGATAGGCCGTCTGAAAAATCAATTTCAGACGGCCTCGCTTTTGATTTCAATAACATTGCTCCCAAAATGAGAAATTGTATTAATACCGTAGTAAAAATCGGGTTCATTTGCTATATAATTCCGTATCCCGCCCGCTTGCGGGCATATTCCGACCAAGAAAGGATAAATTTATGAAACTCTATTATGCTCCCGGCACTTGTGCTTTGGCCTGTTGGATTGCCCTCGAATGGGCAGGTGCCGATTATGAGCCCGTCCGCGCCGATTATGCTTCCGAAGAATATAAGCGCATTAACCCTTTGGGTGCGGTGCCTGCTCTCGATATCGGCGGTAAACGTGCCTTGACCCAAGCTCCGGCTATTTTGAAATACATTGTCGGCCTGCATCCGGAAGCCGGTATCGGCGCCAACGAAGGTCTGGTCAACGAATTTGAGATGAACGAAACCCTTTCGTTTTTGGCCAGCGACCTGCATCCTTCTTTCTGGCCGCTGTTCTTCCCGCAACGCTACATCACGGATGAAAGCGAAGAAGCTCTTGAAAAAGTGAAAGAAGCGGCTTTTGTCCGTATCGACCGTGCCATGCAGCATTTGGACAAACTGATTGCCGCAGGCAACGGCCATGTTTACCAAGGCAAACGCAGCGTTGCCGATGCTTACGCTTTCGTTATGTCGCGCTGGACGGAATACACGCCTAAGTCGTGGAAGGAATATCCGAATGTAGCCGCGTTGATGGCGCGTATGGAGCAAGATCCTGCCGTGCAGAAAGTGATGGCGGAGCAAGGCGCTTAAGCCGGCTTGGCTCGAATACACAGAGGCCGTCTGAAATATTTTTTCAGACGGCCTCTTGGTTTATGCCAGCACGCGCGGGAAGAGGATTTCGTTTTCCAAAACGATATGGTCGTTTAAATCGTCTACCAATTCCCGTATCAGCGCATACAGCCGCTGCCAGCTTCTACAAGCATCTTCGGGGGCTTGCAGGTTGCCGGTCAGTTCGAGCAGGCGGGAAATGGCGGCTTCGTGTTGGTCGTGTTCGTGCATCATCATGCGGATGGGCATGGCTGTACCGCGTCCGGCACCTTGGTTGATCATCGGAAACAGCACTTGCTCTTCTTTCATCATATGGCTGAACAGCTCCGCCTGCATGTGTTGCAGCAGCGGCAGCACTTCGGCGGGAAACGTGCCTTCATGCACGGTAGCAACTTTTTCCGCCAGCGGAATCAGCTCGGCAAACTGGCGGCGGTGGGTATCGTGGTAGCGGCTCAAAATATGGCCGGTAACGGCATCGAACGGTGCTTGCTGCCAAAGGGTAAAATCGGTCATGGTTGCGGCTCCTTAAGAAATAGGCGTTTGAATTCTGCTATGATTGGGTTGTTTTTAATTGTCGAGGCCGTCTGAAATGAAACTTACCGCCATTACCCGCTATCCCGTTAAATCTATGGGCGGCAATCCGCTTGCCGAAGCTACCGTTTTTGCTGCGGGGCTGCCGCATGACCGAGAATGGCTGGTGGCGACACTGCAGGGCAGGTTTTTTACGGCGCGTAATTTTCCGCAGATGCTGTTGTGGCGAACCGAAGCCTCGCCGGAACAACTCGTGCTTACCGCGCCCGACGGCAGCCGCAGAACGGTGGGCGTTGACGAGATGGCCGACACCGCCGACGTAACGGTTTGGAAAGACAACTTTCCCGCTTGCTGCGGCAGCGCCGAAACCGATGCGTGGTTGTCTGAAAAGCTCGGCATCGAAGCCCGCCTTTTCTGGTTGGGCAATCCCGGCCGGCGCATACTGGCTTATTCGCAAACGCCGCTTTCTTTTGCCGACGGTGCGCCGTTTCTGCTTACCAACACCGCCTCGCTCGACGATTTGAATCGGATGCTCGACACGCCAGTGGAAATGGAGCGTTTCCGTGCCAATTTTGTCGTAGCAGGTACGGAAGCCTATGCAGAGGAAAAATGGCACCGCATCCGCATCGGCGAAGTGGAGTTTGAAAACTTCAAACCCTGTACGCGCTGTGTCATGACGACGGTTGATCTTCAAACGGCCAGAAAAGACCCGTTCCAAGAACCGCTCAGCACGCTTGCCGTTGCCCGTAATGCCGTATTCGGCGTGAATCTGGTGGCACTTAACGAAGGCACGGTAAGGTTGGGCGACGAGATCGAAGTGCTGTCGTATAAATAGCATTTGCCGCAAAGTTTTTCAGACGGCCTCTTTTATGTTTCATATTTTATGAATGATTGAAGACGGCGTATATACGCCGGTGGAAGTAGGGTGTGAATGTTGGCGGATGCGGGTCGGGCATTCCTGCCCGTTGTTTTATATCGGAAATCAAGGCGGGCGGAAATGCCCGCCTGATTATTTGAACAGGCTGCCGGAAACTTACCAAGCCACAATATAAGTGATGCGGTAATTCAGCGGCAACATACCGTTTGGCGCGCGCATGTTTTCATAGGCCGTCTGAAAACGCTGCCAGCGGTTTTTACCGGTTAAGCCTTTGTTTTCGCGCTGTATCACATGGTTGGCACCGATGTTTTTCAGGCTGTGCAGCAGGGCTTTGAGGGTGGGGAAATATTGGGTGTAGCTTTCGGTGTGTATGCGAATGTTTTGAAAACGGCAAAAGGCCGTCTGAATGTCGCTTTCGGTGAGAAAGCGGTTGACGTGCGCGCTTTCGTCGGCGGCCTGCCATGCCTGTTCGAGCTGTTGCAGGCTGCCTGCGCTAACGGTAGCCACGGCCGCATAACCGCCGATACGGATCACGCGCCGCATTTCGGCGGCGGCGCGTTCGAGGTTGCACCATTGCAGGGCGAGGCTGCTGAAACAGGCATCCATGCTGCCGCCCGCCAACGGCAGCGATTCGGCATCGGCGAGCAGGCAGCAGTCGGCGCGGCGGTGGCGGGTGATGTGGCGCAACATGCCTTCGGCCAAATCGAGGGCAAGCACGTTTGCACCGCGACTGCGTATTTGTTCGCTGACCCAGCCGCTGCCCGCGCCGATGTCGGCAACGGTTTTGCGGTTGAGGCCGTCTGAAAAACGGCTTTCCAGAAGTTGCAGCAAACGCAGCCCGGCCTGTTGCTGGATGGCTGCCGATGCGTCGTAGCTTTCGGCCGCTTGGCTGAAGGCGCGGGCAATGTGGTGTTTGGACGGGTTTTCAGACGGCATCTTGCAAGCCTTTGATTAATGTTTCGATATGCGTTGCGTCGTGGGCGGCGGTGAGGGTAATCCGCAGCCGTGCCTGCCCGACGGGTACGGTGGGCGGGCGGATGGCGGGCACATACAGGCCGTGCCTGCGCAGGGTAGTAGATGCGGATAAGGCCGCTTCGTTGCTGCCGCATAAAAAGGGCTGGATGGCGGTTTCAGACGGCATCAGGCGTTCCCGCAATCCGCATTCGGATAAGGCCGTCTGAAACAGGCGGATATTGCCGCACAGTTTTTCGCGCAAACCGTCGGCGGCACGAACGCGCTCCAAAGCAACAGACAGCGCGGCGGCTTGGGCGGGCGGAAAGGCGGTGCTGTAAATAAGGTGGCGGGCGAATTGGGTGAGGTATTCGGCTACGGTGCGGCTGCACAATACCGCCGCGCCCATCAGCCCGACCGCTTTGCCGAAGGTAACGATAAGTATGTTTGGCTGCACGCCTGCGACTGCCGCACTGCCGCGCCCTTCGCCGCCCAGCACGCCGATACCGTGCGCGTCGTCGAGCAGCAGCCATGCGCCGTATCGTCCGCACAGGCTTTTCAGACGGCCTAAGTCGGCGGTGTCGCCGTCCATGCTGAACACGCCTTCGCTGGCCACCAAGATTCTTTTGCCTGCATGTTCAATCAATTGCTTTTCCAAAACGTCGTATTGCCGATGGGCGAACCGCTTAAACTGCGCGGGGCCGAGAGCGGCGGCTTCCTGCATGGAAGCGTGGCAGAGTTTGTCGGCCAGCAGCACGTCGTCTTTGCCCAATAAACCGAGCAACACGGCTTGGTTGGCGGCGTAACCGCTGGGGAACAGGATGGCGCGTTCGTAGCCGAGCCAATCGGCCAAACGGTTTTCCAACGTTTCGTGCGCATCGGTGTGGCCGCTAACCAAAGGCGAGCCGCCGCTGCCGGTGCCGTATTGCGCCAAAGCCTGCTGCCAGGCGGCGATAACGGCAGGGTCGCGGCTCAAACCGAGATAATCGTTGCCGGCAAAGTTTAAATAGCGTTTGCCGCCGCTTTCGAGATACGGCGGTGCGGTATCGGCACGGCGGGCGGTGCGGCGGCGGTAGGCTTGTTTGGCCGTTTGGCGGTCGAGCGCGGCTTGCAGGTGGTCGTTCCAGTTCATCATGGCTGCGGCGGGTTGCAAAGCGGCAGAGTGTGTATGGTTTCAGACGGCCTGTCAAATCGGCCGGCAGCTGCCCGCCTGTCTGAGCCGGCGGTTTTTTGGTACAATATCCGCCGTTTTGCAGCAGGTTTTGTCTGTCTGTCGAGCGGTGAATGGAAGCCCTGTATTTCAAACAGGTTTTCTGCATCCGAATCTGTATTTACCCCATCATATTTTTTCAGACGGCCTGCATCGACTGCGAGGCCGTCTGAAACTTTGGAATCCTTATGCTTTTCGACCTAAACCGTTATTCCTTCCCCGTTTTCCACAAGGAAGGCAAAAAACTCGTGCTGCTTGCCCTGCCGATGCTGTTTGCCCAAGTGGCGCAAGTGGGTGTGGGTTTTGTGGATACGGTGATGGCAGGCGGCGCGGGTAAAGACGATTTGGCCGCCGTCGCCCTCGGCAGCAGCGCGTTTGTGATGGTATATATCACTTTCCTCGGTGTGATGACGGCGCTGAACCCGATGATCGCCCAGCTTTACGGTGCGGGCAAGTACGACGAAGTGGGCGAAACGGGGCGGCAAAGCATCTGGTTCGGCCTGATGTTGGGCGTGATAGGTATGTTGTTGATGTGGCTGGCGGTTTTTCCTTTTCAGAAGTTGCTGGATTTGAGTGAAAACGTCGAAAGCATGATGGCGCAATATATGCTGTTTACCGGCTTGGCCATGCCTGCGGCGATGATACACCGCGCCCTGCATGCCTATGCTTCGAGCCTGAACCGCCCGCGTGTGATCATGATTGTAAGCTTTCTGGCGTTTTTCCTGAACGTGCCGCTCAATTATGCGTTTGTGTACGGCAAATTCGGTATGCCCGAGTTGGGCGGTGCGGGTTGCGGCGTGGCCACCACGTTGGTGTTTTGGTTCAATGCCGCCGCGCTGTGGCTGTATGTGGTGAAGCAGAAATATTTCAGGCAATTCAAGCTGACCGAGCGGTTCAGCAAACCCGATATGAAGGTGTTCAAACAAATCTGGAAACTGGGTGCGCCGATCGGTTTGTCGTTCTTTTTGGAAGTGAGCCTGTTTTCGTGCATTGTATTTTTGGTGGCGCGGCAAGGTCAGGATTATGTGGCGGCGCAACAAGTGGTTATGAGCTTGACCAGCGTGATTTATATGATTCCGCAAAGTGTCGGTTCGGCGGGCACGGTGCGGGTGGGCTACACCATCGGGCGCGGCGAATATAAGCGTGCGCGTTATATTTCGGGCGTATCGCTGATTCTCGGTTTGGTGTTGGCGGTGGCAACGGCGTTATTGTTGGTGTTTTTCCGCTACCCGTTGGCAGGCATGTACACCGACGATGCAGCCGTGCTGGCAATCGCGGCGACAGTGCTGCTGTTTGCGGCGTTTTTCCAGTTGGGCGATGCCACCCAATGTATCGCTTCTTATGCCCTGCGCGGTTACAAATTAACCAAAATCCCGATGCTGATTCATGCCGTGGCCTTTTGGGGCTTCGGCTTGGTGCCCGGATATTTTTTGGCTTATTCGGTCGGCATGGGCATTTACGGTTTTTGGACGGCGTTGGTGGTTTCACTTAGCGTGGCCGCCGTTTTGCTGGTTTGGTGTTTGGAAATATGCAGCCGTTCGGTGGCTGCGCAAAAAAGGATGTTGTGATGCAGCTATTGCACGATGTGGATTTAACGCCGTTCAACACATTCGGATTGAAAGCCGCGGCGCGTGATTTTGCGGTGCTGGAAAACGAAAGCGATCTGCCCGACTTGGTGAAACTGCCCGCATTCGACCGCCATACTGTGTTGTGGCTCGGCGGCGGCAGCAATATCCTGCTGATGCAGGACTACGACGGCTTGGTCGTCCACATGCAAAATAAAGGCATACGCGAACTTTTCCGTTCAGACGGCCTCGTTTATATAGAAGCACAGGCCGGAGAAGTGTGGCATGACTTTGTGTTGAAAACGCTGGACATGGGCTTGTGCGGCTTGGAAAACCTCAGCCTGATTCCCGGCACGGTAGGCGCATCGCCGGTGCAGAACATCGGCGCTTACGGCGTGGAAGTGAAAGACATCATCCACAGCGTGCGCTGCTTTGATTTAAACACCCTAAGCTTTGTCGAATTAAGCAATGCCGACTGCTGCTTTTCCTACCGCGAAAGCCTGTTCAAACAGCAGGGCAAAGGCCGTTATGTGATTGTTTCGGTTGTATTTGCCTTAAAAGAACACTTCACCGCCAACGCCCGCTACGGCGACTTGGCCGCCGTGCTGGCCGAAGAATGCGCCGGCCGCGAAGCCACCGCAAAAGACGTCTGCCAAGCCGTATGCCGCATCCGCGCAAGCAAACTGCCCGACCCCAAAGTGCTGGGCAATGTCGGCAGTTTTTTCAAAAACCCGATTGTCGATCACGAAACCGCACACCGGCTGCTGGCACTATATCCAAACATGCCGCATTATCCGCAAGCCGACGGCACGGTTAAGCTGGCTGCCGGTTGGCTGATCGACCAATGCCGTCTGAAAGGCTACGGCATAGGCGGCGCAGCGGTGCACGATAAACAGGCTTTGGTATTGGTCAACAAACACCATGCGTCCGCCCAAGATGTGCATCGGTTGGCACAGCATATTTGCCGAACCGTTCTACAAACCTTCGGTGTGGTACTGCATGCCGAACCCAACTGGCTGCCGGCATCTTTTTCGCTGTGATGGCCGGTTAAAACCGAGCTTGATGCTTTGAAAAACCGCCGGATGAGGCCGGGCTATGAGAGCTTATAACGCGGAAATGCGCGGCATACGGCGTTTTGCAAAGGTTTCGGCTTGTTGGTTATAATTGCCAACCCATAAGCATCAAATTAAAACAAGAGTAGGCAAGCCCCAAGGAGTAGCAACGTGGCAAAAGAAGTGAAAACCAATACTTACATCAGAATCGTCGAGGCGGCTCTGGTGCTGTTTAACGAGGAAGGCGAGCGCAACATCAGCACCAATCATATCGCCGCCCATCTGGGCATCAGCCCCGGCAACCTTTATTACCATTTCCGCAATAAAGACGAAATCATCGTCCAATTGTTCAAACGATACAGCGAAGACCTGCTCAATTATCTGCACAACGCCGAACTGCCCGCAGGCGTGTGCGATGCCGTCAGCTATATGTCGGGTATTTACGATGTGATGTGGCGCTACCGTTTTCTGTTTAGCGACGTAAACGCCTTGCTGGCACGCAGTGCCGAGCTTTTGGGCGAGCACAACAACTTCACGCAGGCAAAAGTGTCGCCGCTATTGGTCAACCTGCTTACACGCCTGAACGGTTTGGGCATTATCAAAGCCGACGAAACCGCCATGAACGACTTGGCTTTGAATATGTGGATGGTTACCAAATATTGGTTCGACTTCGACGGTTCGATGCGCGGCCGCGCCAAGCTGACCGAGGATTCCAAAGTCAGCGGCATCCGCCGCACCCTCAGCCTGCTGCGCCCTTATCTGCTGGAGCAGTATCTTGCCGAGTTTGACGAAACCGTCGGCAACTTGACGCTGGAGTCGGGTTGTGTAAACAATACGGTGCACCAAAGCTGAAATAACCGTACTTGTCTTATAGGCCGTCTGAAAAGTTTTCAGACGGCCTTTCCATGTCCGCCGTTTCTTTAATTTCAGACGGCCATATCGGTTACAATACCCGCTTCTTATTTTTGAAATTGCCGGTAATATGAAAAATATCGTTGTTTATTGCGGTTCCAATTTGGGAGACACCCCCGCTTATTTCCATGCGGCCCAAGCGATGGGGGCGGCTATTGCCCTACGCGGCAGCCGTTTGGTTTACGGTGGCGGCAGAATCGGGCTGATGGGTACGGTAGCCGATGCCGTGCTGGCAAACGGCGGTGAAGTAACCGGTGTGATTCCCACTTTTTTGCGGGAAAAAGAAGTAGCGCATACCGGTTTAACCGAGCTGATCGAAACGCCTGATATGACCGCGCGCAAAAACAAAATGATAGCGCTTGCCGATGCTTTTATCGCCATGCCCGGCGGGTTGGGTACTTACGAAGAACTGTTTGAAGTGCTTTCGCAAGCCCAGTTGAAGCTGCACGGCAAGCCTGTCGGCGTATTTAATGTAAACGGCTTTTTCGATCCGATGATAACCATGTTGCAGCAAACCGCCGATGCGGGCTTTATGCCGCAAGCCAATATGAGCCTGCTGTGCGTCGACGGCACCCCTGAAGGTTTGCTGGAAAAAATGGCGGCCTACCGGTTTGTGGACGTATCCAAATGGGTAACGCCGGATTGGAAGAATGCGGAGGCCGTCTGAAATGAATACACCCGATGCAGCCATACTCGGCATGGGCTATTTAGGCCGCCCGTTGGCTGAAAAATTATTTGAAAACGGCGGCCGCGTGTCGGCCTTGAAACGCAGCCTGACTTCCGACGACATCAATCTGCCGATTGAATTGGATGCCGTCGATTTAAACGATGAAAAAGTTTTTCAGACGGCCTTTTGGCGCAAATGGGCCGATAAAGAAGTGTGGATCTGCTTGTTGCCGCCGTCGGCAGTCGGCCGTTACACCGATTTGCTGGCGGTTTGGGGGAAAGCGGCAAAACAGTTCGGCGTACGGCATATTGTTTACGCAAGCAGCACCAGCGTTTACGGCGAGGAGGCTCGGGAATGTACCGAACACAACACGCTGCAACCGCAAACGGCAAGTGCGCAAAAAGTGCTGGCGGCGGAGCGGCTGCTTCTCGAAAGTGGTATCGAGCATGTCGATATTCTGCGTTTGGGCGGGTTGTATTCCGCGGAACGCCATCCGCTCAACAGCTTGCTGAAAAGCGGCAAAAAGGCGGCAGGCATGCACCGTCCCGTGAACATGCTGCACCGAAGCCGTGCTGTTGCCGCCTTATATTTGGCCGCCTGTACGCCGAGCGGCTTGCGTATCCGCAATATCGTAGAAAAGCGGCATCTGCCCAAACACGAGTTTTATCGGGCTGAAGCCGTCAAACTCGGTTTGCCGGAATTGACTTTTGACGAAACCGATTGCAGCAGCGGTAAAATCGTAAACACCGCATATGATGATTTTTCCACCGTTTTAGACTGAAGGCCGTCTAAAACTTTTTCAGACGGCCTGATAAGAAAGAACACCCATGACAGCCCTGATTCCCGTTATCAACCACCTGATTCGGCAAAACCGCGAAACCCAAGCGGCACTGGCCGGATTCGCCGGTACAACCGTTTGCCTGAATGCCGCCGGCCTGAGTATACACGGCACCTTGAATGCCGAAGGTTTTCTTGAACACAGCGAAGCCGAAGCGGTTACCGAAATCACTTTTCAAAACAGTGCCCTGCAAAAAGTACTGCAAGGCCAAACACCCGGAGTGGGCGATGTGGCCATCGACGGAGACACCGATACCGGCATGGCTTTGCTGCCGCTTTTCGGCGGTTTGCGCTATTACGCCAACGACGACTTGAGCCGACTGTTCGGTGATGCAGTAGCCGGAAGTATCGGTACGCGTGCCGCCCAAATGGGCCAAACACTTAAGGCTTTCGGCCAAAGTATGCTGGAACAGTTCGGCGATTATGCCCGTGAACCCGAATCGCCGGTAATCAATCGTGAAACTTTCGAAACATGGTCGCAGCAAGTTGATACCTTGCGCGACGACTTTGCCCGATTGAATGCGCGGTTGGAAAAATTGGAGCGGCGCAAGTCGGAGTGAATAAGGATAAGATATACGTGATCATATCCGTTTGATTGTTTTCACCGTTTCAAACATGCCCGTTTTTTTCCCTTAAGCGCTTGGCCGGTACGGATGATTTCCAACCGTTGAAAACAGCCCGCATCCATTGTTTTTTAAGCAATGAATGCGGGCTGCTTGTTATCGGATTGGATTGTTAACCGAATACTTTACGCGCGCCGGCGAACATTCTGTACCAGCCGGAAAGTTCGCTGTGTTGCCAATCGTCGGGATGCCAGCTCATTTGGGCGGTGCGGTACACGCGCTCGGGGTGCGGCATCATGATGGTAACGCGGCCGTCGGCATTGGTTACGCCTGCGATGCCTTGCGGCGAGCCGTTGGGGTTGAGCGGGTAGGTTTGGGTGACTGCGCCCAAGCCGTCCACATATTGCAGGGCGATGTTGAGGCCGTCTGAAACTGTGCCGCCGATATGGGCGAAATCGGCGCGGCCTTCGCCGTGGCTCACCACGACGGGCAGGCTGCTGCCTTGCATTTCGGCCAGAATCAGCGAGGGTGATTTGGGCACGTTGACCATGCTCAGGCGGGCTTCAAACTGCTCGCTTCGGTTGCGTTTGAACTTCGGCCAGCCTTGCGTGCCGGGGATGATTTCCGCCAAGTTGCTCACCATTTGGCAGCCGTTGCACACGCCTAAAGTGAGCGTGTCGCCGCGCTCGAAGAAGGCGCTGAACTGGTCGCGCAATTCGGGATGGAACAGGATGGATTTCGCCCAGCCTTCGCCTGCGCCCAATACGTCGCCGTAGCTGAAACCGCCGCAGGCGGCGAGCATTTGGAAGTTAGCCAGTTTCACGCGGCCTGCCATCAAATCGCTCATGTGTACGTCGTAAGCGTCGAAGCCCGCACGGGTAAAGGCGGCGGCCATTTCCACCTGACCGTTCACGCCTTGTTCGCGCAATACGGCGATTTTCGGCTTGGCACCGCCCGCGATAAACGGTGCGGCGATGTCTTCTTTGAGGTCGAATGTCAGGTCGGCAAACAGCGCGCTGCGTTGGTTGTCTTTCAGCAGGGCAAACTCGCTGTCGGCGCATTCGGGGTTGTCGCGCAGGCGTTGGATTTGGTGGCTGGTTTCTTGCCAGGTTTGTTGCAGTTTGATTAGGTTGTCAGAAATAAGGTGCGTTTGCCCGTCGCGGATGATTAACGTGTTCTCATCAGTTAACGTACCGATTTCAAAGACATTGTGATGCAGCTTTTGTTGATAGAATAAATTGATAATATCGGCAACATCTTGTTTTCTGACTTGGATAACAGCACCCAACTCTTCATTAAATAATGTGCGGGCAATGGTTTCTTGCCATTCAGCCAACGCTTTTACCTCTTCAGTCCGCAATGATTGAGACAGAGCGGTATGGTTGGTAATGAATGTTTGTGCAAGCAATAAATTTAAATCTATATCCAAGCCGCAACGTGCCGCAAACGCCATTTCCGCCAACGTAGCAAACAGGCCGCCGTCGCTGCGGTCGTGGTAAGCCAGTAACTTATCTTCGGCTACAAGCTGCTGAATCACTTGGTAAAACGCTTTCAGACGGCCTGTTTCGATATCCGGCGCTTCGCCTGCCATATCGTTATACACTTGGCTTAAGGCCGAGCCGCCCATGCGTGCTTTGCCGAAGCCTAAATCCACGGCCAGCAATACGCTGTCGGCCGTGTTTTTCAATTCGGGCGTAACGGTTTTGCGCACGTCCTGCACCGGTGCGAAGCCGGTAATAATCAGGCTCAACGGCGAAGTTACCGATTTTTGCGCGCCGTTGTCTTTCCACACGGTTTTCATCGACAGCGAATCTTTGCCCACGGGAATGCTGATGCCCAGTTCCTGACAGGCTTGCGACACGGCTTCGACGGTGCGGTAGAGTTTTTCATCTTCGCCGGCGTTGCCACAGGCGGCCATCCAGTTGGCGGAAAGTTTGATGTTGCCGATGTCGCCGATATTCACGCCGGCGAGGTTGGTCAGCGTTTCGCCGATGGCCATGCGGCCGGAAGCGGGCGCGTCAAACAGGGCGACGGTCGGTTTTTCGCCCATGGCCATCGCTTCGCCTTTGTGGGTGTTGAAGCCCATCATGGTTACGGCGGCATCGGCTACGGGGGTTTGATATTTGCCGACCATTTGGTCGCGGTGGGTCATGCCGCCGACGCTGCGGTCGCCGATGGTAATCAGGAAGTTTTTGGCGGCCACGGTAGGCAGGCGCAATACGCGGTAGGCGGCTTCTTTCAGGTCGATATGCCTGCCTGAAAACGGTTTTTCAGACGGCCTTACGGTGTGGTCGCTGCGGGTGGTTTTGGGCGGTTTGCCGAGCAAAACGTTCAGCGGCAAATCAACGGGATGGTTGCCGTACAAATCGTCGTGCACTTGCAGATGGCCGTCGTCGGTGGCGGTGCCGACCACGGCAAACGGGCAGCGTTCGCGCTCGCAGATTTGGCGGAACAAGTCTAAGTGTTCGGGCAAAATCGACAACACATAACGCTCTTGCGCCTCATTACACCAAATCTGCATCGGGCTTAGGCCGTGTTCTTCCAACGGCACGTCGCGCAGCTTAAATATTGCGCCTCGGCCTGCGTCGTTGACCAATTCGGGAAAGGCGTTCGACAAGCCGCCCGCGCCGACATCGTGAATCGACACGATCGGGTTGTTTTTACCGAGTTGCCAGCAGCGGTCGATCACTTCTTGTGCGCGGCGTTCGATTTCGGGGTTGCCGCGCTGTACCGAGTTGAAGTCCAAATCGGCGGCGTTGCTGCCGGTATCCATAGAAGAGGCTGCGCCGCCCCCGAGCCCGATCAGCATGCCGGGGCCGCCGAGTTGCACCAATAATGCGCCTTCGGGGATTTGGTCTTTATGGGTTTGGCCGGCCTGAATGTTGCCCAAGCCGCCGGCAATCATAATCGGTTTGTGGTAGCCGCGCATTTGGCCTTCGAACTCTTCTTCAAAGGTGCGGAAATAGCCCAAGAGGTTGGGGCGGCCGAATTCGTTGTTGAACGCCGCGCCGCCGATGGGGCCTTCGATCATGATGTCGAGCGGGCTGCTGATGTGGTCGGGCTTGCCGTAGCCGCCTTCCCACGGTTGTTTGAAATCGGGAATGTTGAGGTTGGACACGGTAAAGCCGGTCAAACCCGCTTTCGGGCGCGCACCGCGTCCGGTGGCACCTTCGTCGCGGATTTCGCCGCCCGCACCGGTGGCCGCGCCCGCGAAAGGAGCAATGGCGGTGGGGTGGTTGTGGGTTTCCACTTTCATCAAGATGTGCGTTTCTTCTTCGCTGAAGCGGTAGCCTTGCTGCTCGTCCGCACGCGGGTAGAAACGCTCGATTTTCGCGCCTTCGATGATGGAGGCGTTGTCTTTATAGGCGACTACGGTGCCTTCGGGATGGGCGTTGTGGGTGTCGCGAATCATGCCGAACAGCGATTTGGGCTGTTTTTCGCCGTTTAAAATGAAGTCGGCATTGAAGATTTTGTGGCGGCAGTGTTCGGAGTTGGCCTGTGCGAACATCATCAGTTCGACATCGCTTGGGTTGCGCTGCAAGGCTTGGTAGTTTTCCAGCAGATAGTCTATTTCGTCGGGCGACAGCGCCAAGCCCAGTTCGCTGTTGGCTTGTATCAAAGCGTCTTTGCCTTTGCCTAAAACGTCAACGGTGGCGAAGGTTTGCGCTTCGGGGTGGGCGAAGAGCTGCGAGGCCGTCTGAAAATCGGGCAACACGCTTTCGGTCATGCGGTCGTGCAAGAGGGCGGCCCATTGCTGTTTTTGCCCGGCGTTCAGCTCGCCTTTCACCCACACCGCCATGCCGCGCTCGATGCGTTCGATTTCGCCCAAGCCGCAGTTGTGCGCGATGTCGGTGGCTTTGGATGCCCACGGCGAAATGGTGCCGATGCGCGGGGTGATTAAAAACAAATGCAGGCTGTTTTCGGCTTCGGGTGTTTTTTCGACACGTTCTGCTTCCAACAAAGCCTGCAATTTCGTTGCGGTTTCGAGGTTCAGCGCGGATTGGCTGCTCACAAAATACCAAAATTCGCTGCTTAATTCTGCTTTCGGCAGGCCGGCGGCCGCAGCTTTTTGCAGGAGTTTTTCGACACGGAAATCAGACAGGGCGGTAACGCCGCGCAAAGGCAATACGACAGACATGAATCTAGCTCACACATGCGGTTGGAAATGGGCGTAATTGTACACAAAACCGGCCCCGGCCGCTTGGTTAAATTTCCCTTTTCAGATGGCCTGAAAAGCCCATTGAACCTTGCCGTGCTTTGTGCTAAAACAGGCCGTCTGAAACCATTTCACAGCGAGAAAAAACATGAAAAAAATAGAGGCGATTATCAAGCCGTTCAAACTCGACGACGTGCGCGAAGCATTAACCGAAATCGGCATCACCGGCATGACCGTTACCGAAGTGAAAGGCTTCGGCCGCCAGAAAGGGCACACCGAAATCTATCGCGGCGCGGAATACGCGGTTGATTTTCTGCCCAAAGTGAAAGTGGAATTGGTATTGAGCGATGCCGATGTGGAGCGGGCGGTGGAAACCATTATCGAAACCGCGCGTTCGGGCAAAATCGGTGACGGCAAGATTTTTATTCTGCCGGTGGAAGAAGCCATCCGCATCCGCACGGGCGAGCGGTCGGATGCGGCGGTTTAGCGGTTTAATATGCGATGTGATGCAAATTCCGTTTTGGCAAATGCAGCATAAGGCCGTCTGAAAATATTTTTTCAGACGGCCTGCAGTTTCAAAAGGAGAGAACGCTTTAGTTGCGTGCACTCAATTGGTCGAACAAACTGCCGTCGGCAAAAAATTTCTTGGCGATGTCATCCCAAGAACCGAAAACCTCGTTGGGGCGGAATGTTTCGACGGCGGGAAAGTCGGCTCGGTGTTTTTCCAGCACGGCGGTGTTGCGGGGGCGCAGATAAAATTTGGCGGCCAGCTCTTGCGCCGGTTCGCTCCACAGGTATTTCAAATATTCGCCGGCGGCGGCACGGGTGCCTTTTTTATCGGCCACGGCATCGACGATGGCGACGGGGCTTTCCGAGAGAATGGTGTAACTCGGATACACGATTTCAAACTGACCGGGAGCAAGGTTGCGGCTCACATGGTTGGCTTCGTTTTCAAAAGTAATCAACACGTCGCCGATATTGCGTTGGGTAAATGTGGTGGTGGCGGCACGCCCGCCGTTTTCAAACACGGGCACGTTTTTAAGCAGTTTGGCGGTGAAGGCTTTGGCTTGGGTTTCGTCGCCGTTGTGCGCTTTCAAGCCGTAACCGAATGCGCCGAGGAAAGCATAACGGCCGTTGCCTGAAGTTTTGGGATTGGCGATCACGATTTGCAGATTGTCTTTGGCCAAGTCTGCCCAATCACGTATTTGCTTGGGGTTGCCTTTACGGACGAGAAACACGGTGGTGCTGGTAAAGGGAACGGCATTGTCGGGCAGGCGGGTGTGCCAGTTTGATGCGACCAATCCTTTTTTTTCTAAAAGATCGATATCGGAAGTTTGGTTCATGGTGGCTACATCCGCTTGCAGGCCGTTGGCGACGGCTAAAGCCTGTTTGCTCGAACCGCCGTGCGATTGCTGAATATTAATCGCCACATCGGGATTTCGGGTTTGGTATTCTTTGATAAACAGCGGATTGTATTCTTTATAGAAATCGCGGGCCACATCGTAGGAAACATTCAGCAGCTTGATGTTTTTGCCATCGGAAGAAGCAACGGCGTTTCCGTCGGATGCCGATGTTTCGGCCTGATTTTTAGCAGTATCGGGCGAGCAGGCCGATAAAGCCAGTAGGGTGCCGAGCGCGGCGGCAAATGGGAGAAAGCGTGTTGCCGGCATGGTATTTTCCTTTGCAGTAATTGGTTTGAGTATGGGCAACACTTTATCGAGGCCGTCTGAAAAAGAGAAAGAATACTTGGTTTTATCATCATTGCCTTTGGTTATAAGCCGTCTGAAAACATCTCTGGCGCGGGCAACGGTTTTCAGACGCCCTGATTTTGATTTATTCTTTCATGTTTATTATTTTTGTAGAAACCATCATCTATGCCCCGTTTCTGGCTGCCGCTCTGGGTAAGCGGCGTTGTTGTTTCGTTTGCGCTGCCCGCCGTGCCGTCTTGGACGGTGCTAGCGGCGGTATGGCTGTGCCTGTTTGCAGCGGCGTGGCGGTTTCGGGCGGCGGCTTGGCTGCTGATTGCTTTTTCCGGCGCGCTATACGGCATCTGGCGCACGCAGTCTGCTTTGGAGCAACAATGGCCTGCGGTTCAGACGGCCTCTGTGCCGCTCACAATAGAAGTGGCGGATTTGCCGCAGCGCGACGACAAACGGGTGCGTTTTACGGCGCGGGCGCGTGATGGTGCGGGGCGGGAATACCGTTTGCTGCTGTCGGATTACGGCCTGCGTGATTGGCCGGCCGGCAGCCGTTGGCAGGTTAAGGCACGGGTTAGGCCGCCGGTAGGCGAGGTTAATCTGCGCGGTTTCAACCGTGAGGCGTGGGCGTTGGCCGACGGCATCGGCGGGGTGGGCAGCATCGGCAAGGAAAGGCAGCCGTTGCCGGAAAACCGTGCCGGTGTGTTGTTGCGTGTGCGTGAAGCGGTGAGCCTGCGCTGGCGGCAAACCGATACCGGCGGGCGGGATTTTTCAGACGGCCTCGGTTTGATGCGGGCCTTGAGCATAGGCGAGCAGTCGGCTTTGAGCGCACAGTCTTGGCAGGCGTTCCGGCCTTTGGGTTTGAACCATCTGGTGAGTATTTCCGGCCTGCATGTGGGTATGGTGGCGGTGCTGGCGGGGTGGCTGACGAAGCAGTTGCTGCGCGTGCTGCCGCGCGTGCCGAAACGGCCGCGGGTGTGGATGTTGGCGGCGGGTTTGGCGGCGGCGTTGTTTTATGCGGGTTTGGCGGGCTTTTCGGTGCCGACGCAACGCAGCGTGTTGATGCTGTGTGCGCTGGCGTGGGCTTGGTGGCGCGGCAGCGGCGCGTCGGTATGGGCGGGTTGGTGGCAGGCGTTGGCTTGGGTGCTGCTGTTCGACCCGTTGGCGGTTTTGGGTGCGGGGTTTTGGCTCTCGTTCGGCTTGGTGGGGGCTTTGCTGTGGGTGTCGGCAGGCCGTCTGAACGAACGCGGCTGGCTGTTGGCGGTGCGCGGGCAATGGGCGGTGTCGCTGTTGTCGGTGGCGGCCTTGGGCAGCATGTTTGCTTCGTTGCCGATAATCAGCCCGTTGGTGAATGCCTTGGCGATCCCGTGGTTTTCGTGGGTGCTGGTGCCGCTGGCTCTGCTGGCTTCGCTGCTGTCGTTTGGTTGGCTGCAATGGCTGGCGGCCGCGGCGGGCGAATACACCATGCGCGTGTTGGTGTGGGTGGCGGAATATGCGCCCGAATATGCGGTTGCGGCCTCGCCGCCTTATCTGCTGCCGTTGGCGGTGCTGGCGGTATTGATGGTGCTGCTGCCGCGCGGCACGGGCTGGAAACCGCTGGCGTGGCTGGTGTTGGCGGGGTTTGTGCTGTACCGCCCGCCGCCTGTTGAGGAAGGCCGTCTGAAAATAACGGTGTGGGACGCGGGGCAGGGTTTGTCGGTATTGATGCAGACGAAAAACCATCACCTGTTGTTCGACACCGGTACGGAGCACATCGCCAACGCGCAGATTCTGCCTGCGCTGAATGCCGCCGGTGTGCGCCGTTTGGATGCGCTGGTGCTGTCGCATCACGATGCCGACCACGACGGCGGTTTTGTTGAAATCCGCCGCTCGAAACAGCCGCGCCGAATCTGGGTGGGGCAGCCTGAGTTTTATCAGGGTGCGGAGTTTTGCAGGGAGCGGCAATGGCAATGGGACGGCGTGGTGTTTGAGTTTTTGAGGCCGTCTGAAAACTCGAAAACGGCCGACGACAACGAGCAAAGTTGCGTTCTGCGCGTGCTGGCGGGCGGGCAGTCGCTGCTGGTAACGGGCGATTTGGGCAAACGCGGCGAGCTGGCGTTGGTGGAGAAATACGGCGAAGGCTTGTACAGCCAAGTGCTGGTGTTGGGGCATCACGGCAGCGACACTTCGTCGGCGGGCGGTTTTCTGAACGCGGTTTCACCGCAATACGCCGTGGCTTCGAGCGGTTATGCCAATGCTTACAAACACCCCACCACAGCGGTGCAAAACCGCGTGAAAGCCCACGGTATCGAGTTGTTGCGCACCGACTTATCGGGCGCGCTGGTGTTTGAACTGGGCGCGGGAGAAGAGGTGCGGGCAGGCCGTCTGAAAACAATTAAACCGTATTGGCAGAGAAAGCCGTTTGAATGATGAAGGGTGGTGAATCTTAACTTTGCAGGGCAGGAAGTCGATTGCATACCCATCCCTACAAATGGTTTTGAACCCCGGGGTTTGCTGCATATACAAAAAGGCCGTCTGAAATCGTTTTTTCAGACGGCCTCTCAGCAGGCAAAAGTATTACTCGCAGCTTGATTTGCCGGTGCGGTGGTTGATGGCACCTTTGGAAATCAGCAACGCCTGCATTTCTTTATGCCCGCGGGTGCAGGCGTAAGAGAGTGCGCTTTGGTTGTACGAACCGGCGGATTTGTTGGTTTGGGTGGTTACCAAGTTCGGGTTTGCACCGAGTGAAAGCAGATATTTCACCGTTTCGATGCGGTTGTTGCTGGCGGCCACCATCAGCAGCGTTTCGCCGTCGCTTTCAACGGTTTGGTCGTTCAAATCGGTTTTGTCTTTCAGTTTGGCATACACTTTGCGCACGATTTTGGTGTTTTTGCCCAATACCGCCGATTTGAGCACGTTGTACACGTCGCCGCGGTCGGTAGCGTTCAAATCGGCACCTTGGGCGATCAGGTAATCCACCATGTCTTCATAGCCGATAAACGCCGCCCAGCCGAGCGCGGTTTGACCCAAGCTGGCTTCGTCTTTGGCTTCGAGGTTTTGGCCTTTGGCCACCATTTTTTTCACTTTGGCCAAGTTGCCTTGTTTCACGGCATCAAACCATTCGGCATCGGGGCCTTCGGAAGGTTTGTCATAGAAAATGCGCCATGAAAGTTTTTTCGGATTGGCGATATCCTGCATTTCGGCCATGCTGTAACGGAATTTGCCTTTGGCAGCGGGCGCAGCCGAAGCGGTAACGGGTAAAACGAACGCAGCCGCAAGCAGAGCGGCGGGAATAAATTTTTGAATGGACATAAAGGTTCCTTTGAAAAATCGAATAGAGAAAAAAATCATATAATACGATACATAAAGACCGCCCGAAACTTTACCTTTTGTTTCAGACGGCCTCAAGATATTTAAATAAACCTTAATCAACGGTGCAATTTATTTACATATTCTACTTCTTCACGGCTGCCCATCACCACTGATACGCGCTGGTGCAGGCCTTCGGGTCGGATATCGAGCATGTTTTGAACGGTATTGCTTCCCGTGCCGCCAGCCTGTTCCAAAATCAGGCTCAAGGGGTTGGCTTCGTACATCAGGCGCAGTTTGCCAGGTTTGGCCGGATCGCGTTTGTCTTGCGGATACATAAACACGCCGCCGCGCATCAGAATGCGGTGGATTTCGGCCACCATCGAGGCCACCCAGCGCATATTGTAGTTTTTGCCGCGCACGCCGGTATCGCCTGCGAGCAGCTCGGCAATGTATTGCTGCACGGGCGGGAACCAATGGCGTTGGTTCGACATATTGATGGCAAATTCTTTGGTTTGCTCCGGCACTTTCGGATGGGCTTGCGTTTGAACGAATTGGCCGTCTGAACCCAGGGTAAACACAAACACGCCGTGTTTCACAGTAAACACCAACTGGGTTTGCGGGCCGTAAAGCACATAACCGCTGCCTACCTGTTCGCTGCCTTTTTGCAGAAACGATTCGGTAGTTAGCGCGCCTTCGGGCTTGGCCAAAATCGAGAAAATGGTGCCGACGGAAATGTTTACGTCGATATTGGACGAACCGTCGAGCGGATCGAACAGCACCAGATAGCTGCCGTTTTCGTTGCAGGCCACAAAAGTGTCTTCTTCTTCGCTGGCCAAACCTGCCACGGCGGGCTCTGCTTTCAGGGTGTCAATCAGAATATCGTTGGCGATAACATCCAGTTTTTTTTGGTCTTCCCCCTGCACATTCCCCGTACCCGCTTCGCCCAAAATACCGGCCAGCGCCCCTTGGCGCACTTGGCTGTTGATTTTCGCACAGGCGGCAACAATCGATTCGAGCACGCCGCCCAAGTTTTCGGGAAGGGCGTTTTGTTGCAGGTGTTGCGGTAAGAATTTAGAAAAAGTAGTCATGATGTTCTCGCTTCAAGTGATGGAGGCCGTCTTAAAAATATTTCAGACGGCCTGTCGGGTTTTATTTCAAGAAGTGCGTTTCAAGAGTGTTTTGCAAGGCTCGACCGCACGCTCGACACGCTTTTCTATTTCTTTTTTGCCTTGGTCTCCGGCCATCATTCGGGTCATGTCTTCGGGAGTAACCGTTTCCACGGCTTTGCTTGCAGCGCACGCGCAGAATTCTTGGGCGGTTTGCTCCGAAACGGCTGCTTCTTTGGGAATGCTGTTGATGCATTGCTTGGTGAACGAAGCCATAAATTCGGTGCGGAATGCGGAATCGGTTTGGTTTTTCGAAGGTTGTTCGGTTTGCTGTTGCTGCCCGCCGCAAGCCGAGAGCAGGGCGGAGAGGAGCAGTAGGGCGGGTAGATTGAAACGTTTTTTATGCATGGATTGGGTTCCGTTTCGGGCGGGCGTATGCCCGGGGTTAGGAAAAGCAGGTAAACGGTCGGGGGATTGTAAAGCAAATCAGCACCGGTTTCTATATGGGAAGGCGGTTTGAAACCCACGCTACCGCTTGTTTTTTCAGACGGCCTTTTAGAAAAAGCAGTTCAGTTTAAATCACAAAATAAAAAAATGCCGTGTGGCAATTTAAAAGAGAAATATGCTGGATATACAAGGTTTTAGTTTTATTGTAGGCAGTGGCAATCCCGTTATCGGAAAAGAAAAAACGGGGCGGGAGAAGGCCGGTCGGAGTTTGTTTTGCAGTACGGGACAGTAATAAAGTTGTTCCTGTAATGAAGTGTTGAAAAAATAACAATGTTTACATCATGATAAGAATTTACAATAATTAACATTATTATGCTTACTGTTTTCCGAGCCGGCTTCAAATGTCTGATTTGAAGTTTGATGATGATGTTTTCCCAACAAAAATGCTTTTTTGTTATGCAAAATGGGTGTTATGCGCGGGTGGATTCCGCCCTAATATTGTGTGCAGAACCGTGCGCTTAGAAAGGCTGAATTTTCTTTGCTTAAGCGGCTTTGGATAAGCATATGCCTTATGTTTTTGCCTGTTGGAACAGTGTGAGAGAACTTCTTTTCCCCAACTTTGTCAAGTCTGGAAGCTCAATCAAAAATACAGTATATTGTGCCCGAATTGTCGCAGTGCTACTGTATCTTGTGTTTTAAGAAATTCTTAAGGTGAAATAGATGAACGCAGCAAACAACCTGAAAGTAACCAAACGCGACGGTCGTTTGGAAGATATTAATTTGGACAAAATCCACCGCGTCATCAACTGGGCGGCAGAGGGTTTGGACAATGTTTCGGTTTCTCAGGTCGAGCTGAAATCGCACATCCAGTTTTACAACGGCATCCGTACCGACGATATCCATGAAACCATCATTAAAGCGGCGGCCGATTTAATTTCACAAGATACGCCCGATTACCAATATCTCGCCGCACGCTTGGCGATTTTCCATTTACGCAAAATTGCATACGGCGAATTCGAGCCGCCGCACCTGTTCGACCACGTTTCCAAACTTACCGAAGCGGGCAAATACGACCGCCACATTCTGGCCGATTACAGCCGTGAAGAGTTTGAAGAACTGAACGATTATCTCGACCACGAGCGCGATATGACTTTCTCTTACGGCGCGGTCAAGCAGCTTGAAGGCAAATATCTGGTGCAAAACCGCGTTACCCGCCAAATCTACGAAACGCCGCAGTTTCTGTATATTTTGGTGGCCATGTGCCTGTTTGCCAAATATCCGAAAGCCACCCGTTTGGATTATGTGAAACGCTTTTACGATGCCGTTTCCACCTTCAAAATTTCCCTGCCTACGCCGATTATGTCAGGCGTGCGCACGCCGACCCGCCAATTTTCAAGCTGCGTGTTGATCGAGTGCGACGACAGCCTCGACAGCATCAACGCCACCACCAGCGCGATTGTGAAATACGTTTCCCAACGTGCCGGTATCGGCATCAACGCAGGCCGTATCCGCGGCTTGGGCAGCGAAATCCGCGGCGGCGAAGCGCAACACACCGGCTGTATTCCGTTTTTCAAAATGTTCCAAGCTGCGGTTAAGTCTTGTTCGCAAGGCGGCGTGCGCGGCGGTGCGGCTACTCTGTTTTACCCGCTGTGGCACATCGAAGTGGAAAGCCTGTTGGTGCTGAAAAACAACCGCGGCGTAGAAGACAACCGTGTGCGCCATCTCGACTACGGCGTGCAAATCAACCGTCTGCTTTATACCCGCCTGATTAAAGGCGGCAACATTACTTTGTTCTCGCCCAACGAAGTACCCGGTTTGTACGAAGCGTTTTTTGCCGATCAAGACCAGTTCGAGCGTTTGTACACCCAATACGAGCAAGATCCGAATATCCGCAAACGTTCGCTGCCTGCAACCGAACTGTTTTCATTGATGATGCAGGAACGCGCCGGCACCGGCCGCATCTACATTCAAAACGTCGATCATTGCAACACGCACAGCCCGTTTGATCCCAAAGTTGCGCCCGTGCGCCAATCCAACCTGTGCTTGGAAATTGCCTTGCCGACCAAGCCGTTAAACGACATTAACGATGAAAACGGCGAAATCGCCTTGTGCACCCTGTCGGCATTCAACTTGGGCGCGTTGGAAAGTTTGGATGAACTCGAAGGCTTGGCCGATCTCGCCGTCCGCGCACTCGATGCCTTGTTGGATTATCAGGATTACCCCGTTAAAGCGGCCAAAGTTGCCACCATGAACCGCCGCACCCTCGGCATCGGCGTGATTAACTACGCCTACTATTTGGCCAAAAACGGTGTGAAATACAGCGACGATTCCGCTATCCCTTTAACCCACCGCACCTTTGAAGCCATCCAATACTACTTGCTCAAAGCCTCGGTGGAACTTGCCAAAGAATTCGGTGCATGCCCGCTGTTCAACGAAACCACTTACGCGCAAGGCAAGCTGCCGATTGATACCTACAAAAAAGATTTGGATGCCATCTGCCAAGAGCCGCTGCATCTCGATTGGGAAAGCCTGCGTGCCGACATCGTGAAGCACGGCCTGCGCAATTCAACCTTAACCGCCTTGATGCCGTCTGAAACCAGCTCGCAGATCGCCAACGCCACCAACGGCATCGAACCGCCGCGCGGTTTGGTATCTGTAAAAGCCTCGAAAGACGGTATTCTGAAACAAGTGGTGCCTGAATTCGGCCGTCTGAAAAACCAATACGAACTGCTGTGGCAAATGCCTTCCAACGACGGTTATTTGAAACTTGTCGGCATTATGCAGAAGTTTGTCGACCAAGCCATTTCCGCCAATACCAGCTACGACCCGCAACGCTTCGAAGGCGGCCGCGTACCGATGAAGCAACTGCTGAAAGATTTGCTCACCGCCTATAAATTCGGCTTGAAAACCCTGTATTACCATAACACCCGCGACGGAGCGGACGATACGCAGACTGACTTGCAGGATGACGGCTGCGCGGGTGGGGCTTGTAAGATTTAATTGAAATAGAGTCTTAAAGTTGCTTATGTATATAAGGCTTTCATTTTTGAAGGTCTTTACTTGAGGCAATAAAGCTCTGATCTTTAAAAAAACAGTGTGTTCAAATCCTAAAATATTCAAAATTCTGTGTAAGACTTTGTTTCGGGTTTTAGTTATATTTTTACTTTTATTTTTTCGGCTACAGAGACTTTTGAATTTAAGTGAAATGAAGCATCAATTAAATATACAAGCAAGCAATAATTTAATAATTAAATAAATTAAGAGAAGATTCATGTCCTGCGAACACCTAGTCATGTCATACAGCACATTCAGCAAAGCAAAAAACGATGCTTTGCTGGAGCCGATGTTTTTCGGCCAACCTGTGAATGTTGCCCGTTATGACCAACAAAAATACGAAATTTTTGAAAAGCTGATTGAAAAACAACTGTCTTTCTTTTGGCGGCCGGAAGAAATCGACGTGTCGCGCGACCGTATCGATTACCAGAATCTGCCCGAGCATGAAAAGCATATTTTCATCAGTAACCTGAAATACCAAACGCTGTTGGATTCGATTCAGGGCCGCAGCCCGAATGTGGCTTTGCTGCCATTGGTGTCGATTCCGGAGTTGGAAACGTGGATTGAAACGTGGTCGTTTTCGGAAACCATCCACTCGCGCAGCTATACGCACATTATCCGCAATATTGTGAACGACCCATCGTTGGTGTTCGATGATATTGTCGATAACGAATACATTATTGCCCGTGCGGAAGATATCGCCTGCTATTACGATGATTTGATTGAATATACCCAATACTACAATCTGTTGGGCGAGGGCGAGCACCGGGTGAACGGCAAGGTGGTTACGGTTAACAAGCGCGAGCTGAAAAAGAAACTGTATCTGTGCCTGATGTGCGTGAATGTGCTGGAGGCGATCCGTTTTTATGTGTCGTTTGCCTGTTCGTTCGCTTTTGCCGAGCGCGAATTGATGGAAGGCAATGCAAAAATCATCAAGCTAATTGCGCGTGATGAAGCCTTGCACTTAACCAGCACGCAGCATATGTTGAACCTGATGCGCAGCGGTGTGGATGATCCTGAAATGGCCGAGATTGCCGCCGAATTGGAACAGGAATGTTTCGAGTTGTTTAAAACGGCGGCCACTCAGGAAAAAGAGTGGGCGGAATATCTGTTTAAAGACGGCTCGATGATCGGCTTGAATAAGGAAATTTTAAGCCAGTATGTTGAATACATTACCAATCTGCGCATGGCGGCAGTCGGGCTGAAGCCTGCTTTTGAAGGCTCGGGGCAAAACCCGATTCCGTGGATCAACGCGTGGTTATCGTCCGATAATGTTCAGGTGGCACCGCAGGAAGTGGAAATCAGCTCTTACCTAATCGGCCAGATTGATGCCGAAGTGAGCGCCGACGATTTGGGTGATTTTGAGCTGTAAAAACACATTTGTCAGGCCGTCTGAAAGTGCAGGCGTTTCTGTACTTCAGACGGCTTGATTGATTTTTACCGGACAGTCAGCATGGCTTTGATTACTACCCGAGATACTGCTTTTGAACTGAAAGAGGGGGAAACTCTTTTGGAAGGCTTAGAGCGGACGGGGCATGAAGTTGAATACCAATGCCGTAGCGGGTATTGCGGTTCCTGTCGCGTTCACATTTTATCGGGCCGTGTGGATTATGATCATTTCCCGTTGGCATTTATCGGGCCTAACGAGATACTGCCCTGTTGTTGTCGTGTTTCTGAGGCAATAGAGATAGATTGTCATATTCGTTCCCCTGAACCTGATTTGTTTGATGTAGATTTATTTGAAGATCAAACACAAACTGATTGAGTTGATGAAGAGAGGCCGTCTGAAAATTTTCAGACGGCCTCTCTTCATTAGTAAATATAAAAAGCTTACTTACAGTTTACGCCTTGGATTTTAGGAGTATCACCGTCGCCTACTTTAAAGGTGCATTTGGTGGAATTATCGCCGGATACAGTCAGATTGGCACCGGTTAAGTTTAAAGACACAGGTTCTTTTACACCCATGCTGACTGCAGTGGCAGCGATTTTCTGCACATTATCTTGTGTGTATGGTGTGTTATTAGAAGCTACTTTGATTTCTTTAGCTGCATAAGCGTTTGCTCCCATAGCGAGGGCTGTAACGGCAAATAAAGCAAAGAATTTGGTTTTTTTCATGGTTGTTTCCTTTATATACAGCACAATCAATGTGCCATTAAGGGCAGAATAGGGTTAAAAGTGCCTATGTGCAAGTATTGGCACGGTTTTTACGGGGATGTGTTGTAAGTAGGTTTTGTTTTACATTATTTTTAATCGACAAATTTATTTGTAAGTAGTTAAGAAAAAAACTTCCGTTTGAAAACAATGGGAGTTTTTTGTGAATCTGATTGCACTTATTTTTTATCTTTCGGCAAATGATGCTCCGTTTCGGTCGATATTATGGCATCATTTTCAAGTTGCTTTATTAGCACTTATATAAATAGTGTCGTATCGTCTTTTGGATAAAATGGCTTTAGCAAGAATTATCCATTTTAAGCTGGATAAAGTTGCCATACGTGTGTGGGCATGTGATATAGACTATTTTTTAATTTTCAAGTAATGTCGGCTATTGCTTAAAGCTTTCTGTAATGGTGGCAGGGTGTGAGGCATATGTTTGCGCAAGTGCGATTGAAAATCGAGGAAGGTGCTGGAAAGGTGATATAGACGTATTGTTTAACTAATTCGAGAGGCCGTCTGAAAATGTTTTAGACGGTATCTCATAATAACGAAACAGTTTTGTATTGTTGTGGTAAAAAAAGGGGGTGGCACACGGCCACACCCAAACACACACACATCAAGAGGAAAGAGATAAAACAATGAAAA